>JAQCJI010000104.1 GCA_027593175.1 Bacteroidota bacterium | reverse complement strand
AATTAATTTTTAAACCACCTAAAGGTGAGATTTGACGAATTGAATTGAGTTGAGGAAGTAACTATTTTCTTTTTTGTTGAAGTATTCGTCAAATTCCGCGGGACGCGGCTTTTTAATCAATCAAAGAAGCCAAAGGGTATAGAAGATTACTGAATTCGAGAACTATGTTCTTTGTTTAATTCGTCTAATTCGTGGTTAAACCTTTTGGATTTGCACGGCTCCGCCCTCTCAGTCACAAATTGTGCCTAGCGGGATTGGAAATAAAAAAGCAGAAAGCTCCTTAGGACCTTACTGCTTGGTTATATAGCAAAAGCGCTTCCGGGTCGGTGATGCTGGACCGGACCTCGAAAACGACTTCTTTATTAATTAGGCTTTTCAACTTTTGGGAGACGTGTACTAGATAGTCTTCGTTCAGTTGATAACCAGTAATCTGTACTTCGATGCGCCCAGAGTTAATCCCCCGAGCATAATCCCCCACCAAAGCGATTTGGCTCACCTGTCCCATGCGTTCGAGCACGGCAAAGATGAGCTTGTCCAAACCCAGGTATTTCTGGATCAGGTCCTGCAGGTTGGTAAATAGAGCGTGGTCCGGATTGGCTTGGTAGTCGATGCGGTTTTTGTCTTCTGATTTCAGAATAAGACCCGCTTCGCAAAGGTTGTTAAGTTCCTTTCGGATCGAATTGGTGGATTCCCCAAACTCTTCCGCCAAACCACGAAGGTGCCCCATATTTTTGGGGTTGGAGAAGAATTTCACGAGAAGCTTCTGCCGCGTTTTGGAGGTAATTAAAGAGTCAAGCATGGAATCCCAGTGATTGAGTTATAAAAGTACTCATTCGTTTTCGAAATAAAAAAGGTTTTTTTTTAGATTTTTGCGAAGAAAACATGTTGTTACCCATTTTTGAAAATTTTGTTTCAATTTTGGTTTAAAAATGAAGGATTTAGAAGTCAGATTTGGGGCAGAAAAAAATGTGTAGCAGGGAAATTTTTAGGTTGTTTCGGATTTTTTAGGGCAAAATGTGTTAAAATATGCCTGCCTGCGGCAGGCAAGTTAAAGGTTAAAGATATTTATTATCTATCATGACCACTTGTAGATGCCTATCCCACAGTATTGCGGGAACGATACAAAACTAGTATCACTCCTTCGGGGTTCACCAATACTATATAACTTCCCACACCCCCGGTTGCACCGGGGGTTATAATTGTAACGATCCTCCGGATCTAGCCTCGTAGAGGCGAAACAATTATAACCACGGGGAAACCCGTGGTTAAGTAGAAGAAAATTTGACCAGAGCCCCGAAGGCGGCGATACTTTTTTTAGTATCACCCCTTCGGGGCTCTGAGGCACTTACCTATCCTTTACCCCCGGTTACACCGGGGGTCATAATTGTATAGATCCTTCGGATCTAGGCATCATCAAGATCCTTCAATCAATAAATCTGCGTTCCTTTTCTTTAAAAATCAGCGTGAAAAAAAACCTAAAAAAAAAGCCCCGTACTACGGGGCTTTAAAACTTATCTAATAAACAATAACTCTCTATACTTCACCAATGGCCAGCTTTCGTCGTCAACGAGTAACTCGAGCTTGTCCACCGCATAGCGGATCTTGTCAAAATAGGCTTCCTTCACCTTTGACTGGTAGTCCTTCGCACGCTTGGT
This sequence comes from Bacteroidota bacterium, assembly GCA_027593175.1. Lineage (GTDB taxonomy): Bacteria > Bacteroidota > Bacteroidia > Cytophagales > Cyclobacteriaceae > Algoriphagus. The sequence goes on along the minus strand of JAQCJI010000104.1, from coordinate 3,150 downwards.
CACATCATCTTCCTTGTTTAACTGTTTGCGTGCCTGGGTCATCGCATTGACATCGATCTGCAAAGTGGCCAAGTGCTTGGAGATTTCCTTGATGCTATCCAAAGCTGCGGTGTGATCTAAGCCTAATCCTTTCAATCCATTTGCGTTTTCGATCAACTTGTTTTGATACAAAATCGCTGTAGGAATGATGTGATTCAAGGCCAAATCCCCCATCACACGGCTCTCAATCTGCACTTTCTTGATGTAAGCCTCCAACTCGATCTCATGACGTGCATGCACCTCCACGTGGTTCAATACCTTGTGCTTCTCAAATAACTGCTTGGTGCTTTTCTTGGTGTACACATCCAAAGCCTCTGGAGTTGACTTGAAGTTGGATAAGCCACGCTTCTGAGCTTCTTTCGCCCATTCTTCAGAATAACCATCTCCCTCAAAACGAATCTTCTTGGAATCCTTGATGTACTTACGCAAGACATCCACAATGGCAATTTTCTTCTCCTTGCCCGCTTCCATCTCTTTCTCAATATCCTTGTACAAATCGCGAAGGACTTCAGCCACAATTACATTCAGCGTAGTCATCGGCCCGCCACAGTTGGCAGAGGAACCCACAGCGCGGAATTCAAACTTGTTGCCCGTAAAGGCAAAAGGGGAAGTACGGTTGCGGTCGGTGTTGTCTAGGATTATTTCTGGGATCTTAGTAATGCCCAGCTTCATGTACATGTTGTCGCCTTTCTCAATCTTCACGTTGCCATTTTTCTCCAACTCATCGAGCAACTCGGAAAGCGTAGCACCCAAGAAAATAGACATTATCGCGGGAGGAGCCTCGTTGGCACCCAAACGGAAGTCGTTGGAAGCGGATGCAATGCTCGCACGAAGCAAGTCAGCATGGTCATATACAGCCTTTACGGTAGCCACTAGGAATACGAGGAACTGCAAATTTTCTCGGGCAGAGCTGCTTGGCTGAAACAAGTTAACTCCGGTATCGGTGATCAAGGACCAGTTATTGTGCTTGCCACTGCCGTTTACACCTGCAAAAGGTTTCTCGTGAAGCAAAACTTTCAAGCTGTGCTTGTCCCCCACCTTATCCATCACATCCATCAACAACTGGTTATGGTCATTGGCCTTATTGATTTCTTCAAAAATAGGAGCTACCTCAAACTGGCCTGGAGCCACCTCATTGTGACGGGTAGAAACGGGAATTCCCAATTTATGGGCTTCAATTTCAAAGTCCATCATAAAGTCCTTGACTCGCGAAGGGATGGAACCAAAGTAATGGTCCTCCAGCTGCTGACCTCGAGCTGGGGTGTGGCCAAAGACAGACCTTCCTGCCATCACTAAGTCAGGACGGGCCGCATACAAGGCCTTGTCTACCACAAAATACTCTTGCTCGATACCCAAAGATGGGGAAACCTTGCGTACATCGCGGTCAAACAATTGGCAAATGGCTATAGATGCTTCGTTGATAGACTCTATGGACTTGAGGAGTGGGGTTTTGTAATCGAGCGCCTCGCCGGTGTAGGAAACGAAGATAGTGGGGATGCAAAGCGTTTTTTCAAACACAAAGATCGGAGAGGAAGGATCCCAAGCCGTGTAGCCTCTTGCCTCAAAGGTGGAGCGAATACCCCCATTGGGGAAGGAAGAAGCATCGGGTTCTTGCTGCACAAGGGCGGAGCCTTTGAATTTCTCCATCCCTGAATACATGTCAAAGAAGGAGTCATGCTTTTCCGCAGTAGTGCCCGTTAGCGGCTGAAACCAGTGCGTGTAGTGCGTTACTCCCTTTGTTATAGCCCAGGTTTTAACTGCGGAAGCAATTTCCTCTGCTGTAGCTGGATCAATTTTAGAACCTTTATCAATCGCTTCCATTACTTTTTTAAATACGGAAGGAGCCAAGGTTTCTTTCATTTGCTGGTTACCGAATACGTTGGCGCCAAAAAAGTCTGAAATCTTAGAAGAAGGTGGGGTTACGGGGATTCTTGGCCTGGCCTGAACCATCGCCAATGCGCTTTGTCTGAGTGTTGCCATAGGAAAAAGATTTGTGGGATAAATTTTACCCTACAAAAATAGAAATTTATCGATTGATTTTCCAAATTGGGTAATTTTTAAAGCCTTTTTCCAGAATTTTTATCTAATTTTTAATTTTCAGCTTCTTTTTTACCTAAAAATCTGAAAAAATACATTTTTAACTACCCAAGTTGCGAGAATTGTAAAAACGGAGGGATTGCCTACCTTTGCTTCCGAAAACCTTTTCCTTACGCAGTGAAAAAAGTTGCCTTTTACACCTTGGGTTGCAAGTTAAATTTCTCCGAAACGTCGACCATTTCTCGGCAGTTTGAAGAAAAGGGCTTCCTGAAAGTGGATTTTCAGGAAAACCCAGATATCTACATCATCAATACCTGTTCGGTCACCGACAATGCAGACAAGAAGTGTAAAAAGTTGGTTAAAGAGGCTAAAAAAATCTCTCCAGACTCCTATGTGGCCATTATCGGATGCTACGCACAACTCAAGCCCACCGAAATTGCAGAGATCGAAGGGGTAGATGCCGTGCTCGGCGCTGCAGAAAAATTCCGTTTACTCGAGTTGCTCGACGGATTTGCCAAGGAACAAGAGACTAAGGTGTTTGCCAGCGAAATCGCTGCAGCGAATAGCTTTGAGACCTCCTACTCCTTGCACGACCGCACACGCACTTTCTTGAAGGTACAGGACGGCTGCAACTACGGCTGTGCTTTTTGTACCATCCCTCTCGCAAGGGGAAAAAGTAGGAGTTCAACTATCGACTCCATCTTAGCATCAGCTCGTGATATTGCCGCCACCGAAGTAAAGGAAGTGGTGCTCACGGGTGTGAATATTGGGGACTTTGGGATTGTGGAGGGTAAGCGGGAAGAACGCTTTGCCGACCTCGTGATGGCCCTGGACGAGGTGGAAAGCATTGACCGCTTCCGAATTTCTTCCATCGAGCCCAACCTGCTCACCAACGAGATCATTGAATTTGTATCGCGCTCGAAGCGATTTGTACCCCACTTCCATATCCCACTCCAATCAGGATCGAATACGATCTTGCGGAAAATGGGGCGCCGCTACCTCCGCGAACTCTACAAAGATCGGGTAAGCAAGATCAAAACTCTACTCCCCCAGGCCTGCATCGGCGTAGACGTG
>JAQCJI010000103.1 GCA_027593175.1 Bacteroidota bacterium | reverse complement strand
AAAAATTAGAAACGGAAACTTCTATAGAAGAATATTTTTTTTGCTCGACAATTTTCTTGTTTTTAAAATTTTATTTGGAAACTATAGACAAAAGCAGGTCTGCACTTTTCATCTAAAACAAAAAATTACTTACTGAAAAATACGCTTCTTAATTTTTTTATATTTTAGCATCTAATATTAAAATTTACTTCCCAAAACCAGTAGGCGAAAGATTACTCATCTGCCTCATGATCCAGCCTTGCCGACCCTTAATATAGGAAGTGGGCCTTGCCGGACTCCAGCGTCTAGGGTTGGGTAATACCGCTGCAATCAAGGCTGCTTGACCCTTGGAAAGTTTGGCAGCATCCTTATCAAAGAAGGTTTGTGAGGCTGCCTGAATTCCATATATCCCATTACCCATTTCAATGACATTAAGGTACACTTCCATGATCCGGTCCTTGGACCAAATCAATTCTACCAATACCGTAAAATAGGCCTCTAGCCCTTTTCGAACATAACTTCTTGAAGGCAACAAAAACACGTTCTTCACGGTCTGCTGGGTGATCGTACTCGCTCCTTTGATGCGTTTCCCTTTTTTATTGTTTTCCCAAGCTTCTTCCATCGCTTCCATATCGAATCCATGATGATCCATGAATTTTTGATCCTCAGCTGCATACACCGCTTGTGGAGCATGCTTTGACATTTCTGAAATGGGCACCCAGTCCTTAACCAACCGCAGATCTTTTTCTGGATCGAACCCTTGTTCTACCAATCGAATGACCATAAGTGGAGTAATTGGAACGGGTACGAATCGGTAGATAATGACTAGACCAATCGAAAGTCCAAAAAACCACAAGGCGGACTTCCAAATAAAATTTCCAATCCAGCGAATAACTTTCATCTACGAGAATTAAAGGGTGATTTTTGCTTGTACAAATTGGTAGAAAAAAATAGCATTTTCGTCATTGCCTATTTTTTCTAAATCTTCTTCCATCAACTTTAGTGCCCGAAGAGAGCATTCTCCTGATTCTAGGAGAGCAGGCGCAGCACTTTTTAGCAATTCTATCCAATAGGAAGTAAAGATTTTTCGAGAATCTCCACTTCGCTTATCTAGGTAAAATCCATCAAACCGAATAGAAAAAGATGAGAAGCCCGCCCAAGATAGTAGATTCCCCAATTCAATACCTACATCAGGATTACCACCAATTTTTCGCTGATAGGTATTCATCAAGTGGATGTAGTGGTGTAGATGAGGGAAGCCTGGGGAAGTAAATAAACTGGAATTAAATACTTCAGTAACATACACCAAAGCTCCTACCTGAAGGTGGTCCTTGAGCTTTTCTAGTAGCTGCAGCGGTGAGGCAACATGCTCCAAGGTCCAACAAACAAAGGCAGAATCAAATCGCTCTACAAGCTGGAGTGCACAACCATCCTGCTCCACAAAACGAACACGATCCCCAAATGATGCCAAGTTAATTCGTGCTTGAACTAGCTGTACCACGGAGGAATCCACACAGGTGATCTGGAGGTCAGGAAATCTTTCTAGCAGAATACGTGTTTGCGCACCAACTCCGCTGCCTACTTCTAGTAGATTTTTACAGCCACTGAAGTCCACCTCCTTGTAAACCATAGGTGCTAAGAATTCAGCCTGCTCTTTTAGGCGCAACTGCTCTTCCGGATCAAAACCATGCACATAGTTTGTCATTGATGAAAATTAAAGTGGGGTATAGGTACTAGAAAGGACGAAGATGAAACTTTTTTAAAGATTGAAAAATTCACTTCCTTACTTTTTCCTATTTTCGACTTCAATATCTCTTAAACCTCCCCACCTATGTCCCCTATTGCAATTGGTAGCTTTGAAGAATTTGAATCCTATCTAGGAAAAGAACTCGGCGCCTCAACTTATTTTCAAATAACCCAAAAGCAGATCAATCGTTTTGCCGAGGCGACCCTGGATCACCAATGGATCCATACAGATCCAGTCCGAGCAAAAGCCGAGGGCAGCTTCGGAAATACCATTGCGCATGGCTACCTCACTTTAAGCATTGTCCCCTACCTCTGGGAACAAATAGTACAGGTCAACAACCTCAAGATGATGATCAACTATGGGATTGAAAACCTTCGCTTTGCACAGGCAGTTGCAGTAGATAGTGAGGTTCGCTTGGTGGCTTCTTTAAAAAATATCAACAATCTCCGAGGAACCATTAAAGCGGAAGTAGAAGTGAAATTGGAAATCAAGGATCTAAAAAAGCCTGCTTTTGCAGGATTACTCATCTTCTTATACCACTTTAAGAAGTAATCAAAAGGCAAGGAGGTCATTGATTACCGTTGCGGCTCAGGCATCGCCAAATGGTGCCGGAAGAAAAGACATCGTACCTTAAGCAGGCTTTTTAAAATTTTTACCATCGGTAAGCATCAAACTTTCTTTGATTACTTCTTCCGTGGGAAAAACAGCCTTGACCCCCCATAAATTGCTTTGCGCTTCAGTCTCTTCCAGAGCATCTTGGCAAGCTTGTATTGGTAGGTAGATAAAGAAGGCTAAGAATAAAAAGTGACGGGTCTTCATGAAGCAAATAGTTGGTTTAGTTTTCCAGTAGATGCAAATTTTTATAAAAAAGTTGTGCCAGAAAGAAAAAAATAGAGAAGAAGGGCAAAAAAGGGAGTTTGTAGAACTCCAGAAAAACATACTGTCCCATTTGCGAACAGTGATTTTTTCAGAATAGAACAAAAAACTCCTTAAGAATCCCCTAATAAGCTACTGAATCGCGGGTTGCGGATGGGTTTACTTCACAGCTGCGTAACGCTTGCTTACTTCCTCCCAGTTGACCAGGTTCCAGAACGCCGCGATGTAATCTGGACGTCTGTTTTGGTAGTGTAGGTAGTAGGCATGCTCCCAAACATCTAGGCCTAGGATAGGGGTACCTGGGCAATCTGACACATCCATGAGGGGATTGTCTTGATTGGGTGAGGAGCACACACAAAGTTCTTTTTTGGTATCTACGCAGAGCCAAGCCCAGCCTGAGCCAAATCGTGTAGCCCCTGCTTTATTAAAAGTCTCTTTAAAAGCATCAAAAGAGCCGAATTTCGCATCAATTGCAGCAGCAAGTACTCCAGTAGGGAGGCCCCCTCCATTTGGAGAAAGAATTTGCCAAAAAAGGCTATGGTTCCAATGTCCACCACCATTATTTCTCACAGCGGTATTTGATCCTGCCACCTTCATCAGCTCTTCCAAGGACTTGACTTCAAGATCTGTTCCTACGATTGCAGCATTTAAGTTAGTCACGTAAGCATTGTGGTGCTTTCCATGGTGAATTTCCATGGTTCGCGCATCGAAATGTGGGTCCAATGCATCAAGTGCATAAGGAAGGACTGGGAGTTGAAAAGCCATAAGTTTAGGTTTTAATGTGAAATAAATGAACTAGTTGAGATGATCATACTTTCTAAACCAGCCTTTTAAAGAAAAAGTTCTCTTGTCTTAGGAAGTCTTTTTTCGAAGCCTTTGGAAAAAATCAAGTAAAAGTTGTTCCGACTCCTTTTCCATCAGTCCCTCGGTCACTTTTGTTTTTGGATGAAGCATGTGGGTATTGCATTGCCGATAGCCTCTCTTAGAGTCTTTGGCTCCAAGGTAAAGCTCCCCTAATTGAGCCCAATACAATGCCCCCGCACACATGGGGCAAGGTTCTAGGGTCACATAGAGACGGCATTCGTTGAGGTATTTTGCACCCAGATAGTTCGCAGCGGCAGTGATTGCCAAAACCTCTGCATGAGCCGTCACATCATTCAATTTTTCAGTTTGATTGTAGGCCCTTGCAATCACTTTATTTTTTGAAACGACTACTGCCCCTACAGGCACTTCTCCTTCCTCAAAAGCTAGTTTAGCTTGCTTGAAGGCTTCGTTCATAAAGTAGTCGTGGCTGTAGAGCTCCAAGATGATTGGCCTAATAAAATAAAGCAAAAATTTGCTCTCTTACCCCTTTGTTGATCATCATCGCCAAAATTATAGATATCACCAATCCGACTAAGGCTTTAAGAAGATCTTTTTTTGCCAATTGGAATGCGTGCAATAGCCGAGCATTTTTTCTTTTTACTATTCCATGCTTACCAACGGCAATCGCAAGTTCTCTTCCCGCCAATAAACCAATAAACACCCAGGTAGTACTCATCGGTACTTTGCTGTAGATTTTAAAATAAAAGAGAATAATAGCATAGACCAAATCCACAATTGTGGCGGCACGTACATCGGTAATATTCGATTTTTCTGTAATTATTTCTTGAATTTTATCCCCTTTTAAATAGAAAAGGAAACCTAAGCCAAAAAAAACGAAGCTTGCATAAACTGAAAATTCGACAGTAGATAATTGTCTTGGCAGAAAAACTGCGATGTTAGCTCCGTCTTGCATAATCCAAACTGCCCAAAGTAACCCTGAAGTAATCCACTGAAGTACCACCCAGTAAGGTTTTGGCTTCCCTTTAAGGTAATTTTTGATAAACCGCGTTAAAATAAACCAAACAAAAATCGCTGCGAAAAAAGCCAAGACATAGCCCAAAAAGCTCTTGGACATCACTTCAAGGATCGTTCCTGCTTTGTAGGTAAATACATTTAATAGCAGAAAAGTAGTGGATACTGGCATCCGCATCCTTGTCAGAATCAAAAGCACTATTGGTGCCGCCAATTGAAGAAATTCAAAGCTTTCTGGGGCCTTCTCAAGCCCAGGAACAGTCAAGCGCTCATAACTTACATCTCCCCCAAAAGTGTACCAACTATAAAAGACGGTAGCAATCCAAATTAACCCCATAAAAAGCCACAAGATCCACCATGGTCTGTTATTATTTGAAGCAATAAATGTTCCTATGGTTTGGATGCTGTCGTTCGCAATGGCAGAATACGCAGCAAGTGCAAATCCAAACCACATGGCTGCATAGGTGTATGGAGTAATTAGCCACGCAA
>JAQCJI010000029.1 GCA_027593175.1 Bacteroidota bacterium | reverse complement strand
TCGTGAATGGACTAAAAAATATCCCGAGTGGAACGAATACATAATAAATTCTTTCATGAGTCATTATACTGACCTATCGCAAAAGATTAATGAACTAACATTTGAAAGTTTAGAATGTCGAATTATAAAATTACTTAAGCAAGAAGAAAAATTATTAGGTTCAAAAAAGGTTTACATAACACATCAAGCAATTGCAGAAAAATTAGGTACATCTAGAGTAGTAGTTTCAAGAATTTTAAAAAAAGTTGAAATTGAAAATCAAATAATTCTCAGTAGAGGTTATATTGAATTAAATTCAAAATTGGTAGGTTGAATGTAATCTATATTTAAAAGCACCAAACAAAAAAGCCACCAGTAATTTAGATACTTATGGTGGCTTTTTTAATATATTTATCTTACTTGCTGCTTAATGCTTTATTTCTTGTCATCATCCATCTATCAGTTCTTCTCCAATAATTATTCAGAACTGCCTCGTCTTTTATCCATGAGCCTTTACCATATATTTCATCATATGCAGCACCAAAACTTTGCATATCGCCTAAATCTTTCCAGCCATTAGGTAAGATATTACTCTTTGTTCCCCTGTATAAGTTTCGAAAATTTTAATTTTTTAACCTAGTTAATCAAAAACTTTAGGAAATTTCATTCTTATATCATTTGCTGCTTTAGAATTATTCATGATAGTCCATTAAGTTTGTAAAACTCTTTCTACTCCTTTATCATCATCTATTTTAGAATTACTAAATTGAGGTCTAAAAACCATAACTTCAGTTTGTCTACTTTCTAAATGAAGTGCTACATTAATATTTCATGAATCATTTGAACCTTCTTGCCATGTCCAAGAAATATCTCTTTCAGCAAAACTACGAGGGTTATCCTCTCCTATCATTCTTTCGCCATCATGATGGCCTAAAAAAAAATCCTTTGATGAAGATCAAAAAAGGCCTCCGCCATGGCGGATGACTTGCTCCCCCTTTTGACGAAAGATGCGGCTGGAAGTGATTGAGTTTAATCAATTTTTCCAAGGATATAATTCATTTAATGGAGCCAACTTTCGGAAAAATACTCTTGGTAGTAACTTTTTTTTGCTGAAGAAATTTTCCAATTACTTCTTGGGAAGATCCCTGATTTTAGTGGAACCTATGGCCTCTTGACTTCTGTAAACTTTGACTTTTTTATACTCTTTTCGCTTAGTTAAAGTTATAACTCTATTTTTAACCTGTCGCAAAAAAGCAGCCCTCTACCGGGCCTTTATAATGCAAATGGCTAGAGCTAAGGGGTGATTTTTGTGCAAATGGTGTGCAAATGAAAAAGGCACTTCGAGCAAAAAACTCGTAAGTGCCTGATTATGAAGTGGGCCCACTTGGAATCGAACCAAGCACCTACTGATTATGAGTCAGTTGCTCTAACCGAATGAGCTATAGGCCCTAAATTATAGGTTTCTCCATTCCAAAAATGTGCTCAATTGATCTGATCACCTTGGTTTTGGGACTGCAATGTTACATATTTGAGTTCAATTAATCAACTTTATCTTTGCATGAAAAACTGGCCTGATGTAGACTTTATCATCTTTGACCTAGGTAATGTATTGATTGATATCGACTATCATCAGGCCATGGACTTGATGAAGTCAGCACTGCCCAATACAATGCACGATCTGGTGGATCACTGCTATGCCTCAGACTTCCACAAGGCATACGAGAAAGGTCAACTTAGTTCGGCTGACTTTCGCCAAGAGTTTCGAAGCTATTTTCAAATAAACTGGTCGGATGCAGAGGTGGACTATTACTGGAATAGTCTCCTAGGATCTATTCCTACCCACCGCCTCGAACTGGTACGCGCACTCAAGTCACAGTACCAAGTGGGCATCCTCAGCAATACCAATGAGATCCATATCGAAGCAGTGTATGCCCAGTTCCGTGCCGAGCACCACATGGAGAATTTTGATAGTTTATTCGATTGGGTATTCTATAGTCACGAAATGGGGCTCGCCAAACCCCATCAGGATATTTACCGACAACTTCTCTTAGAACTCGGGACTACCGCCGATCGGGTGCTCTTTTTTGATGATTTGCAAGCCAATGTAGACGGTGCAGCTTCGATAGGCATTCAGGCTATACAGGTGGTAGGGCCTGAGACGTTGCTAAACTTTTTTGGTGATGTATAAACCCAAGGAATACCTTATCCATGGTCTCTTGCTGCTGCTTACTCTAATCACTACCACCCTTGCTGGTGGGGAATGGGTCTATGGAAAATCCATCCTTGCCTCAGGCGAAGCCGCTTTGACCTGGCCTTACTTTATACGTTCCCTGCAGTTTTCTGCACCTTTTATTGGCATTCTTCTGGTTCACGAGTTGGGCCACCTCTTCACATCGATCTACCACAAGGTGCGCTGTACCCTACCTTATTTTATTCCAGCTTGGTTGGGATTTTTGGGCAGTCCCTCGCTTGGCACCTTTGGCGCGATCATCCGCATGAAGGGTAGGGTAACTAGCCGTAAAAAATACTTTGACATCGGCATCGCGGGCCCCTTGGCAGGATTTGTTCTTGCTCTAGGTTTATTAGTGTATGGCTTTGTTACCTTGCCTCCCGCAGACTACCTCTATGAAATTCATCCCGAGTATGCGGATCCCAATTTCCAAGGCTATGGAGAAGATGTGATGGAGTTTGAATTGGGAAATAACCTCTTATTCTGGGGGTTGGGAGAGTTACTCGCCAATCCAGAACGTCTGCCCGCTATGTCGGAATTGATTCATTATCCTTATTTATTTGCGGGCTACTTGGCTTTATTCTTTACTGCGCTCAACCTTTTGCCTATCGGGCAGCTAGATGGGGGACACGTACTTTTTGGTTTATTTCCTAGGAGGCATACGCTCATTTCCCTACTTGCCTTTGTGGCATTCCTTGCCTATGCAGGCATGGGGGTGATTCGACCCTCCTTACCTGTGGAGGAACTGGTGATCCGTATCCCACTTTACCTTGGTTTTTTATACCTCTGTTTGACGAAGTCTGACTTATCCCAACTCAACCGAATTACCTTAGTACTTTTACTGGCGGCTGGGCAATACTCAATTTCTTTCTTTCAGCCGAGCTGGGAAGGGTACCAAGGGTGGTTATTTTTTGCTTTTTTGCTTGGTAGGGTAATGGGCATATGCCACCCAGAGGTTTCGGGCAGCATTCCTGTGGATACCAAAAGAAAGGTCTTGGGATGGTTAGCCCTCCTAATTTTTGTGTTTTGCTTTTCACCTCAGCCATTTGGCGTAGGCTAAAAATCAATAGTTCTACTTTTAAATTGACTAGGGAAGGGCGCGGTAGGCAAGAATCCCACCAAGTACATTTCGGACCTTGGTAAAACCTTTGGTCTCCATAAACTTCTTAGCATTCCCACTTCGTGCTCCCGAACGGCAATGAATCACGATTTCCTCGTGTTTAATTTTTTCAAGTTGCTCCAATTGGTGCGCAAGTTCGCCCAAGGGAATGTTGTCAGCTCCAAGGTTATCTTCCTCATATTCCCACTCTTCCCGCACATCGATAAAGTGAAATTTCTCTCCTTTTTCTAGCCTTTCCTTTAATTCGTTGACGTTAATGTCGTCCATATTATTTTTTTACAAAGATTCGATACGATTGTAGACCTGAATTGCCCTGCACATAAATTAGGTAAAGTCCAGGACGTTGATCTTTAAAGTTAAGGACTTCTCCCTTATCGGATGCTATACGAGAAGGGAATACCTTTCGGCCAAATGAGTCCAATACCTGTAAGGACGAGAACTCACCTTCTACTTGAACTTCACTGACAGTAGGATTAGGGTAGATGCGAAGCGAGGTTGTTGTCTCTATACTTCCCCTTGCCTTCCCTGTCAAGCTGACATGCGGGTGAATAAGTAGGGAGCCAGCTACCTCAGTATTTTGCACCCATCCGCCGCCAACATTGTAGAAGATACGATCTCCGAAATCATTTCCCTTATCCAGGCCAACCTGGAGGAAGTCGTTGGTGAACTGGGTGAATCCCACAAAGAAAGTCCCTGATACGGCTATTTCTTCTTCTAATTTAAAATAATGCAGCTCCTGTCCAGGTATTTTTTCAGGGATAACGACTTCTTTGGAGTAGAGGGGCTTCTTGTCTAGTGCAGACCAAACGACCAAGTCCAGCACCTGATTGACTTGTCTAGCACTTGAAAAGTCGATTGAAATCCCCTTCAAAAAGACAGGCTCTGGACTGGTGTATTTAACAGCGAGTTGCCCCGAGCGCTGGTTAATCCCGGCCGTATAGTCTGCCACTCCTTGGTCGTAAGCGAAGTAATCGCGAAGCGCGAAGCGGCTGCTCACGCGGTCATTGGAACGAAAATCTACCTGAGAATAGCGAATGGTATCGCTGCCATTTATCTCGCTGAGGAATCCATCCCCAGTAATCAAAGCCATTTCAAAAATCACCTCGGTAGGCTTGGCGGGCAAGGGGATTTCGGTGAAGGACCGGCTTACGATTGTTCTTCTTTCCAACGCATTTGGAACAGGATTCAATGGAGTTGTACTATTAATTGGAAGCAATATAACCCCACTGCTGTCCCGAAGGGTTACGGAGTACTCCATGGCTTTAAACCGATTTTCTAGATTTTGAAATTCACTTTTGGCGGTCGACCATTTTCCTTTTTGATTTTTTTGCAAGAGTTCCCAAGGATAGGCACCAAAGTCTCCAAGGCGAACTGTGTTCCCTTGGGTTAAGGCTCGATCTGGGTAGGAAAGGTTGGTGCTGCTTCGTCGAATATTCAAATAGATATAGTCCAAAAGCCAGGAATCGAAAGGTCCACTTTGTCTTCCATTTGAAAAAAAGCGAAACTGAAAGTTGGCATGCTGCCATTCCGGGCGAATGGGGATGGATTCTTGAATAAAACGATTCCGATCTACTGTTGGGCCGCCTCTTTTTTCCCAAATAGTTAGCCAGATATTGCTAGGGGTTAAGATTTGTAAGGTGAGTCGATCGTTGCTATCCGGAACTTCTGCTTTACCTCCAGCTTGCCAAAAAAAGCTGAGGTAGACAGTAGATTGCTGAGCAGCTGCAATTTCGCTCAAATCAAGAGGTATGCTAGTAAGGAAATCTCCTTCGCCTTGGTCTTTTTCCTGCAAGGAGTACGATTTTCCTGCTTCATCCACACCGTTAAATAGAACCATGCCGATGGAAGGAGCTTTGTTTCCAATCGTCTCGGTATAGGAGGCGCCTTTGGATATCCACTTACTAGTTTGGATACCTTTTGAAAAATCATCCCAAAAGGGTATAGTGGCTGTATCTGTTTGCCGTGACCAAGATTCAGGATTTAAATCTTCCCTTTTTGATAGCTGATGTGCAGGACCAAAAGTAACAAACTGGGCGAGGCTGGGACCACCATGACTCAACAAAGAAAGGAGGAGGATGTAGGGGAATAGCCTGCTACGTTTCAAAGTTTTAGTTTTTGGAAATCCAAAGATCAATCAAATCCCCTGTTTTCAGTTCAGAGCCTACGGAAGGATTTTGTAAGAACACTCTTCCAGGGGCGATGGATTCAGTTTTTCCGTAGGTTTTTATACCTAGACGCAGTCCGGATCCTAATGCCAAAAACTCGGCTTCTTCTTCTTCCAAACCCACAAAATTCGGGGTACTAAGTGATTGATTTCCCATACCATCTCCCACCACCAAATCAATCTTGGATCCTTTAGCAATCTCAGCTCCTTCACGGATAGGGGCACCACTGTAGCGTTGCTCCAAGACAACATTGATCCCGATATCGGGTACGTAGATAATATCTCCTCGCTGTAGCCCGATGTTAGCCAATATTTCCAGCACATTTTTCAGGGGCGTATTGAGCAGACTAGGCATTTTTAGAATGGGAGCATTTCGCGAATTAAGTGTTAAAAAGATCCTTCGATCTTTTTTGACCAATTCATTTGCCTCCGGGAGTTGCTTCAAAATCGCCAAAGGATCCTTTTCCACCCTGAATCCTGAATCTGGGGAGATTTCATACTGCAAGGAGGCACTTTTCAAAAGATTGGCTGCTTCCTCGTAAGTCATTCCTGAAAGATCAGGCACTGAAACGGTTTCTCCATGGTTGGTATAGAAAGGAAGGTAGACTTTTAAAAAAATAAAGCCAAGGGTAAGAGAAATGCCCCCAATTAAAAGCAGGTGAAGCCCGATTTTTTTTAGCTGTGGAAGGAGTGATTCCATGGTATAAATATAGCGCCTAGCAAAGTTTTAAGTTCTTTATTCGTAGAACGAAATTTAGAAAATCAGCTTAAAGTGATGAAAAGTAAGCCGAAAGATATCTTTCGGCTTACTTTTCATCACTGGACTATTACACGTTTAATTTCTTGTAAGCTGGAACTGTTTATTTTGAAAACATAAAGACCTGCGGTAAACATCTCTCTACTAAACGTATAGGTTTGGTTTAAAGTATTTGGGAAGGTGAGTTCCCGTACCAAGGCACCAGTAGAGGAGATGATCTGAATGGTCACATTTTCTCTTTTTGGAAGATTAAAGGCTACATTGACAAATTCAGAAGCCGGGTTCGGATAGATGATGGTGTTCCTTTCCGCTGGAATGACTGGATTTGGGTTTGCACTTAGGAAAAGTTCCAAGTTGTCCAAGTAAACTGGGGCATTCTGCGTTCCTACCACATCCAATGCAAAGGCTAAACGAATGTCTTTTTTGCCTTCACCAGCATAATCGGTTAGGTTGACGTATTTCCGCTCGTAGTCCCCAGCACTGTTTGGATTAGCATTTCCTGCGCTTACAGTAGAAAGTGCGGTACCCGCATCTGACCAAAGTACTTTGTACGTTTCTCCTTGATTTGTACTGGCAAGTAAGTACAGTGTAGTCCCTGGATTTACAGCACCGGCGGCAACATCAAAGAAAACGCTGGCTTGTCGGCTTACGGACAAATCGAAAGAAGGCGTGGCCATCCAATACGAGTTTCCATTGGTAGCATCTTCAATTCGAGCTACATTGTTTGGTCCTGTTGCTCCCGTCACTGCAGTCACTTGCCATGCAGCCTGATCACTTTCTGGATTAATGGTAAGCCATGGTGCTAGGTCGGTACTACTGTTGAAGTTTTGTCTCCAAGGCACTTCGAGTCTAGCCGTATTTTCGAGATTGTACCAGTTGATTTGAGGTCTTGCTGGTATGTTTTGATCAAAATTCGGTTCAGAAACACCAAAATTTAAGTTATTTTTTCCTGCAGTAGTGGATTTGGCTATGGTAACATTTATGGATTCCCCTGGAGGGATGGCTGTACCAGAACCAAGGAAAACTCGATTTCCTGAATTGTTGGTATTTCTAGAAAATAAGAATTTAGATATTGGAAGGTTACCTGTATTGGTAAGCCGTACAATTTCTTGTGCATTTGTTCCCGCGCTGACAGGACTTGGAGCAATCACTTCTTCAACCTTCAAGTCATACTTGAATTCTTCTGTAGGTACTACCCGAATATTCCGAAGGAAAATATTGTTACCAAAAGCATTTCTAGTCACAATTGCTACTCGTATTTTACCTAAATCCTTGAATTCATTGAGGTTGACCAGTTCAGTTCTGAATTGGGAGTTACTCGTAGGAATAAATTCTTCTGCGGTAGCATCTGAAGTCTGAAGTCTTGAGCCACTTTTCTTATAGGGTGGTGTGAATATGTCAAAATCCACGCTGCAGTCCGGAGCGATAGCGACCAGTAACTCATCTTGGAACTCTGCTTGATTGTAAGGGCCGTGAGCTACTTCAAATACCAATTGGGCATTTGGATACTTGGTTAGGTCAATTTGTGGAGAAACAAAGTAGTCTAGCTGTCCAAACTCCTCGTATTCGAAATGGCGTATGAATAGGGCTGGTTGAGCACTTCCATCGATGGTAAGATTGGTTTTTTCCCAAGTCAAGGACTGATCAGGATTTCCGATGATCCAGGTAGTAGGTAGTGTGGTCAAAGGAACTGAATATGGAAGCGTAAGCTGTCCTTGCTGAATAGGTTTGGTAGTTAACGTATTGTTTGAAGGTACCAAGTCAGCTACGTTATTTACCTGAACTATTGTAAAAGTAAATTCACTTTCCAATCCTTTTGTATCGAAGGCTGAAAAGCTTACTATTGCTTTCTCTGGAGTTTTTAGATTGGTTGAAAATTGCTTGCTTTCGATTAAGGATCCGTTCCATCTAAATTCAATACTCACTGAAGAGACTAATTCACTTCCTCTATTTTGAATTTCTAACTGTGGTGAGATGCTGGTTTGGCATAAAGCATCTGAAGGAGTGACTACTCTTAACAACGACACGTCTCTACTCGAGAGAACCGGATCTTTGGTTCCAGGACTGTTGACCAGCGATGCTCTTCGAGGGCTATTGGCAAGCACTGCATCAAATCGATCTACTTGTCCTCTGGTAAACAAGTTCATGCAAGGATCTGGAGTGTAATCCATGTAATTCTGGATCATGTTGTTGTTGTCACATGAAAACCGGGTTGGGTTTTCATTGCAAATGGTATTGTTGGAAGCGTTCTGATTGGGTGTGTCGAGGACGAAATCATCTACTTCGCAGCCTCCATCACCCCAAATGTGGCGTAAACCAAGGTAATGTCCTACTTCATGTGTAGCAGTTCTTCCATTGGTATTGGCAGCTGTGCCAGCACCAGTTCCAAAAAAGAGGTAATCCACGGTTACTCCATCACGAATCGATGCCGATGGTGCGAAATTAAGTCCGGGTAAGTCAGAGGTGGGAAAGGTCGCATAGCCTAAGTAAGGCGCCACTAAAGGTACAACCCACACATTTAAGTATTCTTCAGGATTCCATTGGGAGGTCTGCCCGATTAAAGTTGCATCTTGTGGCGCATAAATGGTTTTAGGCCCCTGTTTCCGTACAATTCCATTGGTGAGGAGACCGTTTGGGTCCTGTTTGGCGAGCACAAATTCAATATTCGCATCTGCTGCTACTGGAAGAAATTCCGCGGGGGTGAGGATGGCATCTGCATTTTTTCTTCGAAAATCTTCATTCAGCACTCGAATTTGCTGAAGAATCTGCGCATCCGAGATGTTGGCTTCAACACCTACGGCTGTCCCGTTGTGTAGCACGTGCACTACCACTGGAATCACGCGTGGTTCTGCCTGAACCTTCATGATCTGTGGCTTGCTATTTTTCTCAACGATCTTTTTAGTGATCCAATCTTCAAAAAAGGGTTTCGAACCAAATACTCCTATTTCCTTTTCTTGCTGAAGCTCGAGAATGACATGTCCACATTTTTCATTGTGACCAGCACCTTGGTGGCTTTGTCCACTCCCCGGGTATTGCTGAAGTGTAATCCCCTGCCCAAAAACAGTGAACGAACACATAAAAAATAAGACTGCAAGAAATTGGGACTTCACTGTATTTTGGACAGTATTTTTCATTCTGAAGATGGTTAAGCTACGGTTAGATTTACTGCTTCCACTCTTTTGATTTCGGGAATTGATCTCAAAATAGCTTCTTCAACTCCAGCTTTTAGTGTCATGGAGGACATAGGGCAAGAGCCACAGTTGCCCATCATTTCAATTTTTAAAACAAAATCTTTAGTCAGCTCAATGATGCGTACATTTCCGCCATCTGCTTCCAAATAAGGTCGAATCGTGTTTAGGGCAAACTCAATTTTTTCTCTTAATACAGCTTCCATAAATATTGCTTAAAGTTTAATTTCTACTAGTTCTGTTTTCTCAAAAGAAGAGTTCCGTATCGAAATTTGCCGGGCCACTTCTTCTGCGAGTTTCAGGTAGGCATCCTGGATAGGTCCCGATTTTAAAACCGCCGGATAGCCTGAATCTCCGCTTTCTCGGATGCTTTGAACGATTGGAATTTCTCCAAGAAAAGGAACCTGGTACTTTTCTGCCAACTTCTTACCTCCATCCTTGCCAAACAAATAATACTTCTGATCTGGCAATTCTTCAGGCGAAAAATAAGCCATATTTTCTACAACACCTAAGATAGGAACATTAATTTGAGCTTGTCTAAACATGCTCAATCCTTTGGTAGCATCCGCAAGGGCTACTTTTTGCGGAGTAGTTACGATGACCGCACCCGTTACTGGGACGGTTTGGACTAGCGTCAAATGGATATCCGAGGTACCTGGTGGCAAGTCTATTAGTAAGTAATCCAGTTCACCCCATTCTACATCCGCGATAAATTGACGTAGCGCAGAGCTTGCCATAGGCCCTCTCCATACCACAGCACTGTCTGTTGGGGTCAAAAAACCGATAGACATCATCTTTACCCCATACTGAGTGATTGGAACGATGATATTTTTCTCGCCTTCTTTTTTTACAGCAGGCTGCTCTCCTTCCACATTGAACATGGTTGGGATAGACGGACCTGATATATCGGCATCAATCAATCCAACCTTGGCACCCAGTTCCGCAAGTGCCACAGCCAAATTTACTGAGGTGGTGGATTTACCAACACCTCCTTTCCCAGAGGCGATTGCAATAATATTTTTTACCTGAGGAAGAATTGGTGCTGCATCCCTTACAGTAGTTACGGTGGCAGTCATAGTGATGTCCCATTCCCAATCCGAACCAAAATCTTCGTTCAATACCTCCAAGCAATTATTTTTGATCACCTCCTTCAAGGGGCAGGCAGGAGTGGTAAGTACCACGTTAAACCTTACTCTATTACCCTCTATTACTATCTCTTGAATCATTCCTAAGGAAACCAAATCCCGCTTAATATCTGGGTCTTGGACTTTGGAAAGGGATTTTTTCAATAATTCAGAAGTCAATTGCATGGCCTTTGTAATTTTTATGCAAGTTAGGTCAAGAATGCATCTTAGAAAAACCTAAGCATGCATTTTACTTGTATCGAAGCATTGATTTTCTTCTGTTTCGGGAGGCATCGATTTTCCGTAAGAGTCCTTACCTTTACTATCTTAATCCACTTTATGTCTATTAGTAAACTGACCACTGACAAAGTAAAGGATCGCGTTGATATCGTCGAGGTGATAGGGGATTATTTGCCTTTGAAGAAAAAAGGGCAGAATATGTGGGCCTGTTGCCCGTTTCATGAGGAAAAAACACCCTCTTTTTCCCTTTCACCTGCAAAACAAATTTACAAGTGCTTTGGCTGCGGGAAAGCAGGAGATCCTATCCAATTCGTCATGGACATCGAAGGCATCGGTTTTCAAGAAGCCATTCGCCAGCTCGCTGGCAAGTATGGCATTGAGGTCGAAGAGGAGGCAAATCTGAGCCCTGAGCAAAATTTGGAACAAAGTGAGCGGGAAAGCCTATTTATCGCAGTTAATTTTGCCAAGGAATTTTTTGTAAAAAATTTAGAAACCGACGAGGGGAAGGCCATTGGGCTGAGTTATTTCAAAGAGCGGGGATTTACCCCTCAGATCATTCAGAAGTTTGACCTAGGCTATGCCTTGGATGGCTGGGATCATTTTCTCAAAGCAGCAAAATCCGCGGGATACCAGGAAGAGATTCTACTCAAGGCGGGTTTGATTTTACAGAAAGAGGGGGAGGCCGAACGCCTATACGACCGATTTCGAAATCGGGTCAGCTTCACCATCCATAATGTCAGTGGCAAAGCCATCGGCTTCGGTGCGCGAATCCTAACCAAGGACAAAAATCAGCCCAAATACATCAATTCCCCTGAAACTCCGATTTACCATAAGAGTGATGTACTCTATGGAATATTTCAGGCCAAAAAAGCCATCCGAGATCAGGACAATTGCTTCTTAGTTGAAGGCTACACCGATGTAGTTTCGCTACATCTCTCCGGTATTGAAAATGTGGTAGCCTCTTCAGGCACCTCGCTTACTGATGGGCAGATCAAGTTGATCCGAAGGTTCACCAACCAAGTTACGGTGCTCTATGACGGAGACCCAGCCGGTATCAAGGCCTCCTTGCGAGGGATAGATCTATTGTTGGAAGGAGGCCTCAATGTAAAAGCTGTGGTATTCCCCGATGGAGAAGATCCGGATAGTTACTCCAGAAAGGTGGGTTCTCAAGCGTTTCAGGACTACCTAAAAGAAAATAGTCGAGATTTTATTGGATTCAAAATCAGCCTCTACCAAGATGAAATTGATAAGGATCCCATCCGAAAAGCAGGAATCATTCGCGAGGTGGTCCAGAGTATTGGCAAAATCCCCGACCTGATCATCCGTTCGGTATATGCGAAGGAGGCGTCTGGACTTTTGGGGATCGAGGAGGAAATTCTGCATGCTGAACTGAATAAAATTCTTCTTAAAAATCAAAAAGAACAGCTTGAACGAGCGAAAGAGGAAAAAGCAGTTGAAGACAGCATCGAACAACTTTTGCCACCTCTTGAGGAGGCCAATGCCGCGGGTACCTTGCTGCTACAGGAGCGTGAAATGCTGCGGCTGCTAGTGAATTATGGTGGGCAAAAATTAGATGTGCAGGAGCTCCATTTTTGTCAGTACATTCTTTCTGAAATTGAGGAGGTTAGTTTTCAGACACCTCTTTACCAAAAAATGCTTCAGCTCTATAGAGATAGCGTTTCCTTGGGACAAGTGCCATCGGATGAATTGTTTCTGAGCCATGGGGATGCTGAGATTAGGCAGGAGGCCATTGCAATGATCACACAAAGGCATGAGGTTTCCACCAATTGGAAAGATAAATTTCAGATTTTTATTGCCTTAGAATCCGATGATTTAGCCGATACGGCGTTCAAGTCCATTTTGCGGCTAAAACGTCGGCTTCTCCAAAAAATGATGGAAGAAGCGATGGCAAAAATCAAAGAAGCCGAGCAGCTGCAATTAGAAGTAGAAAAAGTAAGCGAATTATTGGAGCTGTATTTGGAGCTAAAAAAAGTAAAACTCAAGATTGACAAGGAGCTTGGAATTGTAATTGGATAAATCCAAACTTTCTTTAGATACTTCCAGTTTTATAGTTAAACAGGCTACATTTGTATCATAAACCATCTTTTTCAACACCCCAATTTGTGGAAAATTACACCCTTGATCACATTTTAGATGCCATTGAGGCCATTAAAAACGGTGAAGTTATCATCGTCGTAGACGATGATGACCGTGAAAATGAAGGTGATTTTGTGTGTGCTGCAGAAAAAGTTACGCCCGAAATAATCAACTTCATGGCTACACACGGCCGAGGATTAATTTGTGCGCCCTTGATTGAGGATCGCTGTGAGCAGTTAGGCTTAGACTTAATGGTAGGTAATAATACGGCGGTATTTGAAACTCCCTTTACAGTGTCTGTAGATCTAGTGGGACATGGATGCACCACCGGCATTTCTGCATCAGACCGGGCGAAGACCATTCAGGCCTTGGTTGATGACCGCATTCATCCCAGCGAGCTGGGTAAGCCGGGCCACATTTTTCCCCTCAAAGCAAAAAGAGGTGGCGTGTTGCGAAGAGCAGGCCATACCGAGGCAGCAATTGATTTTTCACGGTTAGCAGGGCTTCAACCTGCAGGGGTATTGGTGGAGATCATGAATGAAGATGGAACGATGGCGCGACTGGATGACTTGTTCAAGGTGCGTGAAAAGTTCCAGCTGAAGTTGGTTTCAATTAAGGATTTGATTGCTTACCGCTTGAAGAATGAGTCTTTAATTACTAGAGAAATTGGCGTAGATATGCCAACCGCCTGGGGAAATTTTGATTTACTAGCCTACCGACAAACCAATACCCAAGAAATTCATTTGGCCTTAATCAAAGGAACATGGAAGAAGGACGAACCTATTTTAGTTCGAGTTCATTCCTCTTGTGCCACTGGAGATATTTTTGGTTCCTGCAGATGTGACTGCGGTTCTCAATTGCATACCGCGATGGAACTAGTCGAAGAAGAAGGAAAAGGGGTAGTTTTGTACATGAACCAGGAAGGGAGAGGCATAGGCTTGATCAACAAGTTAAGGGCCTACAAACTTCAAGAGGAGGGGATGGATACGGTACAAGCCAATCTGGCATTAGGATTACCCATGGATGGTAGAGATTATGGGATAGGGGCTCAAATCCTTCGGGATTTGAATGTCTCAAAGATTCGCTTGATCTCTAACAATCCTCAAAAACGAGTGGGATTAATTGGATACGGTCTTGAGATCGTGGAACAAGTTCCGATCGAGGTTCAACCCAATCCTCATAATGAAAAATACCTTCAAACAAAGCGGGATAAAATGGGGCATACCATTCTAAAATAACTAAATCGGGTAAGAGCTGCTAGTTTTAAAAACCTGTGGACAACCATCCTGTTTATATATCAGATGCTACGATTAAAACTATACGTATTCTTGATTTTAGTGGGGTTGAGTTCCCAAAGCTGGGCTCAAACTAGAAATCAATTTCCTTCTCAAATTTGGCATAAGGGGACTTTAAATTTGGCAGATGGAAGTTTAGTCAAGGGCTTGGTGAAATACGATTTGGAAAACAATCTGGTACAGCTTCAAGAAGAGACAATCATCACTTTTTCTGCTTCCAATGTAAGCAGTTTCGATATTTTTGACGAGATCTATGGGGGTATTCGGAAGTTCTATAGTCTCCCCTTTGCTTTAAATGGAGAGTACGAAACGCCTATATTCTTTGAAGTTTTGACTCAAGGAGAACACATTGCCTTACTTTGTCGGGAATACATTGCCACAGATAACAGAGGGATGAACAACTGGGCAGGCATGGGGATGAACCCTTTTTGGGGATCTCAGACTGCGACAGGATTTCGCTTGGTCTTTTCCTATTACTTTTTAAAAAGTGGCCGGATGGAACGGTATAGTGGCAAGAAAAAAGAATTGTTTGAACTGCTACCTGGCTATGATAAGGAACTAGAGCTTTACATGCGAAAAAATCGCCTTGAATACGATCAGCGTGGAGATCTACTTCGGATAACGGCCTATTACAACGGATTAAAAAACGAATAACCATGTCAAAGCCCTTGATTCTCGTCTCCAATGACGATGGAATAACCTCCAAAGGAATACGCGTATTGGTGTCTGTCATGAAAAAATTGGGAGATGTGGTGGTCGTGGCCCCCGATAGTCCTCAATCGGGAATGGGGCATGCCATTACCATTGGTCAAACTTTGAGGTTGTATGAAGAGGATATTTTTGAGGATGTCTTGGCATACAAATCTAGTGGTACTCCTGCAGACTGTGTCAAGCTTGCCAAGCACTATGTGCTCAAAGATCGAAAGCCTGATTTGGTGGTTAGCGGTATCAATCATGGTTCCAATACCTCCATCTCCGTACTTTACTCTGGGACCATGTCCGCAGCCATCGAGGGAGCTTTAGAAGGGTATCCATCTATCGGCTTTAGTCTTTGCGATTATTCATCCAAGGCAGATTTTTCACATGTGGAGGAATGGATAGAGAAAATTGCACGTCAAGTATTGGAAAATGGCTTTCCAAAAGGGATTGCCTTGAATGTTAATTTTCCTCCCAAACGTAATGAGGATATTAAAGGAGTAAAGATCTGTAGGCAGGCTGATGCCAAGTGGCAAGAAGAATTTGCCGAGCGCTTTGATCCTGCGGGTAGAAAATATTTTTGGATGGCAGGCAACTTTGTGAGTTTTGACAAGGGAGAAGACAATGACGAGTGGGCAATAGCTAACAACTACATTTCTATCGTTCCTTGCCAATACGATCTCACTGCGCACCATGCCATTTCCCATATCAATAAGGAATGGGACTGGACCAAGCTGGGGCATTGACTTTAAATCCTATTTTTTTCCTTTGGTGATACCTCCTTGCAGGAAATCCCATAAAAATAACCGATAAGCGCATGTTCTTACCGGATTCTTAATTTTACATCAGCAAATCAATCGTCTGTAGCCCTTTTGTCTGTAATCAATAGGTTGGAGTCCTGGAGCGATTAGGAGCGTTCCTGCCAGTAGCATGGGCCTACACACTTGTTAAAAATTAAGAATCCAATCGGACTTAATTTAATTTCAATCCAGTAGATTTAATCGGTATTCGAGCATTCTTCGGATGCCGGTTATTTATTTAATCCCATTCTTCATGACCGCATCTTTAAGATTCCTGTTTTTTTTAAGTTTTAGCTTCTTTTTTGGAGTACAAGCGATGGCCTAAGTGACTGCTGAGCCAGCTATTCCCAATGCAGGGGCACTGTAAAAATGATTTACGATGCATCCAAAGGAGCCACAGGATTGAAGGATTGAAATTGCGATGTCTACATTCACATTGGAGCAGTTACAGCAGGACCCGCATCGACAACCTGGAATATCGTGCCCTTTCAGTGGGGAACTGCTGCTTCTGCAGCCAAGATGACCAAGGTAAACGGACTGCCAAACATCTATACCTACGAACTTACACCCAATTCATTTTTTACCAATCCCAACAACCTGACCATCTATCGACTTGGTCTTTTATTCCGAAATGCGGACGGTACCAAGGAAGGAAAGACCACGGCCAACGGAGATTTTTTGTAGACCTTACCCAAGGAAATGACTGGAGCGCAGTACCGTGCGCTAGATTTTATGGGAAGGGTCATTTTTGAAGGGGAAGGAAGGTTATCCCTTCCGATTTTAGAGCTCGAATTAGGTGGAATTCAGCCAGGGATATATATATTTGAGCTATTTGATGCCAAATGCGAACTTTAAAAGCATTTTATCAAACAGTAATCAAACCTAAATACATTATGAAATTTAAACCTGGAGTAAAATACGGAGAAGAACTTCGCGATTTATTTGCCTATGCCAAGGAAAATGAGTTTGCCTTGCCTGCTGTAAATGTAATTGGAACCAACTCAGTAAATGCTGTTTTGGAAACTGCCAAAAAAATAAATTCACCCGTTATCATCCAATTTTCAAATGGGGGAGCTCAGTTTTTTGCAGGTAAAGGCTTACCCAATGATAGGCAGCAGGCCAGCATCGCGGGAGGGATTTCCGGTGCCCACCATGTACATCAAATGGCAGAAGCCTATGGGGTGCCTGTTATTCTCCACACAGACCATGCGGCTTTGAAGTTACTCCCTTGGATTGATGGGTTACTTTCAGCAGGCAAGGCCTACCATAGCGCCTATAAAAGGCCTTTGTTTAGTTCGCACATGCTCGACCTTTCCGAAGAGCCTCTACATGAGAATATTGAGGTTTGCACTTCCTATTTCAGGGAATTTATCAAGTTGGATATGGCGATAGAAATTGAACTTGGAGTAACAGGAGGAGAGGAAGATGGCATAGATAACTCGGATATAGATTCATCCAAACTCTACACCCAGCCAGAGGAAGTAGCTTATGCCTACAGCCATTTGAAAGAAATAGGAGATCTATTCACCATCGCAGCTGCCTTTGGCAATGTACATGGGGTATACAAGCCAGGGAATGTGAGCTTGAAGCCAATTATCCTAAAAAACTCCCAAGACTACATTAATCAGAAGTACGGTACCACTGGCAAGCCACTTAATTTTGTATTTCATGGGGGATCTGGCTCCTCAGTGGAGGAAATCCGTGAGGCAAACAGCTACGGATCCATTAAAATGAATATTGATACCGATATGCAATGGGCCATGTGGGAAGGTATTTTGCAGTACTATAAAAAGAATGAAGGCTACCTCCAAAGCCAGTTGGGTAACCCAGAAGGTGCAGATAGCCCCAACAAGAAGTACTACGACCCTCGGGTGTGGCTTCGCAAAGGGGAGGAAAATTTTGTCAAGCGCTTGGAGTTGGCCTTCGATATGTTGAATGCAGTCAATAGAAATTAAGTTGAAGTAACTCCAGCTCTTTTGAATAAAAGGGATTGATTGCATTGAAAACTAAAAGGTAAATTTTGAAAAAATCACTTGAATTAGGGGACTTTTTCTTTGCCCACTCGAACTATGAAAAGACCCCTTTTAATTTCCTCCTTTCTCTTTCACCTTGTGCAGCTAGCTGAAGCTCAGGTAACAAGCCAACAGGCCAAAAACTATTGGCCAAAGGCGGGGGTGACCTATGAAATCTTCGTACAGTCCTTTAGCGACTCTAATGGCGATGGGATTGGGGACTTCAATGGCGTTACTGAAAAATTAGATTATATCAAGGAATTGGGTGCCAACGCGATCTGGTTTATGCCTATCATGCCGTCTCCAACCTACCATAAGTACGATGTAACCGACTACAAGGCTGTACATCCCGACTATGGAACGATGGCCGATTTCAAGAAGCTTTTGGAAAAAGCACATGCCCGGGATATTAAGGTGGTGGTTGACATGATCATCAACCATACCTCCACGGAGCATCCTTGGTTTACTGCTTCCAAATCAGGTAGAGAAAATCCCTACCGAGACTACTATGTTTGGGCACAAAAGGATACCATTGCTACTTATTTAAATAAGAAGACGGTATCCTTGGATTCTGATAACATTCGGAAATGGCATGATCCGGGGCAAGGTCAAGATTACTACTATGGCTTTTTTTGGGGTGGAATGCCTGATCTAAATTTTGACTCCCCTCAGGTTCGTGAAGAAATCGTTTCGATTGGTCGATTTTGGTTGGAAGAAGTGGGGGTAGATGGATTCCGTTTGGATGCAGCCAAGCATATTTTCCCGGATGATCGTCCGTTAGACAACCATTCCTTTTGGAAGGAATTCCGTCGGGAAATGGAAGCAATCAAGCCAGATGTCTATTTGGTAGGAGAGGTTTGGGATCGTAAGGAAATCGTGGCGCCTTATTTACCGGGACTTCCGGCCTTATTCAATTTTGATTTCCACTACACGCTGATTGAGGCATTAAATACGGAGAATGGACAGCTATTGTATCAAAAGCAAAAGGATGTGCTTGATTTTTACCAAGGGATAACTCCTGATTTTATAGATGCTATCTTTTCGTCCAACCACGATCAACCTCGTCTCTTGAATGACCTGAAGAAAGATTCGGCTAAGTACAAGCAAGCCCTTACCATCCTTATGACCTTACCTGGAGCGCCCTATTTGTACTACGGAGAAGAAATTGGCATGCTAGGGCTTAAGCCAGACGAACAAATCCGAGAGCCTTTTCTTTGGGATACAAAGGAGAAAGATACGCGAAGACCAAGATGGATTGAAGCCAAGTACAGCACAGATGAGACGGTAACTCCTTTGGCGCAGCAGCGTTTAGATGCAACTAGTTATTTTAACCATTACAAAAAAGTCATTGCCTTGCGTCAATCCAATCCGGCCTTGGCGATAGGAAGATTGGAGCCGGCTAGTTTGACCTATCCCAAGTTTGTAATGGCTTTTGTTCGTCGCAGTGCAGATCAGGAAGTCTTGGTGGTTCACCATCTAGGAAAAGAAGGCCTGGAGTTTCATGCTCCTGCTGGTTTCAATGCCCCAATATATGCAACGGATGGGATAAAGGTCCAAAAAGGGATAATGTACCTACCAGCAAATTCCAGTTTGATTTTAAGTAAATAAAAAGAGGGGCTAAGGCCCCTCTTTTATGCTTTAGGTAGATAAGATGTTTGCGATACGCAGATCCTCATCATCCACTTCCTTGTCATCCACAATGGCTTTGACAATGGGGGTGAAGGCCACCTTGTTATTGATCATCCCTGCCATCATATCATATTTTCCTTGTAGCAGACCCTCTACGGCAGCAACACCTAGTTTGGAAGCAAGTAGACGGTCAAAAGAAGTAGGTGAGCCGCCACGCTGCAAATGACCCAATATGGTGACCTTAATATCGTAGTGAGGGAAAAAGGTTTTTACTTCATCAGCGATTTGCTGAGCAGACCCACTTTTTCCTCCCTCAGCAACTATGACAATATTGGAGGATTTTTTAGCTTTTGACCTAGTCCTTAGTTTATCTATTAGAGCTTCAATAGAAGTTTTCCGCTCTGGAATCAAAATAGCTGCTGCTGCACTTCCAATTCCTGTATTGACCGCAATAAAACCTACATCTCTGCCCATCACTTCTATAAAAAATAGCCGGTCGTGTGAGGTGGCTGTATCTCTAATTTTATCGATGGCTTCGATTGCCGTATTGCAGGCAGTATCAAAACCAATGGTTAGGTCGGTACCAGAAAGGTCATTATCAATTGTACCTGGAAGCCCAATTGCGGGTATTCCATATTCCTTATAGAAAACGTGAGCTCCTGTAAGGGATCCGTCTCCACCAATTACTACGAGGGCATCAATGCCATAGCTCTGCAAGTTGTCAAAGGCCTTCTTTCTACCTTCAGGTGTTTTGAATTCAGCACTGCGTGCTGATTTTAAGAAGGTGCCTCCACGCTCCAAAATATGGGTAATGTTTCTGGAGTCTAATTTTTTAATGTCATCTTGAATCATTCCCTCGTAGCCTCGGTAAATGCCAAACATTTCGATGCCATAGTAGAATCCAGTTCGTACTACTGCTCGGATAGCAGCGTTCATGCCAGGAGAATCTCCCCCAGAAGTGAGCACACCAATTTTTTTGATCGATTTAAGTTCCATAGGTTTGTGTCAACGCTTTAAATAGTAGCTCAGCAGAGGCTGGGTTGGTTGCCAATGGGATATTGTGTACATCACAGATTCGCATGAGCATTTGCACATCCGGTTCATGGGGATGCTTATCCAAGGGATCTCTAAAAAAAATAACAGCAGCTAATTTTTTTTCAGCAGCTAGTGCTGCGATTTGTGCATCCCCTCCATAAGGTCCAGAAAGTAATTTTTCCACTTGAAACCCTGCTTTTTCAATATGTGAACCAGTGGTGCCCGTAGCAACCAATTCGATATCGGTTCTGTGGAGTGCATCACGGAATCCACTCAAAAAATGAACCATGTCGGCTTTTTTACCATCATGGGCAATTAAGGCTATTTTCATGAATTGAGGTGGAATAGGTCTGCTTTCAAAGGTAGGAAAATTTCAGTTTTTCTTTGTTTTCTAAACAATGAATATGAGATGATTTCTTTTTGTGTATCGAATCTATTGTATAGGATTTTCTTCTAGCATCAGCAGATCGTCAGTATCTTCATGAAGGATTACCATGCGCCGAATTACTTGATAAATAGGTTTTTGGTAGGTTTCAATCAACTGTCTAAAGCCCTTTTCCTTGGTGAAAGGAGAGCGGATAAGGGCTAAAAGTTCTTGATCATTTGCCTTCATTTATGGGAGTTAGACCGATTAAAGTAGTTAAGGTTTAATTGGTTTGACCAAATCCCATACCTATGAAGGTAGTTTATTCGAAGAGGGAGCATTCCTGATTTATTTTCAACTGTGGTAAAGTATTGATAGGGAGGAGTAAACTTGCGTCTACTTCTAACCACTGATTAGATTTCCACCAAATAATCCAACACTCCTGCATTTTTTCCTTTGGGTCGGCTCACCAATAAAGGAACCTTGTTATTGAATTGGATGAGTCGCTCAGCAATACTCCCAATGTGTAGTGCGGTTGATGCTGTTTTACCTTTTGTACCTATTAAAATGGCGTCAGCCTTAAGTTCTACCGCCGCAGCAACAATCTCCCGTACGGGATTATCATTCTCATTAGGGGTATAAACTGGGGTAATAGGAATCCCTTTGGTATCTATTTTCCGAATAAATTTCTTGAAATTTTCTTCCGCATTATTTTTTAAGAGCTGGGTAAATTCTTCAAAACTTTTTCCTGTAAAGTGATAGCCTGAAGGTACGGTGTATACATTTTGAAAAAATAGTTCGGTGTCTTTCCCGTATTTTTTGGCCCATAAAATTCCATCTTCGAGAGCATTTTTTGAGTGTTCCGAGAAGTCACTTGGAACCAGTAGCTTGTTGAATTTGGGTTGGGAATTTTCAGGAACGATAAGTAAGGAGCAGGAAGCCCTTCGAGATAGTCGCTGGGAGGCGACTCCGGTACCTACAAGAGTTACTTTTCTTCCAAGAAGGATTAGGTCAGCAGATTTCTCATCGGCAAGCTTGATGATTTTGGAGAGGTTTCCTTCCTTCACCACAAAACTTAGTTCAAGCCCTTTTATTTTTGGGAAGTGATCAGTAACTAATTCTTTCATATAACCCCTCCGTTCCTCCATCATTTGAGTGATCAAGGTTGGAAACGCTTCTTGTAATTCCTTTGGAAGCGAGAAGTTTTTGATCACGTTGACGAAGTAAATCTTTTTCACCTGATTTACTTTTGCGATAAACCTAGCGAACAAAATTAAGGTCTGATCCAAAGGACTTTGATCGAGGCAGACAATCAATTTTTTTTTTGGATACATAAATTTTTGAGTAGCTGGGGGTAAAGGTAATCGTTGTAAAATATACTTTGGATAGGTATAAAAACAAATTTTTTTCTGATTTAGGAACTAAATATAAATTCCATTTTTATCTGATTTTAATTTCTGAAGGATCTGTAAAAAAAGAGTGGTTTTTACTTTTATTTTTTCCAGATCTATTTGTGGAAGTAGGAAAGAAAATTCAGCAAATTTCTTCTGTTATTTTCATGTAGGATTGCACTTTGATGCGTATATTTAACCTATCCGGGCCGTTGACTTGTTCGAACTTCACAAATTAAAAACAATACCGAGTAAAGCCCAATTCAAAATCAGGCCTCACCCCGCATTTGCGGGGCCTTGCTCAAAAAGCAGGATAACAGTGGAAGGTTGCGAATTCAAGGCAGCTCAAATCTTGTCACTATTAGAGGTTTCGTAACACTCTTAGGCCTGGATTATTTTCCTTTATTTTTTAGCCAAGCCCACTCTTCTTTGCCTACACCCAAAAGTGCGGAACTTCCCACAAAGGCGATCACCGTGAGTCCTGAGGTAATAAAAAGAGAAAGAATTGGGGAGTTCAGGTTTGGACTAAGGTATAATCCAAGCAGGGTGATTATTCCTACTACAATAATTTTCAAGGTTTCCATGCTAAATGGATCCAATTGAAGACGCACCTTGAGGTAGCCGTACTTTGTCAGGTTATAGGCGAGCATTACCACTGCAGACCCTACAGCAGCCCCTTCGATGCCCCAGACAGGAATTAAAAAATAATTTGCAGCAACTAACAAAATACTCATGCTTATGGTCAGTACCAGATTGAAGCGGTAGTAGGAGGAGAACACGAGGATCTCAGTGTTCAAAGAAAAGGCTACATCCACTAATTTCCCAAGAGCGATAATTAGAACCACCCATTTTCCAGTTTGGTAAATTTCTCGATTGGGCACAAAGTGGTAAATCGAATCGATATTTCCCCAGATTAGTGCAAAAAGTAGCAAGCAGATGTAAAGCTGCCTATTCGACAGTTGCCGGTAAAGGAGATTGATTTCTTTAATCCGTTGCTGTGCAAAATGCTCCGCAATCAAGGGCATTGCAACCTGTGAAATAGCTCTTCTCGGGAGCTCAATCACTAGGGCCATGTAAAATGCGATTGAATAAATGGCGTTGGCCTCCAAGCTAAGCATGGAGCTAATCATTACAGAATCAATTTTCAGAATTAAGGTTGAAGCCGCAGTAGCCAAAAAGGTGATTCCGCTATATTTCAATAAGGAACGAGTAAACCCTGCCGGGAATTCATGCCAGGAAAAATCTAGTTTGAATACCCCCAGCCAAGCCATATACGTGGCTACACCAACTAAGGAGGCACCATAAACGAGCACTAATCCCTGCATGACCTGGTCAAAATCAATCCATTTAAGCAGGTAAAAGGCTACAAGTATGGAGGTGAGGAGGCGAAGGAAAACCTCTCTAAAAAAGGTAGGGATTCCAACTTTAACAAAGGATCGTGCAAAGGCATCCAACACACTACTCCAGACCGAAAACAAAGCGATAAATAAGACAACCCCCAAAAAGTTGATGATCTCCGGAGAATTTGAAGCAAAAAGGGAGATAACCTGTTGCTTAAATCCAAAAAAAAGGAGTGCTACAACTCCAAATCCGAGGAAGGAGAAAAGTAAGCTGAATGTGAGAAGGGCCTCTTGGTTTCGTTCGAGCTTAGGAAAGTAACGGGTAATCCCATGACCTAATCCCAGCTGCGCAAAGGGAACGAGAAGTAATCCCAAATCTTGAATCGTACGGAATGTCCCCAGTTGGGTGGTATCCAATGCGTAAGGATAGAGCCACAAAACATTGATATAGCCCAATACCACACCGAGGTAAGAGAAAATAGTGGTTTGTATGCTTTGGAAGACTATTTTGCGCATAAGTCAATATTCACTAAAAAAAATGGGAAATCCATATCCCTAAGGTAGAGTTTAGGATTTAGCGCAACGGTCACAGGCAGCTCCACCCTTTGGCTTTTGAAAAAATTTGAGGATGAGGTAGATGATTGCCCCAAGTACTGCGATGATGACTAGGATTTGTTGCCACATCTTAAGAGAAAATTTGGAAGGTGATAAATGCCATGAGGTAGGCTAAAGCACTCATGTATACCGTTTGAATCATGGGCCATTTCCAGCCTTTTGTTTCTCTTTTGACCACCGCCAAGGTACTCATGCATTGCATGGCAAACACATAAAATACCAGCAAAGAGTAGGAAGTGGCTGGTGTAAATGTTTTTTCTCCGGTGTAGGCATTCAGTTGGGTAGCAAGTTTTTCCCGAATGGTCAAGTCATCTTCTAAGTCACCACCAATGCTATAAATTGTAGCAATGGTTGAAATGAATACCTCTCGTGCTGCAAAAGAAGTGATGAGTGCTATTCCTATTTTCCAATCGTAGCCCAAGGGCTGGATGACGGGTTCAATGGCCCTACCCATGATGCCGATGAATGAATTTTCAAGCAGGAGGGAGTTTGTTTCTGCATCAATTAGAGCAAGTTGATCTGGACTAGTTGCCTGCTCCTGCTGTATCATTCCCTGTTGCCTAATCTCCTCCATAGTAGCAGGTGGGCCATAAGAGGCTAGCCCCCAAAGTACAATGGATATAGCCAAAATAACTTTTCCAGCCTCAAAAACGAAGGTTTTAGATTTCTCTACCATGGTGAAGCCTACATCTTTCCATCTGGGGATACGGTAGGAAGGGAGCTCTGTCATCAAGAAACTTTTTTCATCCGTTCTCAAGATCACTTTAAGTAGGAATGCAGTTCCTAATACTCCAAGTACTCCTAATAGGTACATACTTAAGAGCGCAAGTGCTTGAAGATTGATAAAGCCAAATACCTGTTCTTCGGGGACGCTCAGTCCAATCAGAATAATGTATACTGGCAGTCTGGCAGAGCAGCTCATCAAAGGAGTCACCAGAATGGTGATCATTTTCTCCTTCCAATTGGAGATGTTTCGAGCTGCCATCACACCAGGGATAGCACAGGCTACTCCCGACACTAAAGGAACAATGCTTTTGCCATGAAGGCCGAATGGGCGCATCCATCGATCTAGGAGGAAAACCACCCGGGACATGTAGCCTGTATCTTCCAAAATGGCTAAAAAGCCAAATAAAAGTGCGATTTGAGGGATGAAAATCACTACCCCTCCAATCCCCGGAACGACGCCTTCGGCAAGTAAGCGAGTCAGTGGTCCATCCGGGAAAGTAGTTAAAACACGCCCACTAACATCGGCAAAGAACCCATCAATCCAGTCCATGGGGTAGGATGCCCATGAGAAAAGAGTTTGGAAGATTAAAAGCAATACCCCAATGAAAACCAAGTAGCCAATGAAAGGATGTAAAACCACCTTGTCTAGGGATGATTTGGCTTTGGGGGAGGATTTTTTAGTCAAGGCTTTGGTTACCAAATCCGTAATCTTCTTATAACGAATCTTGGTTTCCTCCAGTTGAACTTCTTCCAGGTTGAATTTATTTTCTTCCAATACCTGAGCCAGCCAAATTCGTTTTTTTTCTAAAATAGACTTGTCTTTGGCTCCAAATCGGATCATTTGATACGCCTGATAATGGTTTTCAAGCTCAAATTTCTCTTTGACAAGATCAAGAATCAAAGGGGGAACTACCTTTAAAATATCTAAGAATTGGGGGGCTCTTGCAAAATTACGTTGGTGGATTAGTTTCTTGATGGGTTCTAACCCTTTTTGATTTCTCGCATCTGTTTGAAGGATGGGAACCCCTAGTTGCTTAAAAAGTTCATAGCTGTGGATTTCAATATTTTTTCCTGCCGCCAAGTCTGCCATATTGAGTAATATTGTCAGGTTGACGCCTAAATCAATCAGTTGAGTAGAAAGAAAAAGCCCTCTGGAAAGTTGGGTAGAATCAATCACCATCAACACATAATCAGGTCTTTTTTCAAGCTCAGGATTATTCAGTATTCGGTGTGTTATGATCTCGTCTTCGGAGTTGGGGAAAAGGCTGTAAGTACCTGGAAGATCTAGGATTTCAAAACTTTCTCCTTGAATTTGGAGTATCCCGGTTTTCTTGTCTACGGTTACGCCTGGGTAATTTCCTATTTTTTGGTTGAGGCCCGTGAGGTAATTGAAAATGGTGGACTTGCCTACATTGGGGTTACCAATGATGGCAATTTGTGGAGTACCCTTTCTTTTAGATTGATCTTTTGAGGCCATGGTCAGTAGAGCACTTCGATTCGAATCAATTCCGCTTCATTTTTCCGCAGCGCTAGCAGCGTTTCCTCCAGCTGAAAAGCCAAAGGGCCTCCCAAAGGTGCTCTGTGCTGTAGTGTCAATTGTTTTCCTGGAAGAAACCCCAACTCCATTAAATTGATTTTTAATGGGGAGGAACTGATTTCCAAGATTTTACCAGATTGATTGAGCGTAAGTTGGTTCGCAGTCATGAATGTATCCTAACCTTTTTCCAAAAGTACGGGTATTTGGAATGAATCTAAAGAAAAATAAAGAAGAAATTTTAAATCGGTTGCGTGATGTTGAGTCTAAACATAGAGCAGTAGTTGGAGATCTTAAAAAGTTCCTTTTACCGATACTTGGAAATTACGTCCTGGGCTGATAATTCCAGAACTGTAACCTCGATATTGCAGATTACCCATGTTTTCAACCCCAAGATTCACTTGTATATAAGGCCCTAGAGGAATACGCGCCGTTAAATTAAAAATCATCCAACTGGGGGCGTAAGGGTTTCCCTCGGAGTCGACAGCATAAATGGCAGGTTTACCGATTTCTTCCTGAGGCATTTTTTCAAAAGGCATGGCTGCACTGTACTTTGAACTCAATTCTAGAGTCATTTTTTTGACTTGAAATCGAAGTTTAGTTGCTCCAAAGTTTGGAGCTGCATGCCGCGAAGGACTAGTGGTCTTGTCTTCCAATTCTTCCACTCCTTTTTGCCAGTTGTAGTTGGATGTGAGCAGGAGCTGTTTGCTTATCGCAACTTCCATTCCTGCTTGAATGCCTTTTACTTGAGCAAAAGCAGCATTTTGGATTGAAAAAATTTTGCTCATTTCTCCATTGTATAGGAGTTCGGATTGACCATTCCAGCTGTCTGGCCTTCTCACCATTGCTCGATCTAACCAAGTGTAGTAGCCGGTCATATCCAGTTTGATTTTCCCAAAGAGTATTTTATTGAGGTTTACTTCTGCATTGTATGCATATTCTGATTGCAATTCTTGGTTGGGAACCAAGACAGTTCCGGGCTGAGAATCAAATATTTTACCCATATCATCCACATTTGGCGCCCTAAAGCCAGTAGCCACCTGCGGAGACATGCTGAAGCTTGGATTAGCTTGGTATACAAAACCTAAATTCCCGGTGAGTGATTGGTATCGATCTTTAAATTGAAGTACTGGCAGAGGGAAAAAGTCCAGATTATTTCCAAAATCCGCATTTATTCCATTCAAGTTGTAACGCAAAGCAGATTGCATTTTCAATCTGTTGCTGAGTGGGGCAGCATAATTACCATATAATGCCCAAGAGGTCCAGGTAGAATTTGGGTAACGGGAGGAGGCAGAAGTGCGTTGGTTATTTAAAATGTTTAAAGCCTGACCTTTAGATTCTACAGTGTTTACTATAGCTTCAATCCCGTAGTTTAGAAAATGGGATTGGAACAGGGTTTTAAAAAAGTCTGCATTTAGTGAGTAGGCATTGACTTTTTCCACTCGGTTAAATTGGCGGGCACTGCCGACGCGTCTATCAATTCGGCTTTCTTCAAAAAATTGAGTTGCTCCAGTGATTTTTGCTTGCTCAAACCAGGGGTTGTTGCCGTTTACGTTCCAGTTAAGCTGATGCATCGTCCAGCGTTGAGGACCATATTCCCATTGGGCAAATCTTAGTTTTCCATCCCTTTTTTCGATAAGGCGGTCGTATCGCGAGATATTTCCTGTGTTAGAATACTGGAACCCGTAGTCAATAACGGAGTTTTTAGTCGGCTTAAAGCTGATCTTCTGCATCAGATTTAGTTGGTGGTAGGCGGATCCTATTTGTTTTCTGGGGTTCGGGTTTGTAACTTCTTGATCCTGCCCATTGATCCGTTTTACGAATGAGGATCGGAGGTAGGAGGCTTGCCCCTGATTTTTTCCCATGACCAAATCCCCGAAGTCAAAGTAGGATGCACTACTTACAAAAGCCCATTTTCCTCTGCCGTAGCTAAAATCTCCATGGATTGTTTCTTCGGAATAGGCGGATGAAAACCGGGTAACTAGATTTCCGTTGAGTTGCTGATTTTCATGATTAGGCTGTAAGGTTTCAAAAACCATCACCCCACCAATGGCATCTGATCCATACATAACAGCACCTGGTCCAAATAGAATCTCGGTCTTTTGAAGCGAAAATGGATCGATTGAAATCACCTGTTGGAGGTTGCCACTTCTAAAAATTGCCGTATTCATCCGCACCCCATCAATGGAATAGAGGAGTCGATTGGCTGAAAATCCCCGAATTATCGGACTTCCACCTCCCAATTGGCTTTTTTGAACAAACACCTCCCCGGAAGATCCTAGCCAATCTGCCGTGGTCGAAGGATTTCGTAGATCTAGCCATTCGGATTCGAGCTGTCGCACTTTTCCAGGAACATCGGTGGCATTCTGGTTCCACCTAGAAGCAGAGATCACCGTGGTTGCTAGGGTAAAGGGGCTGGGGATCAGGTAAACGCTAAAGTTTGAAGCCTGCAGCTGCTCCCAATTTAGGGTTTGG
>JAQCJI010000028.1 GCA_027593175.1 Bacteroidota bacterium | reverse complement strand
AATGAATGATTCAGCCAAAAGAACTTTCGGAAAATTGAATTTTTAGTCAGTTTACACCTATAGTAAGAACAAATTTATCCAAGCTATACCCACCAATACATGAAATACAAACGCATTCTGCTCAAGCTTAGTGGAGAATCTCTAATGGGCGAAAAAAAATACGGCATTGATCCAGCAATCTTGCAGCAATACGCAGAAGAAATTAAAAAAGTAAAAGACATGGGCTTAGAAATCGCCATTGTCATTGGAGGGGGTAATATTTTTAGAGGAGTGCAAGCTGAAAAGTCTGGCATTGATAGAGTTCAAGGGGATTACATGGGTATGCTTGCTACCCTGATTAATGCGATGGCGCTTCAAAGTGCATTAGAGCAGATTGGGCTTTACACCCGACTGATGTCTGGAATCAAAATAGAAAGCGTTTGTGAGCCATTTATCCGAAGAAGAGCAATTCGTCACCTTGAAAAAGGAAGAATTGTGATTTTCGGCGCTGGCATCGGAAATCCTTATTTTACTACAGACTCCACCGCAGCACTTAGAGCCATTGAAATTGAGTCCGATGTAGTACTGAAAGGTACCCGTGTAGACGGAGTGTATACTGCAGATCCAGAAAAGGATGCCTCAGCTACCAAATACAAAAACATCACCTTCACAGAGGTCTACAAAAAAAACCTAAATGTCATGGACATGACTGCTTTTACACTTTGCCAAGAAAATAACCTCCCCATCATCGTATTTGACATGAATAAAGCTGAAAACCTAGCCAAACTAGTACAGGGAGAACAAATAGGAACTCTGATCACAGTATAAACTGATCCTAACTCATGGAAGAAATCGAATTGTATTTGGACGAAGCCAAGGAATTGATGCAAAAGGCAGTGGACCACACTGCTGTAGAATTAGTGAAAATCAGGGCGGGGAAGGCCATGCCTAACCTTTTGGATGGGGTTTCTGTGATGTATTATGGGTCTCCCACACCCCTATCCCAAGTATCTTCTGTCACTACTCCCGATGCAAGAACGCTTGCCATCAAACCTTTTGAGCGCAACCTGATCTCGGAAATTGAAAAGGCCGTCATCAACTCCGATCTAGGGCTTGCTCCTCAAAATAATGGGGAGATCATCATCTTAACAATTCCCGCCCTCACGGAAGAACGAAGACTTCATCTAGTGAAAACTGCCAAATCAGAATGTGAATCCGGGAAAATCTCCATTCGCTCGGTGAGAAAAGATACCAATGAATCCTTGCGCAAACTTCAAAAAGAAGGAGCTTCTGAGGATGCCATCAAAAGCGCCGAAGAACAAGTTCAGAAATTTACAGACAACTACTCCGCAAAAATCGACGAGCTTCTAGCCAAAAAAGAGGTCGACATCATGAAAGTCTAACTC
Organism: Bacteroidota bacterium; assembly: GCA_027593175.1. Classification (GTDB taxonomy): domain Bacteria; phylum Bacteroidota; class Bacteroidia; order Cytophagales; family Cyclobacteriaceae; genus Algoriphagus. The sequence continues at coordinate 27,630 of JAQCJI010000028.1, read as the reverse complement.
ATTTCAAAGCCCTGTATGTCCAGGTTTTTTTTACCACTCTAGGGTACCATCCAGCTCCCCTTCCAACCCGAAGCCAACTCAAACTGTATCCGTAAGTGGCCATCCTTTGCCAATTGGAGCACTTCTATCGAAAGGGGACTGAATTTCAATACTGAAAAATAAGATCTTTCCATGCTACTCTCCCAGCCCAGTTCAGGATTTTCAATCCGCGTGCCAGGTGCAAGACTGCTTTTGTATTCCGATTGTCTCTTCTCTGAAATACGCTTCCAATATTCCTGAGCAAGCTCATCCTCGCTATGAATCGTAGCTAGGGCCTTGACCCGCACTTGCACTTGCTTTTTGGGATGGTAGAAAAGTAAACTTACCCTTGGCACTTCCAGCAAGTCCTGGACTTTAGCAGATCGAGCATCTATATACACCAAAAATTCTAAGTTTGAAGTGAGCTCTCGCAGCACCACCGTCCGGACATGGGGAAAATGGGTCCCAATAGTGGCTAAAGTTACGTAGCGAAAAGGGTGCTTGGCATCCAAGGCACCGCGATGCAACTCGTGAAGAACAGTCTGCCAAATTTCACTTGGAACATCCGAAGAAGTAAGGAGCATTGGAATGGTTTTTTATACTAACACAAATAGTGAACTAGGGTTTAAAAAAGATGTAGCCAACATAAAATCCCTCCCGCCAAAAATAAGCACGAAAAATTACCTTACCCAGAAAGTGGGAAATATTAAAAATACATACTAGGCTCCACTCTAGTTAAAATAGAAGGAAAAATAAAGAGGCTACTAAGGCAGCCTCTCTATTTTATCTAAACTTTGAATTTAATACAACTCCACTGCAGCATCTAAATTCTTAAAATACACCTGCTTTTCTGCATCCAATTCCACGAGTACAGTTGCGTCATTTTTGATATAGCCTGCCAAAATCTGCTTGGAAAGCTCATTCAAAATCAGGCGCTGTATGGTTCGCTTGAGTGGCCTTGCACCAAAATTAGCATCAAAACCTACCTCTCCCAAGTAATCCAGAACCTCTCTAGTGGCCTCAATCTCAATATTGGATTCCAACAATCGATTTTGAATCTCTCTCCACTGTATATCCACAATCTTGCGGATCACCTGCCTATTGAGCGGCTCAAAGAGGATGGTTTCATCGATACGGTTGAGAAACTCGGGCCGAACAGACTTCTTGAGTAAGTCAAAAACCTCCGCTTTGGTCCTTTCGAGAACCTCCTCCTTGTTCCAGTCTTCCATTTCTGCAAAGCGCTCCTGAATCAAGTGCGAACCAATGTTGGTCGTCAAAATAATGATCGTATTCTTAAAGTTAGCCAAACGCCCTTTATTATCGGTAAGCCGCCCATCATCGAGCACCTGAAGGAGAATATTAAATACATCGGGGTGGGCCTTTTCGATTTCATCAAGAAGGATTACTGAATACGGTTTTCTTCGAACCGCTTCAGTCAACTGTCCTCCTTCCTCATATCCTACATAGCCAGGAGGAGCTCCAACTAGCCTGCTGACTGCATGCCGTTCTTGGTATTCCGACATGTCGATACGGACCATGGCATTCTCGTCATTAAATAGGTACACGGCCAAGGCTTTGGCTAGCTCGGTCTTACCTACCCCGGTAGTTCCCATAAAAATAAAACTTCCAATAGGCCTTCTTGGATCTTGCAATCCCGCCCTGCTTCTGCGTACCGCATCGGAAAGTGCCACAATTGCCTCCTGCTGCCCTGCGACGCGTCGACCAAGCTCATCCTCAAGGTGGAGCAACTTTTCTCGTTCGGACTGAATCATTTTGCTCAAAGGAATCCCAGTCCACTTGGCTACCACGGCAGCGATGTCTTCTTGGTCTACTTCCTCTTTAAGTAACGGGGAATCTGCCTGCATCTCTGCCAACTGAGTTTTGAAGCCTTCAAGAAATTTCTCTGCCTCCACAATCTTTCCGTAGCGAATCTCTGCAACCTTTCCAAAGTCCCCTGCTCGCTCGGCTTGCTCAGCTTCCACTTTTAACTTTTCAATGGCCTCTTTCTCTTGCCGAATACCAAGAATAACCGCTTTTTCACTCTCCCACTTTGCTTTTACAGACTGTCGCTTCTCTCCAAGGTCCGCAATCTCTTTACTCAAGACCACTTCCTTGTCCTTGTTGTTTTCACGGCGGATTGCCTCGCGCTCAATCTCGAGTTGCATGATCCGACGGTTGAGCTCATCCAATTCCTGCGGAAGGGAATCAATTTCCATTCGCAACTTGGCCGCAGCCTCATCCATCAAGTCTATGGCCTTGTCGGGTAAAAAGCGATCCGAAATATAGCGTTGAGAGAGTTCCACCGCCGCAATCACCGCATCGTCTTTGATACGCACGCCGTGGTGAAGCTCGTACTTGTCCTTAATTCCCCTAAGGATGGAAATGGCATCAGCCACATCGGGCTCATCTACCATCACAGCCTGGAAGCGCCGCTCCAAGGCCTTATCCTTTTCGATATACTTTTGATATTCTTTCAAGGTGGTGGCTCCAATCGCATGCAGCTCTCCACGAGCAAGTGCCGGCTTAAGCAGGTTGGCGGCATCCATGGCACCCTCTCCTCCACCTCCCGCACCTATTAGGGTGTGGATCTCATCAATAAAAAGAATGATTTCCCCTTCGGCATCCGTCACCTCTTTGATCACCGACTTGAGTCGCTCTTCAAATTCACCCTTGTACTTGGCACCTGCCACCAGCAAGCCCATATCAAGCGAAATCAAGGTCTTGGACTTTAAGTTTTCCGGAACATCTCCAGAGACGATGCGCTGGGCCAAGCCCTCCACAATAGCGGTTTTTCCAACCCCCGGCTCTCCGAGTAGGATCGGATTATTTTTAGTTCGCCGAGCAAGAATCTGCAAAACGCGTCTAATTTCTTCATCTCGGCCAATGACAGGATCAATTTTTCCTTTCTTGGCCAGTTCATTTAGGTTCTTGGAATATTTTTCCAAAGCCCTGTAGGTACTTTCTGCATTTGGATCGGTCACCTTATTTCCTTTTCTAAGTTCGTTTATGGCTTCGATCAACGATTTCTCGCTGACACCTTGGTTCTTTAATAGCTGGGCGATGGAATCACTTCCAGCCATCATACCCAGTAGCAAATGCTCTAGGGCCACATAGCTATCCCCAAAAGTTTTGAGGTATTCTTTTGAATTAGTCAATGCCAGATTGGCGGCACTAGACAGGTAAGGCTGCTGGCTGCCTCCACTCACCTTGGGAAGCTTTTGCAGTTCCTGCTCCAACTTTTGACCGAGCAACTGGGAGTTGACAGCCAAGCGCTGGAACAGAAATTGGGAAATATGCGCATCTTCTGAAAAAACACCTTTCAGTAGGTGGGCTGTCTCTACAGCAGGACTCCCCGTAGCAGCAGCAAGCTCGGCGGCTTTCTGTATTGCCTCCTGGGATTTGATTGTAAACTGCTTAAAATCCATTACTGATCTTTTGGTCAAGTGCTTCGGTACACTTTATGCTCAGGAAGCTTCAAATTGATCTCCAAACTAGAATTAACGCCATTCTGTCTTAGAATGGGAATATAATGGCTTAAATCATGAATTTTTGGCAGAAATTTTTGAAAAATCTGCCTTTTAATCTCCCAAAGTAAGGTCATTTACTAGGCTTTCAGCAGATGAGTAGCAAATGAATAAAGGAATTCTTTCTAAGAAAATGCAAAAACTATTCGCTGCAAAAAAATGAGAGCCTAAACTAAGATACACCTACTTTTGGGTCGCTGCAAAGTTCTCCACAGCTTCCCAAACGCGGAAAATATTTTTATAACAAATTTTCTCTAAGTCTTTTTTGGAGTATCCCCTACGTAGCAACTCAGCAAACAAGTTGGGGAACATGGAGACATCTTTTAATCCTGTGGGCAAGGAATCCCCCACCCCATCAAAATCTGAACCCAAGCCTACATGGTCGATACCGACCAGACGAACCACATGGTCAATGTGGGCTGCTACTCGATCTACGGTTGGAAAAGGCGTGTACTTAGACGTGTAGTCTTGAATGTATTGCTGCGCCTGTGGATCTGATCGAGAAAGGTTATTTTCTGCAAGCCAATTGACCACATGCTCTCTCACCTGAACCGTACCCACAGTGTAAGCGGAGTCCAAAAAAGCACCTCCAAAATTGATCATAATCACACCCCCATTCTTGGCTAAACCTTCGATCAGTTCATCACTCATGTTACGCTCAAAGCCTGGAGTAAATTTTCTCACCGAAGAATGTGAGGCGATTACAGGTACTTTGGTAAAGGCCAAGGCTTGACGAAATGTACGATCCGAAACATGGCTCAAATCTACCATAATGCCTACGCGATTCATTTCAGCAACCACCTTTTCTCCAAATACACTCAAGCCCCCATGCGTAGCCGAAGTGTCGTAGCTCGCATCACCAATCAGGTTATCCTTGCCATGGGTAAGGGTGATGTAGCGAATCCCTCTGCGGTGAAAATACTTCACATTGGCCAGATCATCCTCAATCCCAGCTCCATTTTCCATGCCCATGGGCAGCGAGATAAGCCCTTTTGCAAAATTAGCTTGAACATCTGCAGGACTATAGGCCATGGCGAATTTATCCGGAAAAGTGGTTGTAAGACGCTCGGTCATCGAAATCAGGGTGTCTGCAAGTGCCTTGGAAGCTCCCCGAACAGCCTGATTGGCAGCAGGAATATAGATGGACATAAATGGTGCATCCAATCCCCCCGCCTTAGCACGAGGGTAATCAAAATTACCATCCGGCGTCCGTACCGATACATCCAACACCTCCCGCTTCAACGTAAATCCTCCCACCTTCATCCGGTATGGCAAATCCACATGCCCATCCACTAGCATTGTAGATTGGGCGATTTGAGTAGCTTCCTGCAAGAGCTCTTGTGCTGATAATTTGGAATAATCGGGACCCGGCTTTACCGTTGCACAGGAAACAAAAACTAGGCAAAGAGCACTAAAAATTAAGAATTTATTCATGAGCTCAGGGGATTGAATATAGGAAATATACCTACTTTTAAAGCCCAAACCAACAATAATAAATTCTAATAGCTTGTAGAGTAAAACATCCTCTACCCGTATTAAAAAAATTGAAATACATAAATTACTGCCCACCCCCAACACTGGGAAAAAATAGCAGCCAATCTCCGACATAACTTGTAAACTTATCACTCTAAACTTCTAGGTTTAGCCACCTAATTTTGAACATTTATTAGGCTTTTCTTCTTGTATCATTGGGTTAAAGGAAATCAAATGAAGAGGAAATAAAAATCCTCAAAAAGAAGAAAAAATAAAGGTTTGTTTGCATTTCTTGATTTGATTCCAATTCACCGCTCATGGAATTAGACAACCTTTATATATTTATCTTATAAATAATTGCGATGTGATACTTACCTTTAACATGCTTTATCAAGCTATTTAGTAACTTACACTATGAACTCGAAAGAAATCAACTACGAACTGGAAAAAAACATAGAGGTCATCAGCCAATTGGATGAGCTAGTGGGCCATGCTGTAGATACAGTCCTATTAGACCCAGAAGATTGTTGGCAACCATCAGATTTTTTGCCTGACTTTGCTAATCCCGAAGCCATAGAAGATGTTAAGCTATTGCAACAACGAGCTGCGGGTATCCCCGACACCGTATTGACTTCGCTTGTAGGTAATATGATTACAGAGGAGGCTTTGCCTTCCTACCAAACCTACTTCAACCTGCTTGAAGGAATCAATACAGAGCGAAACTTGCTGTCCCCATCAGGATGGGTACGCTGGTCCAAAGCTTGGACTGCCGAAGAAAATCGACACGGCGACCTGTTAAACAAGTACTTATACCTTACCGGTAGAGTCGATATGCGCGTGGTGGAACAAACCATTCACAGACTAATCACCAATGGATTTGATCCCAAAACAGAATCCGATCCTTATCAGGCCATGATCTATACCTCTTTTCAGGAGCGGGCTACCAAAATCTCACACGTGAATACTGGGAAACTTGCAGACAAAGCAGGAGATTACGTCTTATCTAAAATCTGCAAAACCATCGCAGGTGATGAGGCGAGACACGAAAAGGCCTATAAGAGCTTTATGTCTCGAATTTTTGAAATTGACCCGAGCGGTGCGATTACTGCCTTTGAGAAAATGATGAAAAAGCAGATTGTCATGCCTGCCGTCCTAATTGGCAAGGGAGGCAGTCGCCCAAGCATCTACAAAGACTTTTCTGAAATCACCCAAAAAATAGGTATCTATACGGGATGGGATTATGCCCGAATCATTGAGCACCTGGTAAATATTTGGAAAATAGAAACGCTAACAGGACTTGACGCTGCAGCGGCCAAAGCCCAGGACTACCTGGCCAACTTGGCGGATCGCTACATGAAAATAGCCGATCGGATCAAAGCTCCCGAGGAAGTCAGCCTCGCCTGGTTAAAATAAACATCCAAGTCCTTCCAAGAGAAGGACTTTTTTTTGCATATTTAGTTTTACAGACTCAAATCTCTAGTCATGGTTAAATATATTTTCTTATTCTTTTTTTTGCCTGCAATACAAGCTATCACCTACGCACAGAAATTACAGGTCAACCCCGAGCGGCTTCAAACATCACTGAGTACCTTGGCCACCTACGGTAAAAATCAAAATGGAGGTTCTGACCGGGTAGCTTACTCCGTACACAACATCGCTGCAAGACCCTTCATCCAGCAGTTGCTTTTGGATGCAGGTCTGGAAGTATCGGTAGATTATGCAGGGAATATCATTGGACGAAAATCGGGCAAAAACCCTGCACTAAAGCCTATCATCATGGGTTCGCATATCGATGAAGTACCTAATGGAGGAGACTACGATGGCCCCGTAGGAGTGCTCGGTGCCATTGAGGTCGTCCGAACATTACAGGAAGCAGGCATACAAACGGAGCACCCCTTGGAAGTAATCGTATTTACCAACGAAGAGGGAGGAGTCATCGGCAGCCGTGCGCTTGTTGGAGGGCTGAGCGCTGAAGCACTTCAAGGCAAAAGCAATGCAGGCTTAACGCATGCAGAAGGCATCCGCCTATTGGGTGGAGATCCAAGCAAAATTTCAACTTTAGCTCGTGCTAGAGGAGATCTAGCTGCATTTTTGGAGCTCCACATTGAGCAAGGTGGTAATCTGGATACCAAAAAATTAGATATTGGCGTAGTCGAGGGCATAGTCGCTATTGAATGGTGGGAATTCACCTTCAAAGGCAAGGCCAACCATGCGGGTACTACCCCTATGAATGCACGGAAAGACCCTCTGCTACCTGCGGCCAGGTTTATCTTGGCTGTGAATGAAGTGATCACTCGGGACGAAGGCAGACAAGTAGGTACCATAGGAAAGATTCAAGCATTCCCTGGCACAGGCAATGTGATCCCTGGAGAGGTAAAGCTCAATTTGGAAATCCGAGATTTGTCTTCAGAAAAAATATGGAAACTCTATGCAGAACTTGAAACTATTGCCAAGCAACTTGTCATAGAAAGTGGGGTAAGCCTAGCTATTCAACATATTGAGGTGGCAAGCAAGCCTGCCCTGGCAGATCCAATGATTCGCGAAATCATCAAACAACAAGCAGAAAAACAGGGCTTGACTACGCTAAGCCTCCCCAGTGGAGCGGGGCACGACGCACAAGAAATAGCTAGAATTGCCCCAATGGGTATGATTTTTATTCCAAGCAAAGATGGCGTCAGCCATGCTCCAGAGGAATACTCCAGCCCGGAAGCCATCGCAAAAGGAGCTAATGTGCTGCTTCACACACTCCTAGAACTCGATAGGCTCCTCAAAAAATAAGAAATCAACTGTCTATGATGTCTTGAGAAATTAGACGGTAGATTTCTGCAAGCTGCTCGTTGTAAGCCAAAAAATGATGATGTGCCTCCAGCGTCTCGTAGTCTTCTCGAATGGCAGGACCAGTTTGGGCCTTCTTGGCTCCCAGCTGTAGGCTTTTGGAGATCGACTCAATTAATAGGGGCTTGAGTAGCTCTGGATCAAGCCCTTGACGATGTAAGATTTCCTCGGCAATTCGAAGCATGTGGTTGGTGAAGTTACTCGCAAAGACAGCAGCCACATGCACCGCTTGCCGGTCCTTATACCGTAGGGTATAAACCAAGGTAGAGATGCTTTTCGCAACTTTTTTGAGGAGCTGCAGCGTACTTTCATCCTCGGACTCTAGTAAAATAGGTACATCCCCAAAGTCTACTTTCTTGCCTTTGGTGAAAGACTGCAGTGGGTAAAATACGCCTACATAGCTTGCAGAACTCTGAGATAGCACCTCCAAGGGGATGATACCAGAGGTATGCACTAAGATGCTACCCTCCGGCAATATTACCTGATCTGCCACTTCTGCAAGCGCATCATCTTTGAGGGCTAGAATGAATAATTCCGCCTTACTTTCCGAAAAGTCCAAGTCGTCCTTAGGTGAGGCACTATAAATCCGTTCGGTGATTTCTTGAGATTTACGAATATCTCGTGCATATACTTCCGTGAGCTCGTGTCCTGCATCTTCAAGTGCTGGCGCCAAGTTCCAAGCCAAATTGCCTGCTCCTAGAATCGCTATTTTCAACTTCATTAAGAAATTAAGTCAATTTTCAGGAAAAGAAAAAGCCATTCCCTAGTACAGAAATGGCTATATCCTACCTTTTCAATCATTTTAGATATGCAAAGCTCGATTGTCTGTAGCTGCCAAACATGCTTCCTTAAAAACCTCCGTGTAGGTGGGATGCGCATGAGACATTCTCGCGATGTCCTCAGCAGAAGCCCGAAACTCCATCGCTACCACAGCCTCGGCAATCATATCGGCAGTTCTTGGACCAATCATGTGTACGCCTATAATCTCGTCTGTGGTCGCATCTGCAAGTACCTTTACCAGTCCATCTGTATCCATGGATGCTCTGGCTCTACCAGAGGCAAGGAAAGGAAACTTTCCTACCTTGTAGGCTCTGCCCTGCTCCTTCAGCTGTTCTTCGGTATAGCCTACAGCAGCCACTTCTGGCCAGGTGTACACTACTCCAGGGATCAGGAGGTAGTTGATGTGTGGCTTTTGTCCGGCAATGGTCTCTACCACAAATACTCCTTCCTCCTCCGCTTTGTGGGCAAGCATAGCGCCTTTCACCACATCACCAATGGCATAAATATGGGGAACTGCCGTTTGTAGGTGTCCATTTACTTCAATTTGTCCTCTATCTGTAAGCTTAACGCCCGCAACAGCAGCATTCAGGCCATCCGTATACGCCTTTCGACCAACCGATACAAGCACATAATCTCCCTTGATTTCAACAGTCTCACCCTTCGCATTTTCAGCTTTTACGGCCACTTCTTTTCCAAGATTTTCTACTCCAGTCACCTTGTGCTTGAGGTAAAACTCAAAGCCTGTCTTTTTTAAGGATTTTTGAAGTTCCTTACCTAAGCTTTTATCCATAGTAGGAATGATCGAATCCATGTACTCTACCACAGAAACCTTAGCGCCCAAACGCCCATAGACAGAGCCCAGCTCCATACCGATGACCCCGCCACCGATGACGATGAGGTGCTTGGGAATTTCCTTCAGCTTGAGAGCCTCAGTAGAAGTAATGATGCGCTTCTTATCGATCGAAATAAAAGGAAGACTTGCAGGCTTAGAGCCTGTGGCAATAATAATATTCTTTCCTTGAATATCCGTAGACGAGCCATCGACTTTCGTCACCTTGATGGTATGGTCATCCACAAAAGATCCAAGTCCATGGTGGACATCCACCTTGTTTTTCTTCATCAAAAATTGAATCCCATCCACATTTTGGGTGACTACCTCGTCTTTGCGGGCAATCATTTGTGGAAGGTTAACCGCAAGGCCTTTCAAGGAGATGCCATGAGTAGCAAAGGTATGCGCTGCATTGTGGTAATGCTCCGAGGAGTCTAGTAGGGCCTTTGATGGAATACAACCTACGTTTAAGCAGGTTCCACCAAGAGTGGAATATTTTTCAACCAAGGCTGTTTTCATTCCCAACTGGGCAGCGCGGATGGCTGCAACATAGCCCCCTGGGCCCGATCCGATTACGATTACGTCGTACATTTTTTTTTGTTGTTGTACTAGGTACTAGGTACAAAGTACCAAGTACACATTGATTAGCTATTCAAACTTTTTTTGAGTTTCACGACCATATTTTGGATATGAGCCAACTCGAGTTCCATTTTTTCAATTACTTCCATTGCCACATACCCGAGTCGATTGGAAAGAACCAATTGGATATGCAATTCGAAAGAAGACCCAAGAGAAATGGCCAGGAAGTGATCAAAATCCTTACTGGTATTTCTCCCTGCTCCCTCCGCAATGGTAGAGGGAATGGAGATCGCACATCGATTCATTTGTGAGACCAAGCCAAACCGCTCATGAGAAGGGAATTTTTCGGTAATCTTTTAAATTTCAACTACTAATTCCATGGCCTTTTGCCAAACGGATAAATCCTTGTAACGATGCATTTTAATCTATTTAGTTTAAAAAATAAGTATAATCAACCCCGCTTCAATCTTCCTCTGGTAACCCATACTTTGTACCTGGTACTTTGTACATGGTACTTGGTACATTGTACTTTAGACTCCGAACATCAACCTTGTCGGGTCTTCGAGCAATTGCTTCACTCGAACCAGGAAGCTAACTGATTCGCGGCCATCGATGATGCGGTGGTCGTAAGACAAGGCAAGGTACATCATGGGGCGAATGACTACTTGCCCATTTTCAGCAATGGGTCGCTCCACAATATTGTGCATGCCCAAAATAGCGGATTGTGGTGCGTTGATGATCGGTGTAGACATCATGGATCCAAATACCCCGCCATTGGTGATGGTGAAGGTTCCTCCCGTCATCTCCTCAATGGAAAGCTTGTTGTCACGAGCCTTTCCAGCCAGACGCACAATCTCCTTTTCAATTTGATCGAAAGAAAGATTCTCCGCATTTCGGATGACCGGTACTACCAAACCTTTGGGTGCCGATACAGCGACAGAAATATCACAGAAATCATGGAAGACCATTTCATTGCCATCGATTTGCGCATTGACTGCAGGCCATTCCTTCAAGGCCACACACACTGCCTTGGTAAAGAAGGACATAAAGCCTAGTCCTACGCCATGCTTTTCCTTGAACTGATCCTTAAACTTGGATCTTAGGTCCATGATGGGTTTCATGTTGACCTCATTGAAGGTAGTCAGCATAGCTGTTTCGTTCTTTACTGCCACCAAGCGACGAGATACCGTCTTGCGAAGCGAAGACATTTTTTCTCTGCGGACAGCACGAGCACCAGAAACTGTATTCACCACAGGAGCAGCGGAAACAGCTGGCGATGGTGTAGCCGCAGGTGCAGGAGCTGCAGCAGGAGTAGACGCAGTCATGGCATCCTCTTTGGTTACTCTTCCATCTTTGCCTGTACCTGCTAGGGTTTCAGAATCAATTCCCTTTTCTGCCAAAATCTTGGATGCAGCTGGAGAAGCATGCCCCGTAGCATAGTATTCGGTAGTAGTCGTTGGAGCTGCTGCTGGAGCTGCTGGAACTGGCGTACTAGCTGCAGCAGGAGCAGTTCCTCCAACTTCAATTCGGCAGATCAGACCACCTATTTCCAAAACATCTCCTTCCTTTGCCACATGGCGTAAGATGCCTGTAGCCTCGGCAGGAAGTTCAAAAGTAGCCTTATCGGAATCTACCTCTGCAATGATTTCATCCAAGGTCACCTGATCTCCATCCTTTTTGATCCAGTTGGCCAGGGTCACCTCGGTAATAGATTCTCCAACCGTAGGAACGACCATTTCTTTGATGCTTGAAGCCGGATTAGCGGCTGCCACTGGAGCAGCTGCTGGAGGAACGGCCGCCGGTGTAGGAGTGGTCGCTACGGCAGAAGCGGACGCTTCGATCACACAGATCAGTCCTCCGATTTCTACAGTATCACCTTCTTTGGCTTTGATGCGCAAGGTGCCACTGGCCTCAGCCGGAAACTCAAAAGTGGCTTTATCAGATTCCAATTCACATAAGATCTCGTCCAATTGAACTTGGTCTCCGTCTTTCTTAAACCATTGTCCTACGGTTACTTCCGAGATGGATTCGCCAACTGTAGGTACTCTCATTTCTTTGCTCATGGTCTTTTATTTTTTGCCTCGGAAAAGCTCCCTCGGTATTTTTTATAGCTTAATTTAGGTAATCAACCTCCTAGCAAGCGGAGCTGGAATTAAAGGCTTAGCGCCTGTGCCACCAGTGTTTTTTGTTCTTCCACGTGTACTTTGTTGTAGCCTGTAGCTGGAGAAGCACTTGGCTTCCTAGCAATCACGCGCATCGGAAGCTCCTGATAGAGCAGGCGAAGCAGGTAATTCCAATAGCCCATATTTTCTGGCTCTTCTTGTACCCAGACTACCTCAGCTCCTTTGTAGGATTTGAGGACCTCCAAAAGCTGTGTTTTTGGTAGCGGATGAAGCTGCTCCAATCGCACCAAAGCCACATTTGAGATTTTTTCCTTTTCTCTTGCCTCTTCTAAGTCAAAATACACTTTTCCGGTGCACAATACTACTCGCTTTACCTTTTTCGGATCTACTGTAGTATCTAGAAGCACTTCTCTAAATCGTCCTGAGGTAAACTCAGCAATTGGAGAAACTACCTTTGGATGTCTCAATAAGGATTTGGGAGACATGACCACGCAAGGCTTTCTAAACTCCCAAGTCAGCTGTCTCCTGAGCATATGGAAAAAATTGGACGGTTCAGTAATATTGGCTACCACCATATTGTAATCAGCTGATAGTTGCAAGAAGCGCTCAGGTCTGGCGTTGGAGTGCTCGGGCCCTTGGCCTTCGTATCCATGAGGGAGGAGCATCACTAGCCCATTCATTTTCTGCCATTTCGTTTCGCCTGAAGAGATAAACTGATCTATCATCGTCTGGGCACCGTTGGCAAAGTCCCCAAACTGACCCTCCCACAGGGTGAGCGCATTGGGGTTGGCCATGGCGTAGCCGTATTCAAATCCCAACACGGCATATTCCGAAAGTAGGGAGTTGTAGATGTAAAACTGCCCCTTCCGGTCTTTCATCTCCAATAGAGAGTTGAAGGGCTGGTTGGTGTTGGCTTCGTGGATCACTGCATGGCGGTGGGAAAAGGTTCCTCGCTGCACATCCTGACCGGTAAGGCGAACTGTCTTGCCTTCCAAAAGCAAGGAACCATAGGCCAATAGCTCGGCAGAAGCCCAGTTCAGTTCTTTGGTGTCAAAGAACATCTCCTTACGCTGCTTCATCTGTGTTTCGATCTGTTTGATCGGCTTGAATCCTTTTGGAATGACGGTAATTGCTTCCGCCACTTTCTCGATTTGCTCTAGGGAAATACCCGTTTCTGGCGATTGTCCAAAATCCTCTGGCTTAGATCGACGCAGGTTTGCCCACTCCGTTTCAAATTTGGTAGCCTGGTAAGGAAGTGGCTTTTCTTTAACCATGTTGAGGCGATCTTGTAGCAGCTGACGGAATTCTTCGTCCATCTGCGTTGCAATCTTCGCGTCAAAATCCCCTCTTTCGGTCAATCGCTTCACATAAATCTCCCGAGGATTGGGATGCTTAGAAATGATGTTGTAGAGTTCTGGCTGAGTAAATTTTGGTTCGTCGGACTCGTTGTGTCCGTGACGACGGTAGCAGACCATGTCTACAAAGATGTCTTTATTGAATTTCTGACGGAACTCAGCAGCCAATCTTGCAGCAAATACTACCGCTTCAGCATTGTCCCCATTCACGTGAATAACTGGGGCATCAATTACCTTGGCCACATCCGTACAGTAGATGGAAGTACGTGCGTCGTCAAAGTCGGTTGTGAATCCTACCTGGTTGTTGATTACAAAGTGTATGGTACCTCCGGTGTTGTAGCCTTTTAGACCCGCCATTTGAGTTACCTCATAGACGATCCCTTGACCTGCTACAGCCGAATCACCGTGAATCAAGATCGGAAGTGCTTTTTTGGCATCCCCCATGTACGCGTGATCAATTTTCGCTCGCAAAAATCCTTCCACTACAGGATCGACTGCTTCAAGGTGGGAAGGATTGGGTGCCAACTTCAGGTGAACCTTGTTATTCCCTGGAGTGACGATGTCTGAAGAGTAGCCCATGTGGTATCTCACGTCCCCATCGCCCATGGTCAAGTCCGGCTTGGCGGTACCTTCAAATTCTGAAAATATCTGTTCGTAGGTCTTTCCCATGATATTGGCAAGGACATTTAAGCGGCCTCGATGGGCCATACCAATCATGACTTCCTCTACCCCAAACTGTGCAGCCGTATTGATAACGGCATCTAAAAAGGGAATGGTACTTTCGCCTCCTTCCAAGGAGAAACGTTTTTGACCTAGGTATTTAGTATGCAGGAAGTTTTCAAAAACTACTGCTTGATTCAACTTTGATAAAACTCGTTTTTTCTCCTCATAGGAAGGAGCAAAAGCCAAGGCTTCTTTCTCCAGCTTGGATTTGAACCAGTCCAGCATTTCCGCATTCCGGATATACAAAAATTCAAAGCCCATAGGGCCTTCGTAAATGGTCTTTAAAGCTTGAACAATTTGACTAAGACTTGCTGCACCAATTCCAATTTCATTGCCCGCTTCAAAAACAGTGGCCATATCCTCAGCCACCAAACCAAAATTCTCAGGATCAATCAAGGGCTTACGATCGCGACGCTCACGAACAGGATTGGTTTTAGACCTGAGGTGCGCACGCGAACGATAGGCATGGATCATCGCCCGTACGCGGATCTCCTTAGGGAGGCTATCCACGTTCATAATGGTACCCGATAGCCTAGCAGGCTGATTCTCTACAGCTGCTGCTACCACAGGAGACCCAGCTCCTTCGTAGTGGGTCAAGGCAAAGTCAAAGCCATCAAAAAATTCTTTCCAACTCGGATCAATACTGGAAGGGTCTTTTTTGTAAGCAGCATACATCTCGTCGAGGTAAGCTACGTGGGCATTAGCGATATAGGTGAATTTATCCATGGTGAAAATTGATAATGATCAAAATTAGATGGAATTTATCAAATAGAAAAATTGCTTATGTGCTTTAGCAGTTTTTTAAAATATGATAATCAGATTTAGTACAAGTAACTCAAGAAAATAAGTTTGGAAGTTTACCAAAATGGGCAGTCGTCCCATCGACAAGCTATAGATGATTCAAGATTACCAGCAGTGATTAACAATTATATAGAACAAGGAATATACTTGAGGATAATTTTCGTCTCACACCTCCGGAGCCCTGGATAACTATTAATCAAATATAATTATCCGCTTTTTCACCACTAACTAAATAAAATTAGGTTTGAAGTTCAATTACCTAAGCTGTGGACCGTTGACTGTGGTCTGTTAGCGATTATCCGCACTGGTCAGCTCTCAATTTGAGCTACTGGCATCATTGCGGGTAATCAAATATTCCATTGGGATAATAACCCGCAGGGGCATAGTAAAAATCGAGTTTTTCAAAATAATGCTTTCAATTTAAGCTATTCAAAAGAAATGCCAAAAAAGTACTTAACCCCCCTAATTATAAAAGGCGCAAGCTATTCGTAATACAAGATTCATTAGGAGGATGGAATGCGCTGTCCTCCAAAAGGATGAACACCGTAGAAGTACAAAGGGATCGAGGAATAGCAATCCTAACTATCCGCTATACTATCAACAGCCACCACGGGCGGTATCCACCAGGAACAAAGTGCCGATGAATGGGTAAAACAAGAAAAAAATACCGCACTGATTCTGCAAACAAAAAAAGGTCCCGCAATTGCGGGACCTTTAAATAAATCAATCTCTATTGATTATCTCAAAGTTGCAGGCCAAGGCTTACCAGCGTTAGACTTAACTTTTATAATCATAAAGTCTGCATAACCATTTGTTACACTAAATGTAAGAAGTTCAGGAGTTCTGCTGATAAACTTCATAGAATAAGGAGAATTGTAGCCGTCTACTCCGCTCATGCTGAGTACACCACAGGCATCACTTATTCCAACATCACCCTTGTAGACGTCATTCTGACATCCATACAATCCGAATGTTCCATCAGAAACTAGGTAACGAGTAGACTTACCAACCTTTGTCCATTTAGTCTTTCCAGTAAAGGTTCCACCAGCGCATACGCCGTAACTAGACACCTGCTCAGAAGCAGTAAAGTCATACGTACCAGCCAAATCAGATGGGCAGATTACAGAAACAGGATACTGGAACGGAGAGGAATAGAACACTGCACCGCCCACGTTGGTAGTCACGTTATTCGAGCTGAAAGTTCTTCCAAATTTATCGTTCAAGACTAATCTGAATTCAAATACATCCCCGCCGTTGATACCCGCTGCAGTCAATCCTACAGCAGCCATCGCTTCCGGCGCGGTTACAGAAATGTCAGCTCTCAAGAAACGAGAATCCGCATTAGGAGCAAAGTCAGACGCTTGAAGTGTCTTAATCAAAACATCAGTTGTAGGAGTGTATTTCAAACCTACACCAGGGATCAAACGTCTGTGGCGTAGACGTACCTCCACAGTTTGCACCGTTTTGCCGTCCTCAATGTCCACTGCCTCTATCGTCAAAGCAAACTTTGAATTCGCCAAATCGAAGAAGTTGAACGTGGTGCTTGTTCTAGCAATAGTCCTCAAATAAGCCCCTGTATCAAAAGTTGCATATGGAATTCTAGGTTCCACAAAGTCTCTACAAGAGCTTAGAAAGATGAGTGCACTAGCTAGAAAGCTGAAACTATATTTTATCATTTTCATATATTCTAGTTTTTAAGATTAGTAAATCCAAGGTGAAGCAGGATTCTTATCCCAAAACACTTGTTCCGCTAGACCAGCCTTTTGCACCGCATTGGTATTGGTCACAACATAGATGTTAGGATACAACAACGATCTTACAAATGGACCAGGATCTGCTTCCAAAGCAGGCTGCATTTTAACAGGCTTGCCCGTTCTTCTGTATAGATCGTACGCTTCCTTACCATTTCCAAATAGAGACAACCAATACTCTCTACCTATTACGTTTAATTTCGCATCGTCGGAAGATTGACTGTCGTACTCATTACCTATTAAAGCTACGTAATTAGCAACATTTTTAGTAAAAGTTGCATCTGGCTCGAAAGCCTTAATTACAGCTGACTCAGGACCACTTACTGCAAATTTACGTACATAGTTCATGTGCTTGGTTATTCCAGATGTTAAATAGGTTTTTGCATTCCCAGTAGTCTTCAAGGTAAGGGCAGCTTCTGCCAACATGAAGTCTACGAAAGCAGCCATCATAATTGGATAAATACCTGCACCTTTCATCCCCAAATTGATGTTATTTACATTCGATGCTGAATTGTTGTCAAAACGACCACCCGCTGGATAAACACCGTAAGCAGTACGCTTCAAGCCATCTGGTGGAATACCGTCTGGATCCAAGTGATCACGACCCCAGTATCCTCTGTCCCCTGCTGGATTACAGTAAGGAAAATCACCCACTAAGTAATGCGGAGGAGCAATCTGCGTAATACATTCCTGCTCATCTACGTCGGTCGTATTCCTCAACACAGGACGGTACAAGTAATAACGCAATCTTGGATCATCAACACCCTTTTCTACATACAGGTGATGCATGAAGTAAGTAGACTGATAGTCTCCACCACCTGCAGTATACTGTCCAGCAAACTTTGGATGTCTAGAGTCTGGATCCGCAATTGAAGTACCGAATCGGGGCGCAAAATCATCGCCAGTACCCAATAGCTTACCATCTGCAATCAAGGCATTGATACCAGCTTTAGAAGCTGCAGCATCAACCAATCTTGTATTGAGGTAGTACTTTAACTTCACTGTGTTTACTAGCTTATTCCAACGTGTGTAATTTCTACCGTAGAAATAATCGTTTGGAGTACCACTGGAAGTAGCTACTGTGAAGTGTGCATTGGCTTCGTTCAAAAAAGCTAAAGCAGCAGCATATACTGCTTCACCCTCATCCAACTTAGGATTAAAGTTAGCCGCATCCAATGCCTCACTATAAGGTACATCACCAAAGGTGTCCACCAAATCCATCAAGACCATCGCCTTGATTGTCTTTGCAATACCCATGTGACGCTGCAAATTGGCCTCTTCTGCAAGTGGCAACAACAAGTTGATATCTGCAAGGATACCAGCATAAGCTGTTGACCATTTACCGTCACCAGCATTAGGGCCATAAGCCAATTGGTAAAGTGCAGCAAATTGATTGATAATACGCGTCAATCGTGCACCACGATCCGCACTATTACCCCATCCGCCTGCGAAATCCAATTGGATTCTGTTCAAAAGGAAATCTGGAGAAGCAGTAGTTGCATTTACTGCATTCGGATTTTCCAATAACTCATCCAACTTATCCGCACATGACGTAGCTAATACCATCCCGGCAGCTAGCGTCAAACCATATATAAATCTTTTCATTGTTAGTTCAGTTTGAGGTTAGAATGTAAGCGTTAACGTTCCACCCAATCTTTTAGAGCTAGGTCCAGTTACGAAATCAAACCCAAGACCGTTACCAACACCAGTTCCCAATACGTCTGTATCAAAGTTCATGTTTGGAGGGAAGTTAAGGGCAACAAACCAAAGGTTGGTACCACTAATGGCTAATGAAGCTCTCTTGAATGGCGTCTTAGCCATCAAAGTATTTGGCAAAGAATAGGCCAAAGAAACCTCACGCAATCTTACCGTTGATCCATCAAACACGTTTGCCTCATCTGGTCCTAGATGGTAGCCACCAAAGAAGTAATCCGCAGCAGAGATTTGATAATCATTTGGAATATAACGAGGCGTACCGTCTGCATTGGTACCGTCTTGTCTTACACCTGGCATGATGAAGGTCATTTCACGGTCAACTACAGGATCTTTGGTTACACCACGAGCCAAGGTGGCCGTTACTGTGTTTGAGAAAATCACACCTTTGTGACGGTATTCCATCATCGCAGAAAGGGTAAATCCTTTGTACGTAAAGCTGTTGATAAATGATCCTGTCCACTCTGGGTTAGGATCACCAAGAATTACAGGTTCAGTAGTTGGCTTGTGCACACCATTACGAAGCATGATCGGCTGACCAGTTGCAGGATCCTTAGCAAAACCAATACCCTTGATGACGTTGAAAGGCTGTCCAGGAATCGCATAGTTACCTAGACCCGTAAATCCAGCTACTACGACTTCTTCCAAACCTCCACCCAACTCAACTACTTCTGTTTCGTACGTACTCCAGTTGATGGTGGAATTCCACTCAAAACCTGAAGCTGTAGAAATAGGAGTAACTGTAGCTTGGAATTCAGCACCGCGAGTTCGAATCTTACCAATGTTGATCGCAGTTGAGGTAAAACCTGTAGCTGGGTCAATTGGAGACTGAGTGATCAGATCCTGCGTACTTTTGTCATACAAAGAAATGTCAAATCGCAATTTGTTGTTGAACATGACACCTTCCACACCAAATTCCAATTCACCATGAAGCTCAGGCTTCAAGTTTGGATTACCAAGCAAATTGGATACTGCGTGTGTAGTAGTTACCACTCCGTCTCTTTCAAATGCTCTAGCAGACTGTGCCAATACATTTCGAGTAGAATAAGGTCTTGGGTAACCAGCCGAAGTACCGTATCCCAAACGCAACTTCAAGTCATTTACTACTGGAGAGTTCCAGTCAAATGCAGTAGTTGGGATAAAGGAAACAGATCCTCCTGGATACAAGATGCTTCTGTTTTCTGCTTCTACGGTAGAAGTCCAGTCGTTACGAGCAGATACGTTCAAGAACAAGTAGTCCGAGTAGTCTAAGGTAATGTTGGTATACACCCCATATCGTCTCTGTTCGCTACCACTATTCAAGCCACCCCCAGAGAAAGCATCGTTGCTAGAAGAGTTGGAAAAGTTAGAGTGCCTAAACAATCCAAAAGCCAACTGTCCTTGAGAAGCTACACCAGACTGTATGTACGAATCGTAACGAGAGTTGGCGCCCAACAAAGCAGACATACCAAACTTCTCAGAGAAATCCTTGTTCCAATTCAAGATCAAATCCTGGTTCCAGATGGTATTGTTGATATTTACCGTTCTGTAATAACCATTTTTAGTAGTCAAATTACTCGTTGCACCTCCTTTGTTGAACATAATTTCTTGTCTTTCCGTGTACGTATCCAATCCAAGACGGTAGGTCATGGAGAAGTTTTCACTGAAATCGTAGTTCAAAGAAGTAGAGTTGAAGAAACGACTTACATCAGAAGTATTTTTCAAGTACTTCACCAACCAATTCGGGTTCATGATGCCGTTATCCCCTCTGTAATAAACAGAGCTTTTATCTACTGGATTTTCAAATGGAAGATTCTCCAAATCTACGGAACGTGGTGTAAACATCACGTGTCCAAACACGGAAGGAATAGAAGAACCTGAACCGTAAGAAGAGTTTGCAGGTGGAGACTGAAGATCCGTGATCGCAAATGTAAACGAAGAGTTTACAGAAAGCTTATCCGTTATTGCAGAGTTCAAACCTAGACCAAAGTTGTACTTCACCAATTCGTTACCTGGAGCAAATCCTTCTTCGTCTGTGTAGCCAAAGCTTGCATTAAAGCCAGTCTTATCACCACCTCCAGAAACCTGAATAGAGGTATTGGAAATCAAACCTTGTCTGAAGAAAATTTCAGATGGGTCCTTGTAAGCCTTGTATTCGTATCGCACTGGAGTACCACCAACTACACCGTCCACCCAAAACTGAGGGAAGGCGTTACGAATGGCGGCTACACCATTAGCAGCATACGGGTGAGGTACTGTCGAGCCTATGTCCATTCTACCTCCAAAGTTGGAGAAGAAGAAACCATTACCTTGCTGAAAACCGTTACCATAAATTTGACCATACGTTGGCAAAGATGCTGCTTCGTTGGTGAATACAGACTGGTTGATAGTTACTTCAGCAGTTTTTCTTTTGGATGCACCAGATTTGGTCGTAATCAAGATTACTCCGTTTCTTCCCTGGTCACCGTACAATACTGTCGCTGAAAGTCCTTTAAGTACAGACATGCTCTCAATGTTGTTTGGATCAATATCCAAGAAACGAGAAGAGGTAGTCGCACCACCTGTTGTAAATCCGTTTTGTGCGTTAGAAGACGTGTTAAAAGGAACACCGTCTACAACGAACAAAGGCTGGTTTGAACCGGTAGCAGAGGAGTATCCTCTAATAACCATGTTGGTTCCTGAACCTGACATACCGTTCGTTGAGGTAATTGCTACCCCCGGTACTTTACCCTGCAATACGCGGGCAACGTCAGATTCTGGACGATTTTCCAGCTGTGCACTGGATACCGATGTTACAGCGTAACCCAGTGCTTTTTTCTCCCTTTCGATACCGATCGCCGTGACTACAACTTCGGATAGTTGCGACGCATCGAGAGTCAGGGTTATGTTGACTACGGACCGGTTACCGACTACTAGTTCCTGAGCCTTGAGGCCCACGAAAGAGAAAATCAATACGTCGGATCCCGCTGGTACGTTGATGGAATAGTTACCATCCAAATCGGTGGTAGTACCCACTGTCGTCCCTTTCACGAGAACCGTTGCACCTGGCAACCCTAGACCGTCTTCCTCGGAAATTACCGTTCCGGTAACTACCCGTTGCTGCGCTGAAACCTCAAAACTGAGGGCCATTGTAAAAACCGCAACAACAAAGAGTAAAGCTTTTCTCATAAGGTGTTTAGTTTAGTTGATTTGTAAAGAAAATTCATTTGTTGGTAATATCAAAAGAAATCGAAAAAATGCCCTAAACCCTTAAAAGACTAAATATTTGGTTTTTTTGACCTAAATTAACAAAAATTAACTGATTGAATATATTTTCTTAATGTTATCAAAATATTATTTTGGATTGACCGATTTAACAAAATTTAAAAAAATTCAAATTTTTAAAAAAAAATCTTTTGGTTAAGAAAATTTAGCGTTTACTTCCCTACAACGAATAAAAAATGGTTTTCTTAGGATAATTTCACAATATAATTCTAAGTTCAAATCCATAGGCTTTCTCAAAATTAAAGACTATTTTGAAAATAAGACTAAATCGAAGTGAGTCAAAAAAAAGCTAGCTTTTTTTATGTTAAGAAAATTATTCAGCAATGTTTTTTTGGGATCAATCAATTAATATCTCCTTTTCCTAGAGATCGCAGACAAAATATTAATTGGTTTTATATACAAAAGACTTTTTCACTCCCTAGATTCAATCCTTTTGATATTACCTTTCCTCTTTGGAATTCAAAATAAAAAAACCACTAGTTAAAGACCCAAACCTGATCCGGCGTAATGCAATAATTCAAGGGAATATCATGGTCCTCAACAGGAAGCGCCTCCTCTGGCGGAAAAAAACTTAAACCTATTTTGATTACCGGTTGCAGCAAACTACCTAAAAAGGTATCGTAATGGCCTTTTCCAAAACCCAATCGATTCCCCTTCCTATCGTATGCAAGCAAAGGCACCAACACCACTTGCACATTATTTGGAGATCCACGCAAAGACTCCTGTGGAACGGGAATCCCCCATTCGTCTAAAAAAAAAGTGGCATCTCGTGGAAGCATTAAGGTATCCAATTGACTTCCCTCTCGATTCACCTGGGAAGTAAACAGCGTCTTTCCCTGCTCCTCCAAAAGGTCTTTCATATAAAAGGTGTTCACTTCATTAAACTTCGCTATTGGAAAAAATAAATGAAAGTGCTCTAAATCGTCTTGACCATGAAGCCACAGCGCCAGCTGCTGCGCAATCTTTCGTGACAAATCGTTCACCTCCTTAGAACTAAGGTGCTTTCTAAACTGTCGATAGGTTTGTCGGAGTTCTTTTTTAGTTTTCATTCAATGTGGAGTAGCTGCATTCGAAAATCAAAAGGATCAAAAACTTCAATCAATTCCTCTAGCAAGGTGGACTGCTCCAAATAAAACTGCATGAAATTGACCCCCCGCTCCTGTGGACTGCCTTCAGGGGAAAGAAATTCGAAAACTGACCTCGCTCTAAGTAAATCAACCTCCAACCTTCGCTCTTCTGCTTTTCGGAGCTTCACCCCCATCTGTTCCAAAATCTTCAAGCTGCGCACCTCTCCAGCTGCGAATGCCTTTGGCAAACCCACATCTAATTCATTAGATCGATTAGCTAAGTCCTTAAAAATTTGGGAAACTTGAGCCTGAGGTACTGCCAGCGAAAAATCAAAAGTAGAGGAGCTTTGAACATAGCCCTTCTTCCAATCTTCAAATTGTTGGAAGAGCTGCTCCGAGTTCCAGCCGAGCTGGGCAATCTTTTTTTGGATCCCTGCTGGAATAAGTACCGCAAAATTCCGAGGCAGCAAAACCGGGAGAGGAATAGAAAAAGCATCGAATACACCCTTCAGCTGCAACCAATACACCACCTCTGCAGGACCACCTACATAGGCCAGATTGGGTAAAATACACTCTTGGTAGACGGGCCGCAGCACCACATTTGGACTGAAGCGCTCTGGATGCTCCTGAAGCAAGGTTTTGAGTGCTTCATTAGAAAAGCGTAACTCGGTATTGAGCACCACAAACTCCTCCCCATCCCGTTCTATTCGCTCCCGAAGGCCTTTGTCTAGATAAAAGAGATTGATAGGTCTTGGATAAATCTGTGAACTATAACCCAGCTTTTCCAAGGCCTGCGTACTGGCTTGTGCTGCCGCAAAGGGTTGCTGTGTAAATAGGTCAGCCGCCATCACCTCCACAAACTCTCGCTTTAGGCGACCATCATTCGCATCTAGCACCACCAAGCCTTGGGCTCCAAACAACTCATTCACATACTTGCGGACCGCTTCCGCCAGCGTTGTACTTTGGGAATAGGCGTCCCGAAATACGGGAGGAGCAAATCCCAAATCCTCTAAGAAATTTTGAAAAGTGGTATCCAATTCAAAATCCCCAACTGCGCCACGCTGGCTTGTTTTCCAACGGTAAGTAACACCATCTAGTTTAAAATAGTTGATCTCTGCAGCATCATGGTCTTCGGTTGCCATCCAATACATCGGTACAAAGCGGTAGTCAGGATATCGCTCTTGCAAGCGCTTGGCAAGGTTGATTAATGAAATCAGCTTGTATATAAAATATAAGGGACCCGTAAATAAGTTAAGCTGATGCCCTGTAGTGACTGTAAATGTCTTTTCCTCGCGCAAGGCTGCTAGCTGATGCGCTGCAGCAGGAGAAAGTGGCACACCCACATACTGGCTTTCCAGTACCTCCACCAAGGTTTGGCGCTTAGCCGCAGAAAATTGCTTGGCCTTAATTGCCTCCCCAAAACTCTCCAAATTGGGTAAATGGGAATAAAACGGTCGAAGCGATTCCTTGCCCTCCAAGTAATCCAGAAAAAATGTGGAAAACTGACCTGTTTTTTTCAGGTCTACGCAGTGTTTTTTCATCAGGGTGATTGAGAAGTCTGACTTAGGTACGCTAACTTAGCAAAACCGTTCAAAGTTCGTTCTTTTTTGTAAAAATTAGGACTTCTTACAGCAGTGGCGAAAAACAAAATTTGAAGAGCGTTTCAGAATTGACTTCAAATCATCCCAAGTACTCGATTACTCGCATTTTTATACCTAGAAGGCATGTTTGATTACCATCGGTTTTTTTTAGACAATGGACTAGAGGTCATCGTTCACGAGGATTCCAGTTCCAAGATTGCGGTGTTTAACCTACTCTACAAGGTGGGCTCTCGATTTGAAAAACCAGGAAAAACTGGGCTAGCTCACTTTTTTGAACACTTGATGTTTGGTAGCTCGGCACATGTTCCAGAGTTTGACCGGGAACTGGAGCGTGTGGGAGGTTCCTGCAATGCTTTTACTAGCCCTGATATCACCAATTACTATATGACTCTGCCTTCCAGCAACCTGGAAACGGCATTTTGGTTAGAGTCGGATCGCATGGCCCACCTCAGCCTTACTGAAAAAACGATTGAGACGCAGCGGAAGGTGGTCTTGGAGGAGTACAAGCAACGCTACCTCAGCCCTCCCTATGGAGATGTATGGCATCACCTTCGCCGGTTGGCCTACGAAGTTCATCCCTACCGCTGGCCAACCATTGGAGAAAATTTGGGAGATATTGAAGGCTACACCCGAGAATCGATCTGGAAGTTTTACCAAGAGCACTATCATCCTGGAAATGCCATCCTTGTGGTTGCTGGGGATGTAACCCAAAAAGAAGTTGCTCGACTAGCCCAAAAATGGTTTGGACCTATTCCTGCCAAGAAAAAAAGCCCCTTAGCAATTTCCCCTGAGCCTATTCAAAACAAAAAAAGGAGTCTAGAAATTCAGGCTAAAGTGCCGACAGACGCACTCTATAAGGTATTCAAAATGCCAGCCAAGGGAGATCTGGGTTACCTAGAGGGAGATTTGATCAGCGACTTATTGGGAGGAGGCAAATCATCCCCCCTCGAGCAGCGACTGGTAAAAAATGGGAAAATCTTTGCCTCCATTGGTGCCTACATCACGGGCTCTGTAGACCCCGGCCTACTGGTTTTTTCTGGTAAAATGGAACAAGGGATGCCTGCAAAGGAGGCGGAACAGGCTTTAGATGTAATTTTGACTGACTTCCTCCATGAGGAAATCTCGGATACTACACTTCAAAAAATCAAGAATCAGTCCGAGGCGATGAAGACTTACGAGTCCATCCAACTCTTGAATCGTGCGATAAGCCTCGCCTACTATGCACATTTAGGCGATCCTCAGCTATATTGGCTGGAATTTGAACAAAAGGCTTCCTGCTCCACCGCCCAACTTTCATCTTGGGCACAGCGCTTGCTTCGGGAGGATCAAGCATCCGTTTTGTATTACCAATCGATCTAACCATGACTCCATTTCGAATCGGCTTTGGCTACGATGTACACCAGTTGAGTGAAACCCATGAATTTTGGTTGGGAGGCATCCGCGTGCCCCATACCAAAGGAGCAGTGGGCCATTCCGATGCTGATGTACTGATCCATGTGATCTGCGACGCCCTCCTTGGCGCAGCCAATATGCGTAATATTGGCTACCATTTTTCAGATAAAGACCCCAAATACAAAGGTATCGACAGCAAACTCCTCCTCAAGGAAGTTATGCAGATGATTCGGGGCGCAGGCTATGAGCTGGGTAACCTAGACAGTACGGTATGTCTGCAGATCCCAAAATTAAACCCACATATTCCAGCTATGAAAACCTGCCTGGCAGCAGTAATGCAGGTAGAGGAAGAAGCACTTTCCATCAAAGCTACCACCTCCGAGTACCTAGGGTTCGTAGGGCGAGAAGAAGGTATTTCTGCCTATTGCACCGCATTGATTTACAGGGTATGAGTCAACCCAAGTTAAAAATCATCACTACCGAGGACGGTTCCCACTCCTTGTACCACGAGGACCTTCAGGAAACCTATCATAGCTTTCATGGTGCCTTCCGTGAGTCCATTCATGTATTTATGTTGTATGGATTAGATTCGTGGCTCGCTCGAAATCCAAATAAATTTCCTGTCCGTGTTTTTGAAGTGGGATTTGGCACAGGACTCAATGCTTGGCTTGCTTTGGTATGGGCAGAACAAAACCAGGTTCCCCTACTGTATCACAGCATCGAACCCTTCCCATTGGAAGCGGAGATTTACAATCAGCTCAACTATACCGAGCACGACCACGGCATCTGGCATTACCATAAGTATTTTCAAGTCTTGCATGATCTCCCATGGAATGAAGGGGGACCTGTTTCCGACTACTTCAATTTCAAAAAAGATCAAACTACCTTAGAAGAAGCAGATCTCTATCCAGCTGACTTGGTATTTTATGACGCATTTGCTCCGAGTAAGCAGCCCGAACTCTGGAAAAAGAAAGTATTGGAACCCGTGGTTGATGCCATGCGTTCGGGAGGAGTGTTTACTACCTATTGTGCCATGGGCCAACTGAAGCGTGACCTGAAAGACCTAGGACTAGAAGTAGAAACCCTACCAGGACCTCCAGGCAAAAAAGAAATGACTCGGGCCTGGAAGCCTAAGACCAACTAAGTTTAGCTATGAAATTTCGTAATCTTGACGTTCTAATTTCTAACTAGGGGCGAAAGAAAAATAGGTTTGAAGCTCAAAAAAATATGCTGTGGACAGTGGACTGTTAGCTGTCGACAATTATCCTATAAGCCGGGCTATAGGAGTTCTCGCTCCTTTGGTCACTTGCCCTATCTCACACAGAATCTCTGCATCCAGCGGTAAAAATAAATCTACTCTTGAACCAAATTTGATGAAGCCAAACTCTTCTCCTTGCTGAAGAGAAGAACCTTTGTCCACATACCACTTGATTCTTCTTGCAATCGCACCTGCGATTTGACGCATCATCAAGGTATTTCCTTTCGCGTCGCGGAGGACTAAAGAGGTGCGTTCATTTTTGGTACTTGATTTGGGGTGCCAGGCCACCAAATACTTGCCAGGATGGTACTTAAAATAGTCTACAGTGCCTTGGATAGGGGATCGATTCACATGCACATTAAACGGCGACATAAAAATAGACACCTGTCTACGCTTTTCTTTGAGGTATTCGTCTTCCAACGCCTCCTCGATCACCACTACCTTCCCGTCCGCAGGCGCAAAGACAATCCCTTCTTCTTGTAGTGTCTCAAATACCGGATTTCTGAAAAACTGGAGAACTATTAAGTAGAGTATGATAGTCCCGCCTAAAGCGATATTGAACCAC
>JAQCJI010000027.1 GCA_027593175.1 Bacteroidota bacterium | reverse complement strand
AAATGAATGCTCGAATAAGGAAAGGTTTCCGGATAAACCCTCGAGTGGCACCAACCAACTGCATAGATCGAATCAAAAAGCGCTGTGAGAAAAGTGCTAAACGAATGGTATTATTAATGAGCATGATCACGGTTACGATAAGTATCAGAATAAATCCTCCCATAATTAAGGAAACTTTAAAAAGATTTTTATTGATTGAATCTACTAAATCAGTCATGTAAGAAACCTCAAATACTCCAGGCTGGGCTTCCAAATCTTTCGCAATCAAGGTAAGCTTTTCGGAACTTTGAAACTCTTCTGAAACCGAAAATACATAGCTATCTCGGAGTGGATTATCCTCTAAAAGTTTTGTAAAATCTTCTCCTGTATTTTTGATAAAAGTTTCTGCAGCTTCCTTATTGGATATAAATCGCAAATGAATGCTATCTTCTGAATTTAGCACGAAGGGCTTTTTTGCTAAATTTTTTTGTAAGTCGGTAAGTTGCTGTTGGCCTAGCCCCTTATCTAGGAAAACCTGAATTTCAATATTCTCCCGAATCATTTTGGTAAGAGAACTCGCCTGAATCAAAATAATTCCAAAAAGGCCTACGATAAAAAGAGATAAAGTCGTGCTAAAAAGCACACTACCGAACTTAAAATACCCAAGTTGTTTTTTTGCTTTTGCTGGATTAGCCATGAATTATCAAATTCTATTCAAAAATAGAAAAGCTTAGGCGATTTACCCAATAACAGGTGGAGAAAGGATCGGAATCATGCTATCTTTAGCTATCCCCATATAAAATCATTTCTTTTTACTTTAATTAAAGATAGGCCAGTGAAGCTTCCGAAGCTTGGCAAAACCAAAATATCTTCCGAATAATGGAAGCAGGGTATTCGAACTCGTTGCTTGGCTTTGCCCTTGAGTACGATTCCAGGATGAATATGTCCGCAGATATTTAGAAATCCCGTAGGAGGGGAGATAGGTTCATGGGAGAGGAGCAAGGATTCTATGACTATTGGATTTGGGTGTACCTGCAGCCTTGGATTTTGGTATTTTTTTACTGGTAAAATGTGATGATTGCCAACAATCAAGTGAAAAATTGAGTTTGGAAACACTCCAAAAAAAAGTAAAAGGGTTTCCCATGACTCATTCGAACTGCTATGAAATAAATCCCCTGAAAAGTAAACATGCTTGGGAGAATATTTTGAAACTACGCTATTCAACTGGATGTAATCCTAATCATGCACTTTTTCAGAAATTGGGATTCCAGATTTACGAAAGTGTGATACTTTACCAAAATGGAGGTCAGAAATTAATAAAATGCTCAGTTTATTCATCCAAACTACTTTCTCAGGTAGTAGAAGTAAAAGGATACATCGGTTTTTCTTTGATTGGCCGGACGGTAGAATGGACCAAGGTTAAGCGTTAATTCATTCTGCCGCTAGTCACTTAGATCTTGGTAAAAGGTTTCAATTACCTTACTTAATTGTTCAAACTCAATTAAAAAAGCGTCGTGTCCGGCAGTTGAGAGTAGTGTTGAATAGTGTCCATTTTTGACCATTTTGCTAAGATCTTGTGCCTCTTGAGAAAGAAATAATAAATCTGAATTAACTCCTACCGCCAATACCTTCGCTGAAATTTCTCCTAAGGCTTTTTCAAATCCCCCACGACCATTTCGAATATCATGGCTATCCATGGCCTTAGTCAGGGCCCAATACCCAAACGCGTGAAACCGCTTGGCTAGTTTTGCTCCCTGGTAGCGCAGGTAGGAGGCCGCTAAAAAACCATCTAATTTTTCGGTAGACTCGTTCTGCTTGGAATTGAGATCTCGGGGATTTCTATAGCTAAGCATAGCCATGGCCCGTGCTGCTTCAAGCCCCTTACTACCTGCATCATTTTGAAGTTTGCCCCATGTATTATCTGAAGCTATTGCCATGCGTTGAGCCTCATTAAATCCAATCACCCAGGGCGAAGTTTTGGCTGTAGCAGCTACTATGACAGCATGTTTCAACTTATTACCTAACTGGTGCGCCCATTCTAAGGCCACTTGCCCACCTAAGGAACCTCCGATTACTGTGTGAATAGTATCTATTTGCAAATGTTTCCGAAGCATTTCCAAGCTAACCGCCAAGTCGCGGGTAGTAATTAAAGGAAAATCATAGAAAAAAGGTAAACCGGTTTTTGGGTTTTCAGAAAGGGCATTGGTAGAACCATAGCAGCTTCCAAGCAGATTGGCACAAATAATAAAGTAGTTGGAAAAGTTGTAGATCGCTTTTTCGCCTATAATTCCGCTCCACCAATCTGCAGCTTTGGAATCACCAGTAAGTGCATGAATAACCCAGATAACATTGGAACCCTCAGCATTAAGACTCCCGTAGGTGGTGTAAGTCAATGAAAACTCCCCCAAAATTTCTCCTGATTCTAAAAATAAGGGTTCTGATGATTTAAAATTTCTTGTAACCATTTTGAGAAAGGGAAGCCAATTAATTTGAAAAATAGGAATTACCTTCAAAAATACCGAAAGAACTCAAGATACTAGTTTAGAACACACAAGAAAACTAGTAGTTAGAGTTGGCCCTTAAACCAGTCGGAATTCAAATTAAAATTAACATTTCGCTTCAGGCCAAAGAACAACTACTTTAAATCTATCAGAATTTTGACTGCTCGATCGATACCTTCAAAATCAAATTTTGAGCATGCTAACTTCAATTTCGCACGAATTTCATTGAGTGAAAGATTTCCAATACTTCCCTCATGGCTATGAACTACTATTTTTTGATTGGGTACAAAGCGATTGGCTTCAATATCTTCTCCAATCTGCTTGTAAGCATCACGGAAGGGGACACCTTTGAGCACTAACTCATTTACGGCTTCTACAGAAAATAGATGTATGTAAAATGGATCCTCTAGAATGTTTTTTCGAATCTGAATTGATTTCAGCATAAAATTACTCATTTGAAGACAAGACCTTAAGGACTCTAGCCCCGGAAAAATCTCTTCTTTAAGAAGCTGCATATCTCGATGGTATCCAGAAGTAAGGTTACCTAGTAGTTGTCCAATTGTCCCAGGAAGGCTTTGAATTTGATTCGTCTTGGCACGAATCAATTCAAATACATCTGGATTCTTTTTGTGGGGCATGATACTACTTCCCGTGGTCAACTCATCGGGAAAGGAGATGAATCCAAAATGCTGATTGCAAAAAAGGACTACATCGGATGAAAGTTTATTCAGGGTTCCTGCCATTCCCGCCAAAGCAAAGGCTATCGTTCGCTCGGTTTTTCCTCTGCTATTTTGAGCATTTAGGACATTGTGGTGCATGTCAGGAAATCCCAATAAGCGGGTAGTTATCGTCCGATCTAATGGGAAACTAGATCCATAGCCAGCAGCAGATCCCAGTGGATTTTTATTACTCAGTTCAAAGGCTACTTGAAGTAAGCTTAAGTCCTCGCTCAACCCTTCTGCAAAAGATGCAAACCACAATCCAAAGGAGGAAGGCATTGCAAGTTGCGTGTGGGTGTAGCCTGGCATCAAGTCCTCTTTGTATGTCTCAGCCAATTGAATTAATTGTTCCGCCAAGCTGCTTGCCTCATCAAACAGCTCTCGGATTGCATCTCTATAAAATAATTTTAAATCAACGAGAACCTGGTCATTTCTGCTTCTACCACTGTGAAGCTTTTTACCCACCGCTCCAAATCTCCGGGTTAGCACTAGCTCTACCTGCGAATGCACATCTTCAACGCCAGCCTCAATAACAAACTTTCCCTGCTTTATTTCTTCGTAAATTTCTTTTAGTCCCTTTTGAAGAATCTCATTTTCTTCCCCTGTCAATAAGCCAATACTATTCAGCATTGCAGCATGCGCCATTGAACCTAATACATCATAAGGCGCCAGAAGAATATCAAATTCCGGATCTCTTCCTACCGTAAAGTGTTCGACTTCTTTTTTACTGGTTGTATTTTTTTGCCAAAGTTTCATTGCGTATGCTCATTTTGAAGGTAAAGGCTTGCATAATTTTCAAGAATTGAAATGTAAATTGAGATGCTTTCTTGAATTTCGTGTATAAAGATAAATTCATCTGCAGTATGAGATCGAGCTGAATCTCCAGGGCCAATTTTTGCCGATGGATAGGGGATTAAAGCTTGATCCGATAGGGTGGGGCTTCCAAACATTTCTAAGCCCATACGTACTGCCACTTGATGCAAAAGGTGCCCTTTGGGCAAATTAGAGGCTTTTAATCGCATGGACCTTGGAACTAAATCGGCAGTTAGTGCAGCTTTCAATTCCTCTAAAACCTCCTCATGCGTGTACAACTCGTTTACCCGAACATCCAACACATATCGACACATCTCAGGAACCATATTGTGCAGTTCACCTGCATGGAGAACCGTACAGGAAACTTTGGTAGGACCTAGAAAAGGAGAAACTCTTTGGAATCGGAAATTTTTTACCTTTTCCAAATCATTTAGTGCCAAATAAATTGCATTGCTTCCTTCTTCCCTTGCAGCATGCCCAGCTATCCCTTTTACAGTTCCATCGAGTACTAAAAGGCCCTTTTCAGCAACCGCTAATTTCATTTGGGTTGGCTCACCTACCAAAACAAGGCTGGCAGGCGGAAGTATCGGAATTAGACTTGAGATGCCTTGTGGACCAGAAATCTCTTCCTCTGCTGAGGCTATAAGTAACAAGTTGAAAGGTAGATCTTTGCCTAGAAAATAACAGAAGGCGGTAATAAGGGCAACCAAAGAGCCTCCAGCATCATTTGATCCTAAACCAAAAATCTTACCCTCATCCGATATTGCTGTAAAAGGATCTTGGGAATACCCTGTATTGGGTTTTACGGTGTCGTGGTGGGAGTTTAACCAAATGGTGGGGCGTCGCTCTTCAAACGGAGTTAAAAAGGCCCAAATATTATTTCCTTGGCGATTAGGAACCAGGCCTTTATTTTTTAAAAAATCCTCAATTAAGCTTGCCGTTCCTCCTTCATCCAGTGAATAAGAAGGAATGGAAATCAACTGCTTCAGTAAAGCGATGGCTTCAGATTTAAGTTCTTCCATCAATACAAATCGTAACGTTGTCTTTCGATAATGGTCCCCGCTTTTTTCCCTTTAACAGCCATTAGTAAATTTTCAGCTTTGCCTATCCAAACTTGCTGCACCCCCTTTTTTAAGGCTTCAAAGGCATTATCCAGTTTTGGAATCATACCCGAATGAATCACATTCTCTTTACGAAGCTCCTTGTAAATGTCTTCGTTTATCAGCGGAATGATGGACTGCTCATTTTTTTCATCCACCAATACCCCCGGTTTATTGAAACAGAAATACAGGTCAATAGTATGTGCTTGGGCAAGGCTTGTTGCCAAAGCAGAAGCGATTGAATCTGCATTGGTATTAAGCAGCTGCCCTTTTTTGTCGTGGGTAATGGCATTGACTACAGGAACAAGTCCTGATTGAAGAAGCTGCTGAAGAAGAACGGAATTTACTTCTTGAATATCTCCGACAAAACCAAAGTCTATATCCTTAATTGGTCGCTTTGTGGATCGAATTAGATTTCCATCTACCCCGCTCATGCCCAATGCATTTACCTTCAAAGCCTGCAACTTGGCCACCAAGGATTTACTAATCAAGCCCGTATATACCATCGTCACGATGTCAAGGGTATCCTTGTCCGTAATTCGACGTCCATCGACCATTTCTGGCATGATGCCCATGCTTTCTCCAAATCTGGTAGCCATGACACCCCCACCATGTACCAAGATTTTATATCCAGGTACCCTAGCAAAAATACTCAGAAACTCATCCAGCTTCTCTGGATAGTCAATGACATTTCCTCCAATTTTGATGATAGAAATTTTCATAGGTCCCTTAAATTAATAAAATTACTCGAGAAGTTTACTGAGCACTGCCTGAGCAGTAAAGACCCGATTGATGGCCTGCTGCTGTACCAGTGATCTTGGGCCATCAAGGATTTCATCCGATAATTCTATATTTCTACGCACTGGAAGGCAATGCATGACCTTCGCTTTTTGAGCATGTTGGAGGTGGGCTTCAGTGAGCATCCAGCGCTCATCGGTACACAAAATCTTTCCATAATCATTGAAAGCTGACCAGTTTTTAACATACACAAAGTCAGCATCTTGTAATGCTTCACTTTGATCATTGGTTATTCTAGCTCCTTGAGTAAATTCTGGATCCAATTCATACCCTTCTGGATGGCAAATGGTCAAGTCATGTTCCATTCCCAAGGTCCATTCGGCAAAGCTATTGGCCACAGCATGGGGGATGGCTTTGATATGTGGAGCCCAGGTGAGGACTACTTTGGGTCTTTTTTTGCCCTTGGATAATTCCTGAATAGTGAGTTGGTCGGCCAAACTTTGAAGAGGGTGACGGATGGCGGATTCTAAACTTACTACAGGTATTCCACTGTACTTAATAAATTGATGGATAACGAAGTCAGTGATATCTTCGTCCTTCTGCGTTAACGAAGGAAAAGCGCGTAGTGCCAGAATATCAAAATAGGATCCCAACACCCCTGCAGCATCTTTGATGTGCTCGACGGTACCATTATTCATGATAGCTCCTTCCTGCATTTCAAGTGACCAACCTTCCTTATCCATTGAAATAACGATGGCTTCCATTCCCAACTGCTGTGCTGCAATCTGTGTTGACACTCGGGTACGAAGTGAAGGATTTAAAAAAATGCAACCTACTCGCTTTCCTTTCCCTTTTTCAGCATGTAAGGTTGGATTAGCTTTGTATGCTGCTGCCAGCTCCACTAGTTCCTGGCCTAGTTCTCGTGATTCAAACTTTATAAAATGCTCCATAGAAGTGAAAATTAGTGAATTTAGCTTGCCAACACTTCTTTTAATGCTACCACAAATGAATGCAACTGCTGCCATTCAACGGACAAAGGTGGTAGTAGGCGAATGGTTTCTTTTCCAGCTGCTGATCCTGTAAAAATCTTGTATTTGGATACCAAGATGGAGCGTATGGGGCCTGCATCTTGATTTA
This sequence comes from Bacteroidota bacterium, assembly GCA_027593175.1. Taxonomy (GTDB): domain Bacteria; phylum Bacteroidota; class Bacteroidia; order Cytophagales; family Cyclobacteriaceae; genus Algoriphagus. The sequence continues at coordinate 22,090 of JAQCJI010000027.1, read as the reverse complement.
GGTCTAAACCAACCATAAGTCCTTTTCCACGCACGGCTACTACACCTGGGATGGCTCGAAGTTCCGCCATAAGCCGATCTCCTAATTCCAAAGCTTTCTGTTGCAATCGCTCAGCTTCCAGAACCTCCAATACAGCAAGACCTGCTGCGCAAGCGAGATGATTGCCGCCAAAGGTGGTGCCCAAAAGCCCATAACTGGCCTTGAAATCAGAAGAAAGTAAAAGTCCACCGATTGGGAATCCATTACCCATGCCCTTTGCAATGGTAATCAGGTCAGGGTAAACTCCATCCACCCACTGATGTGCAAAAAATCTACCAGTGCGGCCATAGCCAGACTGTACTTCATCAAGAATCAATTTGGCATCGTATTTTTTTGCCAAGTGGTAAAGGCCAATTAAGAAATCAGGATTGGGAACCTGAATTCCTCCGACACCTTGGATGCCTTCAACGAGTATTCCAGCAATAATTTCGGTGGCAAGAGTCTTTTCTACTGACTCCAAATCTCCAAAGGGGAGAATATGAAAATCAGTTCGAGCATTACAGGGAGCGACCAATTTTGGATTGTCCGTTAGGGCAACTGCCGCTGAAGTCCGCCCATGAAAAGAGCCCGAAAAAGCGATGAATCCTGGTTTCTGAGTAACAAAGGAGGCCATCTTTAGTGCATTTTCATTTGCCTCTGCTCCTGAATTCACTAAAAATAGCTGGTAGCTATGCAAACAGGATAGTTCTGCAAGTTTGTCAGCAAGCGCTTGCTGAAGGGGGATTTGAATTGAATTGGAATAAAATCCAAGTTGATTTACTTGATCACTGATTCGTTTTACATAATGCGGATGGCTATGGCCGATTGAAATAACAGCGTGGCCTCCATAGAGATCTAAATATTCCTGACCCTGTTCGTCCCATAAGCGTGAACCATCAGCTTTAACTAAAGTAACGGGTATAAGAGGGTAGACGTCGAATAGGTTCATTTTATAAGGACTAAATATGGAATATTCGTTTCAGAATAAGCTATTTAAAATGCAATGGATTTTAGGTTTAAGCCCATTTTTTCATCCAAACCAAAGGCTAGGTTAAAGTTTTGAACTGCTTGCCCAGATGCACCTTTCAAAAGGTTATCAAGGGCTCCATATACCACCAGCTGTCCTTTTTCAGTTTGCAAATGGAGGGTACACTTATTGGTATTGACAACTTGTTTTAAATCAAAAGCCTCCTTTGAAATATAGGTGAATGCCGATCCTGAATAAAAGGTATCGTAGGCAGCTATCGCTTCCTCTTTGGCACCTAAGAAAGGGAAATAGGCAGTAATCCATATTCCTCTGGAAAAATTACCTCTGTAGGGAACAAAAAACACCTCTGGATTCACTTTCGAATTTAGTTGCTGAAAAGTCTGTTGGATTTCCTGGAGGTGCTGATGCGTAAAAAGCTTGTAAACCGAAATATTGTTTATTCTGTAGCTGAAATGAGAAGTATCTGCTAGATTTTTTCCCGCACCTGTTGAGCCCGTTATTCCAGTAACATGAACGGAACCTTGAATCCATCCATTTTGGATCGCTGGGGCAAGTGCCAGTAGGATCCCGGTAGCAAAGCAACCGGGGTTGGCAATACGCTTTGCAGTGCTAATTTTTTCCTTATTTACCTCGGGAAGTCCATAAACAAATCCAGCTGACTCATCTCTAAAATCAGTAGACAAGTCAATGATAACGGTAGAACTCGGAAAGGAATGCTGCTTGAGAAATGTGGAAGCTTCACCATGCGGCAAGCACAAAAAAATTGCATCAAGACCTGTAGTTGGTACCACATCCGTAAATCGAAGGTCGCAATCCCCTAATAAATCGCGGTGCACTTGATCTACGCGGGTTCCTTTTTGACTCTTGGAATGGAGACAAACCAGTTCACAGGCAGGATGATGGACAAGGAGTCGAATTAACTCGGCTCCCGTGTATCCAGCTGCACCAATTACTGCTGTTTTTAACTTAGTCATTTGCATTTTTTACTTTGTGAAAGATAGCAGTTTGGTTGCCCAAAATGCGCGTAAAGCCTTTGACGTCTTCTCCAGTATAGCCTTTGTTCATTTCTCCGTAGGAACCAAATTTGGCTGACATCAAATCATGGTCTGATGTAATTCCAAGCAGGGTAAATCGATAGGGATGCAGCATCACCCGAACCTCGCCTGAAACCTGTTCCTGCGTACTTTCTAGGAATGTTTCGAAGTTTCGCATTACAGGATCCAAAAAATGGCCATCATGGAGATGATTTCCATAAAATTCGGATACTTGTTTTTTCCAGTAAAGCTGCCATTTGGTCAAGGTATGCTTTTCAAGCAGTTGATGTGCTTTGATTAGAATCAAGGGGGCAGCAGCTTCAAAGCCTACACGACCTTTAATACCTATAATTGTATCTCCTACATGAATATCTCTCCCGATTCCATAAGGAGCAGCGAGCTCTTGCAATTTTAAAATTGCATCTACTGAACTTGAATATTGAGTGTCGCCGATCCCTTTAATTTCTCCTTGAACGAAAGTCAATCGTACTTCTTTTGGTTCTTTCTCGGTAATAGGAATAGGCCAGGCCTCCTCCGGAAGGAACTCCGCCGAAGTCAATGTCTCTTTCCCACCAATAGAAGTTCCCCAAATTCCTTTATTTATGGAATAGGCTGCTTTCTCAAAATCCATAGCTACCCCATGATTTTTGAGGTAATCAATCTCTTCCTGTCGGCTAAGCTTAAGATCACGAATAGGTGTGATTATTTCCACTTCAGGAATTAAAATTTGGAAAATCATATCAAACCGCACCTGGTCATTTCCTGCACCCGTAGAACCGTGGGCCACAGCTTGAGCTCCGATAGACTTGGCATACTCGGCTATTGTTTTCGCTTGCACAATACGCTCAGCAGATACTGAAAGGGGATAGGTATCATTTTTTAGCACATTTCCATAGACCAGGTAGCGGATCACCGACTGATAGTAGTCTTGAACTACATCTAAAATTCGAAATGAAGCTACTCCTAAACCTTGCGATCTACGCTTAATGTCATGGAGCTCATTTGTAGAAAACCCTCCTGTATTTACTAAAACAGCATGAACTTCAACCCCCAAATCTTTGGAGAGATGAAGTGCACAAAAGGTGGTATCTAATCCACCGCTGTAAGCTAAAACTACTTTTTTCATAAGGTCATCAGTTGAAAGAGCTCAAAAGAATACAGGTTGAAGTATTCAGTTGATTTGCCTACTGTTTATTTATCATTTCTTTGACTTTGGATCATACAACATGGCTGTACACAAGCAATTCTGACGGTTCTTTGACATGAGAATTTCGTAGTTAATACAGCTTTGGCATCCCTTCCAGAATTCTTCATCATCGGTCAATGCAGAGTAGGAAACAGGGATATATCCTAACTCAGAATTGATTTTCATCACTGCCGCACCTGTTGTCAATCCAAAAATATTTGATTCCGGATATTTTGCTTGGCTAAGTTTGAATACTTCTTGCTTAATCTTTCGGCCCAAACCAAATTGTCGGTATTCGGGAGCTACAATCAAACCGGAATTGGCAACAAACTTTCCGTGTCCCCAAGCTTCAATATAACAGAACCCTGCCCACTTTCCTTCACCTGTTAAAGCAATCACTGCTTTTCCCTCTTCCATTTTAGCTTCCAAATAGGAGGGACTTCTCTTGGCAATACCAGTGCCTCTTTCCTTGGCAGAGTTTTCCATCTCTGCAGCAATTTGGTTTGCATAAACTTTATGGGTGCTGTCAGCTACCCGAATTTGGAATGTCAGTTTTTCCATAGATTATTCTACTAGATGCTGACTCTGAGATAAGACAGAACATGTAAATTGATAAATATAGTTTAAGGGAGCTATTGGCATTTTCCACTGAGGAAAACAAAAGTATATCTAGGGTTAAACCCTACAAGTCTGCCTCAATCGAGCGGCTAAAAAAGTTTTGGACGCCAAAGCACCAACAGCCATTATTTTTGGCATGATTAAGGTAAATGCTATGATTGCTTTATTATCCATAATTTTAAGATACAAATGTTATACCTCTTGCAATTAATTGCAAGTATTTATTTTAATATTTTATGAAAAGCCCTTTTTTTTTTCAAATTATAAAAAAAGGTCTAAAAAAAATTTAGACCTGTTGAAACTACAAATGCGTTCTCTTATTGAGCCATTTCTTTCAAAGCAGCCACAAAAGCATCACAATCCGCGATACTGGTATAAAGATTTGGACTTACCCGCACCCCTTGAACACCTGCACCGTCTATCGGAACAGTAAATATTTTGTATTTATCCATCAAGAGCTTATCCATCTCCGCTGGGCTATACTTTTCCACCCATACATTCCCAATTCCACAGCATCTGGCAGGATCTTCAGGCGTATTTACTCGTATACCAGGAACATTTCGAACTTGGTCTGACCAGTATTTTTGGATATAGCGAAGTCGCTCCTCTTTCCGCTTCGATCCAATTTTTTCTTGAAAAGCAATGGAATCTAGAACTGTCAAATCCGTAGCGGGGGGATGGGTTCCAATGTGGTTGAGGTAGGAAATGTTGGTCAAGTTCAAGTTACCTGGCGCCAGAAGTGGTTGAATTTTAGTAATCTTATCTTTTTTCACGAAAAGTAATCCTGCACCTAAAGGCACACTCAACCACTTGTGTAGGCTGGATCCGTAGTAATCACAATCCAATTCTTTGATACTGAATGTGAAATGACCGATCGCATGTGCACCATCCAACATGACTTCCACTCCCTGTGCATGAGCCATATCTGCGATTTTTCGAACGGGAAGGATATGCCCCGTGATATTTACGATATGGGGCACCATAATCAGTTTTGTCTTGGGAGTAATCGCCTTTCGATATACTTCTACCACCTCCTCATCCGATTGAGGATGTAAGGGAATGTCTATTTTGACGGTCTTTATTCCCCATCGCTTAGATGCCAATTCAAACATAGTTTGCATGGTTCCATAGTCCTGGTTGGCAAAGATGGCCTCGTCTCCAGCCCGCCAAGGGTAGCCAGAAATAATTAAATCCAAGGATTCGGTGGTGTTACGAGTCAATACAACCTCTTCCGGATCTGCACCCACAAATGCTGCTAAGGCTGCGGCGGACTTGGCTTTATTTTCAAATTGAACTCCACGCATGTAATGTGAGGCTTGGTAGTTGATCTCTCGGATATGGGTAATGTATTTTTCAAGTAGTTCCTGCGGAAGGAAGCAATAGTACCCATTCTCAAAGTTTAGGTAATCGGGTTTGAGTCGATAGCTCGCCCGCAGCTGATCCCAAATATCTTCACTCGACCAATCTAATGCATCAAAATCAAAGGCTTTTAGTTCGGAAGGAAGTAAGGATCCTCCAAGGCCTAGGGCGGCAAAATATTTTAAAAAGGAACGTTTTTTCATGTGATTGGAATTAAAGAAGGTAGGAAAGTAACCAAATTACAAGTAAAAAGATAGCCATCCATGTAATCCAAGGTGCGCGTTTTGGAAATTCAAACTGGCAGATAGGACAAATGGAAAGCGAATTTTCAACTTCCATGGCGCAGGAAGGACATTCTTTTATTTTCAAAATTCAGAAACTCTTTATAAATGTTGCTGTTTAAGCCTTTAAGTAACGAAAAATCAAATGAAGATTAAAATTTGATCGGAACTTGCTTGTCTATTTTGCGATATAGGAAAATGAAAAATTGAAAAGCCATTCACAAATTACCCAACCCTGAAATGGTAGCGGTGGACTTGAAAAGCTTTCAGTTGAATCCAACTATTCAAACAGATGAGAATCAAAAAACCTTGACCTACCTAGCATAGACATAGGGTTGGTCTATGGACCAGATCTTAGGAATGACCGCTGATAGAAAAAGTACAAAAAACGAGGACACGTCTCCGATCCTCTTTTTTATTGGATTATTTAACTACTTACCAGACTCCTCTATTTTTCATTTTCAACGTGTAGACCGCATCCATAGCAGTGATAAACAATACATTGCGTGTCAAGGTCCCAAAAGTGACATTTGCAGTCCAATCTTTAGGGACCGGAATATGCGCGATCTTTTCTCCATTTCTATCAAAAACTGTTACCCCTTTCCCCGTTAAGTATACATTACCTCGGTCGTCAATGGTCATCCCATCAGATCCCATCTCGCAAAACAAGGTTTTATTGGTTAAGTAGCCATCCTCCTGTATCTCGTATTTCCAGGTTTTGGAGGCACCGATATCCGCCACATACAAGTATTTTCCATCGGGAGTACCAATAATCCCATTGGGTTGCTTCAAATCTTGAGTGACACGAAAAAGCTCTGTTCGATCTTCGGAAAGAAAATAAACATGCTGCCCATCCTGCTGCATTTCCTTTCCTCTAATTCCCTCCCAATAAGGACGAGAATACAATGGATCCGTAAAGTACAGGCCACCCTTAGGTCGTACCCAGATGTCATTGGGTCCATTCAACTTTTTACCTTTGAAAGAAGGAACGAGAATCGTTTCTTTTCCGGTTTGGAAGTCCATCTCCACCAACTCATTTCGCAAGTCTGCAGCTGCTATCAGTTTGCCATCTAGTTGAAAATATAAGCCGTTGGAGCGACCGGCACCTTCTTTTGCTAGGGAGATTTGATTGCTATTTGCATTCCATATATATATTTTATCATTAGGTTGATCTGTAAAATAGATATCTCCATAACGATTAACGGCAGGACCCTCAGTAAAGGAAAATCCATCTTTAACCAATTCAAGTTTTGCTCCTTTGACAATAATTCCACGCTTATCTTCAAGCTGTGCAAAAAGAGTATGGCTAAGGAATAAAAGGCCCAGAGCAAGGCTACAGGAGTAAATTTTAGGGTTCATTAGTTGATTCAGTTTCTGTTAAATACTAGAATAAGCTTATTCAGATCCGAGCTGTAAGCCAACCTCGTAATCCCTCGGTGACTCGAAGATTCTATTTTTCCAAGAGAATGCCAATCACTTTCTTGAATATGTTTGGTAAAGACCTCATTTCCTTTGGCCATTAGGAGGTATTGCTTATCAATCCAAATAAAATCCTGTGAGCCAGGGATTGCATGACCATAATTCTTTTTTACCCCAGTTTTTAAGTTGATTGTAGCGATTCCAAAGGCTTTGCCCTGACTAGTCTCTAGTATATTTTTTCGATCTAAATAAGAGATTTCAGGGGTAGAAGGACGTTTTTTGACGGTTCGACCAATATCAGAATCCAAGAAGTCTACCTGCCCTTTTCCGCGTACATAAACTAAGGAGTTGGGTTCGCCAAGTACGAATAGCGCAGCTTTTCCATCGTACCAATCGTAATAGCCTACTGGAAAGATATCTTCATACAACAGTTCGGGGGTATCCCCCGTCACGGGGTATAGCCATAACCGTTGCTTACCATCTGGCTCTACCACTACTGCCGAAAAATAGGATCCACACTCTGTCAAACTCGGTGAAAATTCATTTCGATCAAGGCTCTGAGTCAGGTTAGTAAATTTTTTTGTTTGGAAACTATAGAGGATAAGGTCGTTATTCCCTTTGTCATCGGCTGCTGAAAAAATCAACTCGGAATCGTTGATAAAACTGGGCTGATTATCGTATTCAGGTCGGTTGGTCAGCGGCTTGGCAGTGGATGTAAGGAGTTTGAGATTTCCTCCCTTGCCTTCCGTGTCCATCACCCATAGATCTGTGGATGCCTGCGCATGGAGTAGGTTGCCTTGAAGTAGCATGCCTAAGATGAAGATGAAATAAATTTTTCGCATCGATATCATTTCTGAGCCAACTAAAGTACGGATTTTCGGTTAAGAAGATGTGCAACTACTTTCTCAATATACAAGCGCTGTTTTTGACAAATTGCGATTGAATCAAGACCTTTTGGCCGATCATGCGGTAAAAGTTTTAGTTTCAAACCCCCATTTTGCAAAAGAAATCAATTCCTGGAAGTCCATTCCATCGAGTATTCCAAGCAATTTTCCAGACCAATTGAAGTGCTATTTTGAATTTTTCTTGATCAAAGAAAAGGAGTACCCTATTGAGAAACATCAGCCAGCACAGGCTTATTTTGAGCATAATGGAGATTTATACCTTGCCATCCTCGGCTTTTATTCTTTACCCTATTGCTATGCCTTTGCAGATGGTGCCCAAGTCTTGGTTCGTTCCCAGCGAATTCTGGATCAAATTGGTGAAAGGCTAGGGGAGACCACTCGCTTTGTTTTGGATATATTTAAACCGGGGGCATTTACGAACCAAGATGCTGCTTACCTCAGTTGTGCTAAGGTTCGCTTGATTCATGCCTACAGCCGATACTTTATTCGAACCTATGCCAGGGATTGGGATCCAGCATTCGGTGAACCCATCAACCAGGAAGATCTATTGGGCACCAATTTGGCCTTTAGCCACATTGTGCTGCGTGGAATGACCAAAATAGGCATGACCCCAAGTCCGAAGGAGCATCAAGCAGTGCTGGGGTATTGGAAGTGGATTGGGGAGCTGATGGGGGTAGAAACTGACCTTTGGCCCAACAGCCCCAAAGAGGCGTTTGAACTAGATCGATTGATCCGAAAGAGGCACCTCAAGGCTTCTGATGCTGGAAAAAAACTCACCAGAGCCCTGCTCGAATTCTATCAGAAAAATATTTCTGATTCTTTTTTAACGAGCCAATTAGAACCTTTGCTTGCCTACTTTCTTGGAAAAGTGGCCTCTAAAGCAGTGGGCATTTCAGGTCAAACCCAGGTTCCCGGAGATATTTTGGGACTATTTTTGAAATTTTCCGGTTTCAAAACCTTTGGAGCAGTAAAAAATCATGAATCGCTGCGAAAGAATTTAGAGCGGCAACAGATGCAACAATTTGGACGAGTACTTCAATTAAAACTACCCGAACTAAATCGTTCATAAACGGACAGCTAGCTGTTCATTTATCTTACATGCAGGCCACGCTTATTTCCTAGAAACCCCTTCCAAAGCTTTTTTGGAAGTTTGGCATCATTTTAGTAAATCGAATACATATGAAAGAACTTAGGCATCGACTACAAACTATCCCAGTGGAATTAATTGTCTGGATAGTGAGTGTACTTGCCATTTTTACCATCAATCCCTATACAGACTCCTTCAGCCTTTGTCCTTTGGACAATTTAGGCTTGCACTGGTGCCCTGGATGTGGACTGGGGAGGGCCATGAACCTGCTTGCTAGAGGCGAGTTTTTAGCTTCTTGGGAAATGCATCCCTTGGCAAGCTTGGCATATGGGGTCATCTTTCATCGTATTTGGGTATTAATCAAACAACTAAAACAACGCGCACACTATGGCTAATGTATTGAGAAATCTTCCTGAATTGGAAGGAATGGAATTGGGTTACATCCAGGGTTTAATGAAGAGCATGGATGAGGAAGAAGCTTCATTATTTGCTCAAGTGTACCGAGCAAGACGCAAAGACCCTCAGATGATTTTGATTTTGACCTTGCTGGGCTTCTTTGGCTTCGCGGGTCTACATCGTTTTATCCTTGGGCAAATTGGGCTTGGAATCTTATATCTATTCACCATCGGCTTGTGCTTTATTGGAACGATAGTGGATTTGGTGAATTACAAGAGCCTAGCCTACGAATTCAACATCAAGATGGCACATGAAACAATCAACATGTTGTCCTACTCTTTCCCAGAAAAAGGAACTAAAGAAAGCTAAACCAACGCCCACTTTCCTTTTTGCCTTTGGTTTCCTCGGAAGCCAAAGGCTTTTTTATGTTTACCAGGAATCCTCTGCTTCAGGATCGGATGCTTGTTGTGATTGAATCAAGGGCTCAGCCAAAGGAGAAAGTAGCAAATGAAATTGCTGCAACCTCAGTTCTAATTCTTGCAACTCCTCGTAAGAGCCTTTTGCGAAGGGATAGGGCAGTTCTATCAATTCGGCCGATTTGGAACTGAAAGGTGGTTTTACCTCTCCATCAAATAACAAGGACCACATGGTTTTGGCACATCCTAGCCCCCAAAAATTGAGGGGATACTGCTTGGCATAGACCTGTAGCCGCTCGTTGATCTCTTTAAAAAATACAAGCGTTTCTTCTAATCTGATGCGTGAACCAGCTCTAGATTTTCCTTTGGTTTTCAAGTACTTAAACTGAGATTTTCCTTGTTTCTGTCGAACCAAGTAGCCTCGAAATACTTTATGATCCAGTAGAATGCCTTGATGAAAATAACCAAGGGACGCTTGTCCCGCTCTCACTAAAGTCAAGCAGTAATGCACATCCTCTTGGACTTTAAATTTTCCTTCAGGCAGCCAAGTCATGGTCCAGGGAAGAAAAAGCTTAGCTAGCCAGCTGACCTCGTTTTCAATTAGCAGCTGGTGTTTTTCAGGCAAATACCTAATTTCCCATCCCTTTTCGTCGGCTTGATCTACGAGGAGAAGGGCTTGAGCAAGGGATACAACTTGAGTTTGAGGTATTTTCATCGTAAAGCCAGTTGCAAAGCTATCTTTGTACAAAGAAAGAAAACTATATGCAGGAAGAAATACAAAAAGTGCTGAATCGGATGTGTGATCCTAAAGAAGAGGAAGCCTACCACTTTGCCGATAAACTAGGAGGCATAGCCGATGAAGAAACAAAGGACCAGCTGATAACCTTGGTCAAAGGAGATCAGTGGGAAATAGCCTATTTGGCTTGCCGTGCCTTAGCCAAAACTTCCTGGAATGAAGAATCACTGGATGCTATTTTTGAAGCCATATCGGATAAAAAAAACAAAGCCATTCAAGGCGCTTTTGTTCAAATACTAGAGGAATTCAACCAAGCCGAACGCTTTGTAGACATTTTCCGAGTGTATCTTTTTGGCAACTTTAAAGCATCCATATTAGCAAAAGGTTATTTGGACAGCGTGGAATTCGACATTACGCCAAGAACTATCCGCAAAGCCGAGAAGCATTGGAATCATTACTTACACAATCCTGAAGACGAGGAAAGCCTAGCATTGAAGAAGCTGGAGGTAGAACCCATGCTGCAAGAGTTAAAAGATCTTTTTGGGGAGTAATCCCACTTTATTCTCTTTTTTTGACTCCTCTGACAGCCTGTGCCTGAATGGGATCATCTGGCCAGGAGTGCTTGGGATAGCGCTGTTTGAGTTCTTTTTTGACCTCAAAGTAGCCAGAGGTCCAAAAGCTTTTTAAATCTCGGGTGAGCTGTACCGGTTTGTAGCCAGGGGAGAGCAATTCGATCAAAATTGGGACGCGTCCTTCATTCACTATCGGTGTTTCAAGCATCCCAAATAATTCCTGCAAGCGAACCGAAAGGCGAGGGGAGCTGCCATCTTCTTGGTAGTGGATGGATATTTCACTTCCAGAAGGAACCGTCAAATGCCTGGGTGCGATTCTTTCCAAGTTCTGCTGCTGCTCAAAAGAAAGGGAATATATCAAGAATTGACTAAGATTTAATTTCTTCAATTCTTCATTTTTGGTAATGCCCATCAAGTAGGGTGCAAGCCAGTCTGCAGCACTTGAACACAGGGCATCGATAGACCAATTTGGCCAGCCCTGATTCGGATGCCAAGTGGCTACCGATTGCACACGTGCAATTAATTCCCTTGCTGACTCGTTCCAATCCAACAAAAATTCCCCTTCCTCTTGAATGGTTTCAAGAAGTAGTTGAACTGCCAGTTCCGGATTCACCTTTGGGAGTGGTCTATTTCCCAAGACAATTGCCCCAATTCGTATTTCAGCATGTGCTTGAAGTCCCCCTTTCTTTCGATCCCATTCCAGCACCTCTTTGGTTTTGAGCATGGGTGCCAAATCCTTGGGATTCAAAGGTGCCGCCATCCAGATCTTGCCCATTCCATCTCGAGCATCCAAGTGCGCTACGGCCAACCAGGATTCGTACGCGAGTTCATCTTTATGCCCGATTTGGGCTATTTTCCCATTTGCAAGTTGAAACTGTGCATTGTTCCCTGGTCGAGCTGCTGCAATCCGCTCTGGATAGGCATAGGCAAGTAACAATCCTGTGGCCCAAGGATCTACGGGACTATTTTCAGGGTTTACAGAAAGTAGTTTACGGTATTGAGCTGCTACCTTTTCAATCTTTTTGTAGGCAAATGCCCCATTCACCTGTCCTCGGAAGCGTCTCAGTCCTTCAATTCGAAGGTTGAGGTCTACGCCAGCTTGGGATACAAGCGGGTCTTTTTCCTCTAGAATGGCCGCAATATCGGTGGCTAGAGGGAGGAGATTCGCCTTTTTGGCATAGACGAGCATGTGGGCAATTCTCGGATGTACGGGTACTTGATGCAGCTCTTTGCCATGCGTGGTCAGTTGGCCCTGGTCGAGGGCCTCAATGGCTTCCAGCACTTTTTCTGCCGATACCAAGGAGTTCACTGGGGGAGGATTGAGCCAGGTCATGCTGCGGATATCCTTTTTGCCCCAGACATGCATGTCTAGAACAAGGCTCGTCAAATCGGCTTCTAGGAGTTCGGGCGTACGAAAATCCGCCAATTGCGCCTGCGTACCCTTGGTCCACAAGCGATAAGAATGACCTGCTGCCAACCTGCCTGCTCTACCGCTTCGTTGATCCGCAGAATCCTTGCTGATTCGATGCAGTTCCAATTTGGAGAGTCCTGATCGTGGATCAAAACGATTGGACTTCACAAAGCCAGTATCCACGACGACGGTGACTCCCTCAATAGTTAAGGATGTTTCCGCGATATCTGTGGCAAGTACAATTTTTCGCTTCCCACTGGGATGGGGAAGTATTGCCCGCTGCTGTTCGGAAAAGTTTAGTTGCCCAAACAAGGGAACTACAACATCCGTAGGCAAGGCCTTTTTCAAGACCTCCTCGGCCTTTCGGATTTCACCTTGACCAGGTAGAAACACCAAGAAATCTCCAGGATGTTGCTTGGTCAAGGGGATAACTTGCCTCGCTGCATCCTCTCCAATGGCATATTCGTCTAACTCCAATAGGTAGTTGACTTCTACGGGATACTGTCTTCCTTTACTTTGAATGAAAGGCGCATCCAAAAGTTTGGAAAGCTGTTCCGAGTCTATCGTGGCAGACATCAGCACAATTCGAAGCTCTTCTCGAAGTACCTGCTGCACCTCTCTGCAAAGTGCTAGGCCCACATCGGAAAATAGATTCCGCTCGTGAAACTCATCAAAAATGACCATTCCGACATCCTCCAAGGCATTGTCTTGATGGAGCATTCGGGTAAGGATGCCCTCTGTGATTACTTCCAACCGGGTAGCTGCAGTGACGCAGGTATCAAATCGAATGCGGTAGCCCACGGTTTGTCCCAACTCTTCTCCAAGCATGTTGGACATTCGCTGTGCAATACTTTTGGTAGCCAGGCGGCGAGGTTCGAGCAGCAGGATTTTTTTGCCTGCTAGCCAGGGTTCTTTCAACAATGCCAAAGGCAAAAGCGTACTTTTTCCTGCTCCTGGAGGGGCTTGAATGATCAAGGAAGAAGTATTGGCAAGGCTTTGTTTGACTGCAGGGATAATTTCCGCTACAGGTAAATCGTAGGAACTGGGATTAAAATCAGGCATGGATGACAAAAATACAATCCAGAACCTGGATTCTAGAATTTTATTGATTCAAAAAAAAGCCCACAGGAAAACATCCCGTGGGCTCTGTTTGGAAAATTAGGGGAATTAAGCGCCGATTTTGGCAGCGGCTTTTCCATATTCCCATCGAATCTCGAAGGAATCAGCCTTTACTTCATAGACCAATCTTTCCTCTAGCGTGGAGTTTTGCTGAGAAGCCACATTCACGCGAAGGATATCTTGTTTCTCGTCGTAGGTATAGGTTCCCCACTGCTTAGCTACCTTGTTGAATACAAAAGTAGATTGGCTTTCTCCAGGAATGATGAAGAAACTATAGGTTCCAGCTGGCAATGTTTGCCCCTCGATGGTGATATCTTTTGACGTAGTAAAGGTGGTGGCATCATTTGCTCCTGCTCTCCAAATCTTTCCAAAAGGAACCAATTCACCCCAAATGGTGCGGCCCTTTACGGCTGGTGAAGAGTAGTTGATGGTGATTTTTGCTCCTGCCACTTGACCTTCTGCAGTTTGTGCTGGGCTAGGCTTGTCCTGTGCCGTTGCTGCCAAGGCAAAGAAAATGCTTAGCGAAAAGGCGAGGATTAGTTTTTGTAATTTCATGAGTTTGTGATTTAAGTAAAATAATAAATTGGCTCTTGTTGAAAATAAATAGCAATTTAACCTTTAAATGCTTTGAATAGTTTAGGTTTTTGAGGGGTATTTTCCTTAAAAACCCTTAAATGCTTACCCACGCCTGCTTCTTGTTACTCTCCACAATGCGCTCTCCAATCAACAATTCACGCAAGCCATCTGCAAAGGTTGGGTAGCTAGGATGCTCCGATTGCTTACCCGCGGCGATCGCTGCATACACCTCCTTGAAGAGCTGCTTGGAAGTATCTGGGAAGCCCTCGTTGTGTCCACCTGGGAAACTTACCAAGGAACTTACTTCTCGATGCACCAAGGAAGGATCTTTCATCAGTTGCTCATTTGCCTTTTCACGCTTGCCAATCCACAATTCATTTGGACGTTCTGAATTGAATTCAAAAGCGGATACCGATCCAGCGATTTCAATGTTAAGTCTGTTCTTACGTCCCGCATTTACCTGGGATACCGTGATGGAACCCTTGGAACCATTATCAAAACGAAGGAGTACCGTAGCATGGTCCTCGGTATTAATAGATACTTCTTGGTAATCGGCTGGAGTCAGCATTTTACCAGAATAGGTTTCGATAGTCTTGAGGGGCTTGAGTCTCGTTTTATGAACCGTAGAAAAATCAGCCATTACTTCTGTGATTTTTAGACCGGTCACATATTCGGTGATATCGAGTAGATGTGATCCTATATCGGCAATGGCGCGAGACTCTCCTGACTTATCCGGTTCCAACCTCCAGTTGTAATCGGTTTGGAGGAAAAGCCAGTCTTGCAGGTAGGAACCCATAATGGAATATACCTCTCCCAATTCCCCTTTTTCTCGCATCACTTTCATCTGCCTCACCATAGGATAATACCGTAGGTTGAAATGAACTGCATTCACTAGTCCAGTGGCCTTTGCCAAGCGAACTAGCTCTTCTGCTTCTTCCAAACTAATAGCTAGAGGTTTTTCACAAACCACATGTTTCTCTGCTTCTAAAACTGCCTTTGCTTGACTGAAATGAAGAAAGTTAGGGGTACAGATGTGTACGACATCAATGTCTGATTGCTTTAGCATGTCCTCAAAAATATAGGCACGAGAGATGCCTAGCAATTTTGCTTTTTCATCTGCTAGAGCTTGGTTAACTTCTACTAAGGCAACTACTTCTACATTAGGAATTCTACGGAGAGCTTCAAGGTGAGCTGGTCCAATAAATCCTGTGCCAACTATAGCTGCTTTAATGGTTTGAGTCATTTGTATTCAATTTGGTTTAAAAAAGATAAGTCGAAGATAAAGAAAATCTATCCCTTACAAAATGACTTTAGTGGAGCTGGTTTTTTTATAAATAAAGTGCAACATAGCCGCAGCCTAAACTTTTTAAATTCCAAGGAAGTTTTCAATTCGAACTTCTCTATTTCCACTCACAAAAAAGATTGTGTTTTATTTTGTATTTTTTGTAGCTTAAAATTTTAAAATCAAAGCAGCTATGTCAAAATTCACTTTAAAAATTAATGGAGCAACCCAGTCGGTAGATGTCGAGGACGACACACCATTGTTATGGGTATTACGCGATCACTTAAATTTGGTTGGAACCAAGTTTTCTTGCGGTATCGCGCAGTGTGGTGCGTGCACGGTTCATGTCAATGGAACTGCTACTTTCTCCTGCGTTACGCCAATTTCTAGTGTTGGAAATGCGGAGGTCACGACCATTGAAGGGCTTTCGAAGGAAGGAGATCATCCTGTACAAAAGGCATGGGAAGAGGTCGATGTAGCCCAATGTGGCTATTGCCAGTCGGGACAAATCATGACTGCAGCAGCATTTTTGGAACAAAATCCATCACCAACTTTGGAGGAAATCGACAACGCGATGAATCGAAATATCTGCCGCTGTGGCACCTATCATAAAATCAGAGAAGCTGTGGCAGTAGCTGCTAAATCCAATTAATTATGAAAACACAGACAGGAACAAGCAGAAGAGACTTTCTGAAAATAGCTGGAACCACTGCAGGTGGATTGGTCATTGGATTCAATTGGTTTAGCTGCGATTCTCCAAAAATGGAGGTGCTCAGCATCGAGCAAGTATTAGCGCAAGCCAAATCCTTCAATAGCTTTTTATCCATTTCCCCAACAGGAGATGTAGTCATCTATTCTCCCAACCCAGAATTGGGTCAAAACATCAAAACTTCCTTCCCCATGGTAGTCGCCGAAGAATTGGAGGCAGATTGGGAAAAAGTGCGGGTAGTGCAAGCCAATTTAGATTCTGCCAAATACGAACGACAGCTGACTGGTGGTTCTGGTGCCATGCCACATAGCTGGGAAAGACTGCGAAAAGCAGGGGCAACTGCCAAGTTCCTTTTGGTGGCTGCAGCTGTACAAACCTGGAAAGTTCCCGCAACAGAAATCAGCGTTTCTAAGGGAATGATTAGCCACGAAGGATCGGGCAAAAAAGGTCATTTTGGAGAATTTGTAGCAGTAGCTACTACGCTTAAAGCTCCTGAAGAGGTAACTTTAAAAGACAAGAAAGACTTTACCATCATCGGTACCCCAGTTAAAAATGTGGATGCCAAGGATATGTATACGGGTAAGCCCATGTATGGTCTGGATTTCCAGCGGGAAGGAATGTACTATGCCATGATCCAACGCGCTCCATTTGGAATGAAACTCGGTTCGGTAGACGACAGTGCAGCAAGATCCGTAGCTGGAGTCACCAATGTGGTTACTTTTGGATCAAGTGTAGCTGTGGTAGGAACCTCCACTTGGCCCTTGATGAAGGCCAAAAAATTATTGAAGGTTAACTATGAGCCAGATGGAGTAGTAGAGAGCACCACTGATCATGATCGCTTGTTTACCGAATTGATGGCCAAAGGCAAGGCTGAGGTGAAGCGTAAGGATGGGGATGTAGCTGCTGCTTTCAAATCAGCAGCTAAAATCGTAACTGCTGAATACCAATGTCCATTTTTAGCACATTCTCCGATGGAGCCCGAAAACTTCTTTGCACATGTTCAAGGAGACAAGGTGGAACTTGTCGGTCCAACCCAAACACCAGACCGTGCTCGTCAAGAAACGGCGAAACTCTTGGGTATCCCACCAGAAAACGTAAGTGTAGCCATCACACGTTTGGGCGGAGGATTTGGAAGAAGACTTCGTGCGGATTATGTAGTCGAAGCAGTTGAAGTATCAAGAGCCATCCAAGCTCCAGTAAAAGTTACCTGGAGTCGTGAAGATGAATTGACCGGTGGAGCTTATCGTCCTGCTGTTCGATACCGCTTTGAAGCTGCCTTGGATGCTACTGGAACCCTTGTAGGCTACAAATTGCGTGGAGTGGGTATGAATGCGGGCAATACCACACGAGAAAGTAATTTCCCATCGGGAGCCGTAGATCACGTTTTAATTGAAAGCATTGAATATTCTTCAAGTATTACTACCAACGCATGGAGAGCACCGATCACCAATTTCCTAGCTTATGCGGAACAAAGCTTCCTGGATGAAGTAGCCTTAGCTGCAGGAAAAGATCCCGTAGCCTTCCGCCTTGAGTTACTTCAGCGTGCCAAGTCCAACCCAGTAGGGGAGATTGGCTACGATGTAGATCGAATGATCGGGGTTGTTAAAACGGCTGCTGAAAAATCAAATTGGGGCAAGAATCCAAGCCTAAAGCAAGGGTTTAGTGTATATTTCTCCCATAAATCCTATGTGGCACAAGTAGCGGATATCGAGGTACAAGGTGGTGTACCTACCTTGAAGAAAATCACTGCAGTGACGGATTGCGGCTTGGTCGTGAATCCTACGGGAGCCAATCACCAAGTTCGAGGTGGGATCGTTGACGGAATGGGACATGCGATGTACACCAACCTGACTTTTGAAGCTGGGGTGCCTAAGCAGCGAAACTTTGATACCTACCGATTGATTCGTTTGAAAGAAGTTCCAGAAATCGAAACTCACTTTGTAGATTCTGGATTTGATCCTACTGGATTAGGTGAACCTGCCTTGCCACCCACAGGAGGGGCAATTGCCAATGCGATCTTTGCTGCCACAGGAAGAAGGTTACGCAGTCAGCCCTTCATTGAGCAAAAGGAATTTTCTGATATCCAATTACAAATCAAAAGAGCCTAAGGGTTCGCATAAAAAAAGCCACTGCATTCGCAGTGGCTTTTTCTTTTTAAGGACTGGTATTAAGCAAGCTTTCTTGCTTCCTCTTGCAGCAAAGCTGATTCTTCTGCTTGGCAGGAGTCAATATAAGCTTGAATACTTGAGTTTTTGGGCAACCCTTTTGCAAGTAAGGCACCAAGGGCGACCAATACTGCTAGGCGAGTTCCTACTTTTTTGGCAGCGGTGCCAAATAAGGGTTCCAACTCTTTGTAAGTGATCCCTTCTGCCTGTTGACGGATGGCATTTAGCGCAGCTTCCAGCTTATCACCAGAAAGATTGGTCAATTTTTTACCGGTAGATTGAATCTCGTTCAATACTGATTTTCCAGCTTGAGCCACATGCGCTTGATTCACAGGTTTGGCAGCTGCCTGAGACAAAGAAGTATCCACTTTTTTGGCCCAAGTATCTTTTAATCCTACCGTTTTGTTGAAAACCAAGTGATCCTGGAGAGAGTCAGAGTCAAGGGTAAAGTAACCCAAGCGCTGAAACTGGTAGCTCTGGTTCATACGAGCATTGGCTAAAAAGGGCTCAAGGTAGGCCTCTTGAATAACCGTTAGCGACTGAGGATTGATGAACTCCATAAAGTTTTTCTCCTCATACGCATCTGGAGTTTCCTCCAAAAACAGGCGATCATACTCCCGTATTTCAGCACGGATAGCATGAACTACGGACACCCAATGTACCGTAGACTTCACTTTTCGCTTACTCGCTTCAGATCCCGAACCCGATTTGGAATCTGGGTCATAGCTACAGTGTATTTCAAGAATATTTTCCTGCTCATCCTTCACCACAGCCTCTCCCTTAATAATATAAGCACTTTTTAAGCGTACCTCTTGTCCAATCGTAAGGCGGAAAAAGTTTTTGCCTTCCTCTTCTCTGAAATCCTCTCGCTCCAAATACAACTCTCGTGAAAAAGGTACTTCATGCGTTCCTGCTTGTGTATCTTCGGGATTATTTTCAAAGGGAAGCTGTTCCACCCGCCCTTCAGGATAGTTGAGTAGAATTACTTTAACAGGATTCAAAACTGCCATGACGCGAGTGGCAGATTTATTAAGCTCTTCACGAACGCAAAATTCAAGCAAAGAAACATCCGTAACATTGTCTCGCTTCGAAATACCTACTACATCACTGAATTTACGGATAGAGCCAGGAGTAAATCCCCTTCGTCTCAATCCCGATATAGTTGGCATGCGCGGATCATCCCAACCACTCACTACGTTCTTTTGTACCAGTTCGAGCAACTTACGTTTACTCATCACAGTGAAACTTAGGTTACGACGCGCAAATTCTCGCTGCTTGGGACGTAGAAGGGAAGGATCGATGATCTGATCCAGGTACCAATCGTACAATTCTCGATGCGCTTTAAACTCAAGCGTACAGATTGAATGGGAAACTTGTTCTACGTAATCAGATTCGCCATGCGCCCAATCGTACATGGGATAGATCTTCCAGGTATCACCGGTACGGTGGTGGTGTTCATAGATGATTCGGTACAAGATTGGATCTCGCATGTGCATGTTCGGAGAAGCCATATCGATTTTCGCACGAAGTAGGTAGGTTCCTGGCTCGAATTCCCCATTTTTCATTCGCTCAAACAAATCCAAATTCTCGGCAACAGATCTATCTCGAAATGGGCTAGACTTTCCTGGGCTTGTTGGTGTACCTTTTTGTTCGGCTATTTGTTCGGAACTCTGCTGATCTACATAGGCTTTTCCTTGATGGATAAGCTGCACCGCCCAATCATACAATTGCTGGAAATAATCGGAAGAGTAGCATTCCTTGGCCCAATGAAAACCAAGCCAAGCGATATCTCGCTTAATGGCATCGACATATTCCTGTTCTTCCTTGGCTGGGTTAGTGTCATCGAAACGAAGATTGACAGGAGCACCATATTTTTCTCCCAATCCAAAATTCAAGCAAATAGAGGCAGCATGGCCGATATGTAAGTAGCCATTGGGTTCTGGTGGAAAGCGAAAACATAATTTTTCCTTTGGAAAACCATTGGTCAGATCTTCTTCGATGATATGTTCTATGAAATTCAGGGATTCGGTTGATTCTTTCATGATCCTATAGTCGGAGGTAAAAATACGTCAAATGCTAGGAATTGCAACGGGAAAGGTCTCCTTAGTACTTCTAAAAATAAAATCGAAGGTCTAAATTTCATCCCCAACCCTACTAGGCCAATGTTCCCCAATTAAGTTGAGGATCTTTTTTCTACATCCCAATTGACTTGTAACTCCATTTTTACTTGATGTTGCTCATGGATATCTCTACAGGCATTAAAGCAGATTAGGTCAAAGGCCATGCTTAGGTTGCCTGAATGATGAGAGGTAAACTGGAGTTAGGAAGCTTGGAATACATTTTCGACAACGGCGCCATCTCTTTTGGAGTAGTAGCTGAGAAAAATTCCCAACCCAATTGGCCTAGACTTTATTACCACCTCCAGACCCTCTTGAAGGGTAAGGCAGTCGATAAGTTCAAAGTTCGAGGTTTCTTGTAGAGGGTTAAAAAAAATCCTGTTGCAAGTTGTCTCCTTTCTTTGGACAAAAAAAGAATCAAAAAGAGTAGTTTAGTTGCATGAATTACCCAGAGTATCTAGACTACAATGCAACTACTCCCTGCGAGGAAGAGGTCATCGCAGCCATGTTACCCTATTTTAGCACCCATTTTGGCAATGCTTCCAGTAGAAATCATCCCTACGGTTGGATGGCCGAGCAGGCACTGGAAGAGGCTAGAGGAGCCCTAGCATCTTTGATTGGAGCTCAAAGTAAGGAAGTAATTTTTACCTCAGGAGCCACAGAATCCCTCAATTTGGCCATCAAAGGAGTTTTTGAAATCTATTCAGGCCAAAAGCAACATTACATCACCTGCCAAACCGAGCACAAAGCAGTTTTGGATTGTTTTGCTCAGCTAGAGAAACAAGGAGCTGAGGTGACCTACCTACCCGTGAACTCAGCTGGAGAGATTGATTTGCAGAATTTGGAAGCCCAGGTGCGTGACTACACTAAACTGATCTGCTTAATGTGGGCCAACAATGAAACAGGAGTAATTCACCCAATCACAGAAATCGCTCAACTCGCGGAAAAGTATCGCCTTATTTTCCTGACAGATGCGGTGCAGGCGGTAGGAAAAATTTCGGTCCATACCCAGGGAATTCACCTCATGGCTTTTTCGGCGCACAAAATGTATGGACCCAAGGGAGTGGGAGCCTTGTATATTCGGTACAATCACCCGCTACCCAAGCCACTCGCTCAAATCCATGGAGGAGGGCATGAGAAAGGATTTCGCAGTGGTACCTTAAATGTAGCCGCTATTGTTGGTTTCGGTAAAGCGGCAAGCCTTCGCATGCAAAATAGGGAGGCGGAAGCAATGCGACTAGGTATTCTTCGCGATAGCCTAGAATCCCAACTCTTGTCCCTTCCGGGTGTTCGGATAAATGGAAGTTCGAGAAATCGTCTTTCCCATGTTTGCAATGTGGCCATCGAAGGGGTAGAAGGGGAGGAACTGCTTCAGCGAATCAGCTTGAAGGTAGCCATAAGTTCGGGCTCAGCATGTAGTTCCATTTCACCTAAGCCCAGTCATGTGCTGCAAGCCATGGGATTACCTTCTGACTTGGGCCGAGCCTCTATTCGTTTTAGTTTGGGAAAAAATACCACTGCAAAAAGCATTGAACTTACTTTTCCTTGGATAAAATCGGTGATCGAGCAATTGAGAAATACTTGAGAAAAATCTGTAAACCCTTTCTTGACTGAAAAAAAGTGCTCTGAATCCTTAAAAAATGGATTAGATCTAATGATGCTAAAGAAAAGAATTTTTATTAACCAGAACTTTTAG
>JAQCJI010000001.1 GCA_027593175.1 Bacteroidota bacterium | reverse complement strand
CGGTAGGAAAAAAATAATAAATTAGGTAATTGACTAGGAAAAGCACAAGAAGCATCCAAAATAACAGGCTTCTTCCTTCTTTATGTATTGTCATCATATCCAGTTGATTAGAACGTCAAGACCATTCGAAAAGAGGTTTTTGACACGAATCCCTCTCATGAAAAAGAGCATGGGAAAAATTCTCCACGCCCAAATTTACCATTTTTTAGGAAAAATCGACTTAGAAACCTCCTCGATAGGTATAGGTTTGTGCTACTTTATCAATAGCCACGATATAAGCGGCAATTCGCATTGGAACATCATACTTTAAAGAACTTTGATACACATTATCAAATGCATCCTTCATGATCCGGTCCGAACGTCTGTTGACACGGTCTGCAGTCCACTTGTAGCCCAATCGGTTTTGTACCCACTCAAAGTAGGAAACAGTTACCCCACCGGCATTTGCCAAAATATCCGGCACAGCCATAATCCCTTTTTCATTCAAGATCGCGTCAGCCTTAGCTGAGGTTGGCCCATTAGCGCCTTCTACGATTAGCTTAGTCTTAATTTGATCTGCATTGGCGATGGTAATGACATCTTCTACTGCGGCAGGCACCAGAACATCTACTTGAAGTGTGAGCAAGTCCCCTGCGTTTTCCATTTTCTCTCCCCCTGCAAATCCTTCCAGGGTGCCATTATTGCCATTACGGTAGGCAATCGCCTCCACGATGTTAATCCCTTTTTCATTGTAGAATGCACCGGTATGATCAGAAATAGCTACGATTTTCAAACCTCTTTCTTCCAATAGGCGTGCAGCCCAGCTGCCCACATTACCAAATCCATGCACTGCGCAGGTAGCTTGGAACGGGTTAATTTTTAATTTTTGCATTGCGGCCAGAGCCGATACCATCACTCCACGGCCTGTAGCTTCGGTTCGACCAAGTGACCCTCCCAAAACCAAAGGCTTGCCTGTTACCACAGCAGGGATGGTCATCCCATGGGCTTTGGAGTACTCATCCATCAACCAGGCCATTTCACGGGGCCCAGTACCCATATCGGGTGCAGGAATATCTTTGTCTGGACCAAATACATCAATCATGGCCATGGTGTAGGCACGCACTAGGCGCTCGATTTCCCCTTTCGACATTTCGCGGGGATTGCATCGCACGCCACCTTTAGCTCCACCGTAGGGAATATCTACTACGGCACACTTCCAAGTCATCCAGGCTGCGAGTGCTCTAACTTCATCCAAATGCACATCTGGAGCAAAACGAATTCCTCCTTTTGCAGGGCCTAGGATATTGGAATGGATCACTCGAATGCCTTCAAATACCTGGATTTTTCCACTGTCCATTGTGATGGGAAGGGAAACTATCACTTGCTTGGCTGGATTTTTTAGTACGTTATACACTTCATCGGAAAGCCCGAGTTTCTCAGCGGCGATGTTGAATCTCTCCATCATGGACTCCAAAGGATTCTCTCTATCCTTTATCGGTGCCGGTTCTATATAAGCCATATTGGGTCTTTAGGTTATAAAATAGAAGGCAAATTTAATCAGATTTTTAATTACGAGGGGTAAAATTAACAGATTTTCAAAAAAGCGGTGATGAATGGCGCAGAAAGTATCAATCCATCAAATCGATCCAAAAACCCACCATGCCCAGGGAGCACTGAGCCTGAATCTTTAATTTCTATGGAGCGCTTGAAAAGGGACTCGATCAAATCCCCATAGGTCCCTGCAATGATGATAATTCCTGCAATAACCAGCCATTTCCAATCCTCCAAGACCACAAAGTACTGGGAGAGCAAAAAGGCAACCGCAATTGCTGAAAAAGCTCCTCCTAAAAACCCTTCCCAAGACTTTTTTGGAGAGACACGCTCAAAAAGTTTGGTCTTACCAAAGCGCGTTCCGGCAAAGTATGCTCCCGTATCGCTGGCCCACAAAATAAGAAGGCACCCGACCAATATCTCGTAGTGGTAGACCGCATCTACAGAAAACACTGCCAAATTCAGTAGTGAAAAAGGTGCCGCCACATAAAAAAAACCAAGATAGGTATACGCAACGCCAGTAAATGGCTTTTTATCCGTTTTTCTGTATAGCTTGATAAAGAGTATTAAGGATAAGAGCGGGAAAATTAGGTAGAGATATTCGTGCGGCAAGAGCTCTTTTTCCACCATAAAAGTTAAGGCAAAAATTAACAGGCCGAGGATGGTGCCAAAACTCTTTAAAGGCAGCATCCCATCCAAGCCAGAAAGCTTGTAAAACTCCATTTGGGTGAATCCCAAAATCACTGCAAAAATCAAAAAATAAGTCCAATCCGAATAAATACTTGAAGCCAAGATCAGTCCCCCTCCCACCAAGGTCGTGATGGCCCGCTGAGCCAGATTGCTATACTTATTGATATTAAAACGTGATTTCATGCTGAATCAGTTGAAGTGCATAAAGTGTTTGTTCTGTAGGAACGAGCACCTCGTAGGTACCATTAATCTGGTAGATGGATTCTTTTTTGTTGAGAACAAAAGCATCCACTCCTTTACCTTCCAACACCCCCTTCACAATTTCTACTCGGATTTGATTTTCATCCTCAAACACTTTGGTCCAGTTTTTCATTCATTACCCGATTGACTTTTTTAAAATAAAGGAATCCAAGTATAAGAACCAAAATTCCCACTAGTGCGCCAGGGTAAGAAACAGTATCTGTGGATTGGAAATCCATGTCGATTAGGCCTTCATTCGAACCGTAGACCAGCAAGAGGGTAAGAGTATTGTTAAGAATATGACCCAGAATCGGGTAAAATAAGCTTCCCGAATAATGGTAAAGATACCCAAATAAGGCACCCAAAAACATCCGTGGAAGAAACCCATAAAATTGCACGTGAATCGCTGAAAAAATCAGGGCAGTGACCCATATTCCTAAATGTGGCGACCGTAAATACCCCTGCACCTTGGGCTGAATTAATCCTCGAAAAAATAATTCCTCTCCCACACCTGCAAAAACCCCAATCACTAAAATTCCAGTAAGAAGCTCGGGGATAGATTGAAAATCTGTCAGAAATTGGGTGAGTTCCATGAGCTGTATCTCCGTGTCTCGCATCCATTGTTCAACATCCGAAAGGGAGTCAGGCAAGACCAACTGGGAATTCCAATACACCAGTAAGCCATTGAAAAGCATGCCTCCTACGGTCATAGCAGTGACTAAGGCTAGATTTTTTCCAGTGATTCGGGCTATTTGCTTGGCCCAGTGTAAGTCGGCTTTTTCCAAAAAGCGTATAATAATCCAGGTGGCCACCCAAAATCCTAACCCAGAACCTAGCCCCTGGGTGAATAGCAAAGCCATACGTCCGTTGGGGATGTCGTAATTGCCGCTAACCAAGCCCATGATGTCCTCTATGCTTACCTGAAATAAGGAAGGCATAAGTGCTAGCGCAATACCTTGAAGCAAGACTAAGGTGCCAAAAGCCACTAAAGTGATGACTACAAGGGACAAAAGCCAGTTCTCCCTAGAGGCTATTTTAGCCCGAGTTTCGTAAATCTCCATAATTGGGCTAAATTTACACGAAATTTAGATTTTCAGGTGATAAAAATTGGAAATATAGCATTGGGAGATTTCCCGCTCCTACTCGCACCCATGGAGGATGTGAGTGATCCTCCCTTTCGAGCAGTGTGCAAGCAAAATGGCGCTGATTTGATGTACACAGAGTTTATCAGTTCCGAAGGACTCATCCGCGATGCGGCCAAAAGCGTACAAAAGTTGGATGTTTACGATTACGAACGCCCGATAGGCATACAGATTTTTGGAGCTGAAATTGAATCCATGCGGGAAGCCGCTGCCATTGCAGAGGCTGCTGGCCCTGATATTTTGGATATCAACTATGGATGTCCCGTCCATAAGGTCGCCTGCAAAGGTGCCGGTGCTGGAATCTTACTAGACATTGACAAAATGGTCTCCATGACCGCAGAGATCGTCAAGCGAGTGAGCTTGCCGGTTACTGTAAAAACTAGACTGGGCTGGAGTCAAGATACCATCCGTATCGTGGAAGTAGCCGAGAGGCTGCAAGATGTGGGCATTCAAGCCATCTCCATTCATGCCCGTACTCGTCAGCAGATGTATAAGGGAGAGGCCGATTGGTATTGGCTCAACTTGGTTAAAGACAATCCACGCCTACACATTCCCGTATTTGGCAACGGAGACATTGATAGCCCCGAAAAAGCAGCTGAATACCGAGCCAAATACAATGTGGATGGAATGATGATTGGTCGAGCATCTATTGGGTATCCCTGGATATTTAACGAAATCAAACACTTCTTTGCAACTGGCGAAAAGCTTACCGCCCCAGATTTGAACGAACGCATTGCAGTTACCAAAAAACACTTGGACTTTTCTATTGAGTGGAAAGGGGAAAAGCAAGGTATCCTTGAAATGCGCCGACATTACACCAATTACTTTAGAGGAATGCCCAATTTTAAACCCTTCCGCACGGAAATGGTTACAGCAGAGCGCTACGCAGAGGTCCTCAGTATTCTGGAGCGCGTGCAAGAAGTCTATGCGGATTATGAATTTCAACCCCTTTAGCAACTTATTATCCTTTCTCTCAGGAATAGGCCCAAAACTGGGAATAGACCTATCAGAAAATGAGTTTATTTGCCCCACCCCCCCCAATGTCTACCATCACCTCTGAAAATTCCCTCAAAAATTGGATCCTATTGGTGGTACTCACCTTGATCTGGGGGAGCTCCTTCATCCTGATCAAAAGAGGGCTGGAAGTTTTTTCTCCTGGGGAAGTTGGAGCCTACAGAATGGTGGCAGCAGCAAGTTTACTCCTTCCCCTATCCCTTCCTCGCCTCAGGCAACTCAGCAAAACACAGGTAAAAAACTTATTGATCACAGGCTTGCTGGGAAGTTTTATTCCTGCTTTTCTATTTCCAATTGCGCAGACCCAGCTCAGCAGTTCCCTCACAGGGGTATTGAATGCGCTTACACCCCTATTTGTGGTGGTAGTGGGTTCACTTTTCTTCAATACTTCCATCACTCGGAGAAATGGAATAGGCTTGGCAATCGCTTTTTTTGGCGTGTTTGTGCTTGTTTCCTTTAAGGATGGATGGGGATTGTACTCCTTGTCTAATATCAATACCTACGCCTTGTATGTAATTGCTGCCTGTGTCTGCTACAGCTTCAACCTTCACTTTATCAAGGTGCGATTTACCAAACTGAAGTCCATAGAAATCTCTTCAATTTCCTTGTTGATGATTCTCCCTTTTGCGTTGATTTATTTGTTTGGCGGCACCCAATTTTCCTACAAAATGGCGACCCATCCCCAAGCATGGGAAGCCCTCGGCTATGTGACCCTACTCGGTATGGTGGGCACTGCTACTGCCTTAATCTTATTCAATAATATGATCAAAAGTGCTAGCCCCTTTTTTGCCAGCCTAGTCACCTACACCATTCCTATTGTAGCCATACTGTGGGGAGTTCTCGATGGGGAAGTGCTGCTTTTGGGACACTACCTAGGAATTGCAGCCGTAATCCTGGGTGTTTGGGTAGGGAATCGGAAGTAAAGTGAATTTCCTGTATTTTATTTTTTTAGGTTCATCCGCTGCCTCCAAGCAGAAGCAAGCATTGGGAGTTGCTGATAGGATTTGATGCCCGCTTTGACTCCCTGTGATTTTAAAAATAGGTCGTTGGACTTTCGACTCAAGGCAAGCCAAATCGGAGGATACGCTTCCGCTGACTCTCGAATGGAGATCAGGTCTTGGATAACCCCTCTTGGAAGATTTTCCATCCAACATAAAGCTGCGTCAGGATCCATTCGATAATAATCCCGTAATTGGTAACGAAGCAGTAAAAGATGGGCAGCATAACGCAAAAGAGGCTCCTCCGCATGCATAAAGACCACCCAGGCAATAAAATTAGCTTCCCCCTCGTCAGTGAAGCCATAACTATGGGCCATTTCATGTGCAATGGTAAAGGGCTTTTCCAAGGCGTGTAAACTGGGATCGAGGTAACTTTCGCCCGAAAAGGGGAAGTAAATACCTAGAATCCCCATTCTCCGCATGAATCCTTGAGGAGGAAACTGTTTGGTGCGAGGTCGACCAGTAAAATTCAAACCTAGCACCTCCAAATTCTCCTGCATCGTCGCACGAACCAGGTCCTCGAGGTTGGAATACTCCATTAATTCGGTGAGGGCTAAGGTATCTTGACTGATCCGTCCCCGATCCATTGAGGCCAAGCGCAGGGTGTACTCCATTTCAACAGTCAACTGCTGCTGATTGAGGGGTTTGGGTTGCAGGTTCAACTGCTGAAAAATGGGCGTTCGCTGGTAATTAAAGCCCCAAAGCACTAAGAAAAAGAATACTAAGGCCCCGAGCCCGTTGCTAGTCGCTTGCAAGGCATACCCTGCCCGATGTCTCCAACCTACAAGCCGGAAAAATCTACGAAAACTAATCCAGGAAAGGCCTAGGACAAGTACTAGGAACACGTAAACGGTAGGGAAAGGAAGATTTCCCAGACTATGGTCAATCAAATTCCGAATGCCTGGAAAAAAAGTTCGCGAGTAGAATTGGTCTGTGGCCTCAGGATACTGTCCAGCCAGAAGTCGAACTGCTAGGGCCAGTAGCCCAAAAAAGGCCCAGGTCCAATCTTTAATTCTCATCTCCAGCTGCGTTTACACGCCCTCTGCCTGTACTTCCTTCACCTCAGGAAGCATTCGGGTAAGCAGGTTTTGTATTCCTGCCTTCAAGGTGACGGTGCTTGAAGGGCATCCTGAGCAGGAGCCTTGCAAAAGCACCTTCACTACACCATCGGCAAAGGAATGAAACACGATGGCTCCGCCATCTTGTTCCACGGCAGGGCGAATGTATTCGTCTAGGATTCCCTTTATTTTTTTAACTATCTCCGAATCGTTTTCATCAAATAGGGGATCCTTCTCCAATAATACCTGCACCGCCTGTTGGCCAGACTCTAGGTATTGGCGGATATGGTCTCGAAAAATCGTCTGTACCTCTGCCCAGTCCACGGCTTCTGACTTGGTAATGGTCACAAAATTGGAGACAATAAATACGCGCTCCACAGCTGCAAAATTAAAAAGTTCCTTTGCCAACTGACTTGCATTGGCACTCGCTGCATCTGGAAAATCATAACTGACTCCTTCCTCCACCAACATAAAGTTGGCCACAAACTTGAGTGAATTGGGATTGGGATTAGCCTCCATGTAGAGGTGAACGGGTCTAGCTTGCGCTTTCAACATGACAGAAAAGGTAGTTTAGAAGGAAAAACCAAATTTAGCCTTAGAAGTTCCGAAACGGGTGAAATTTGCTTATTTTTTTGGAAGGATGCCTTTGGCAGCATACCAGATACCACCATACAGGTGTTTCAAGAAGTCTGAATCTTCCCAAGCTGCATCCACATGCCCAAGTGCAGTGTAGAAAACCCTGCCTCCATCAAATTCTTGATACCAAGCCATAGGGTGAAATGTACCCATAGCCTTATCCGGCTTATAGGTAGTTTCATCAGCCTGGATCAAAACCTTGATGGCTGGGTTCATATTTCTAAACTCATACAGCTCGTCGGTCCACAACCAATTTTCAGGCAGGTGCCAGGTAGCAGGATGAGATTTGTCCACCACCTGTAGACGCAAGGTCTGTTGACTTGGGTGAGCAAGAAAATAGGCACCAATCATCTGGTTGTACCAAGGCCATTCGTACTCCGTATCCGTAGCAGAGTGGATACCCACTACTCCTTTGCCGGACTGCACAAACTTTTGAAAAGCTGCTTTTTGGCTATCATTTAGGATGGTTCCGGTCGTACTCATCAGCACCACTGCATCGAATTTGGCAAGATTTTCATCTGTAAATTGAGTAGCATCCTCAGAGGTGAACACTGAAAATACATGTTTTTCGCCCATTTTTTTGAGGGCCATTACCCCATTCGGGATGGACTGGTGTCGAAAGCCTGCCGTTTTAGAAAATACCAACACGCGAAACTGTCCACCCTGCTGGGCAATGGCCATTAGGCTACTGCTCAAAACGAGGATGGCGGCTAGAAGAAAGGATTTGAAATGGTTCATGGGTTATTGGTTTAAATGAGCTACAACAAAGCTTATTGGATAAGGGGAAATTTTTCCCCTGCTTCCTTTCGTGAAAATGCATTAAAATGCCACCATTCGCTATCAATTCCTGTAAATCCTGCGCCTTTCATCACTTTTCTGAGGATCTCACGGTTGGCCACCTGCGATTTAGTGATTTTTTTCTCCGCTAGCATCTGTAATTCTCGATCAGGATAGGCTGGGTAGCCAAAGAAGTCGAAGGGAGTACCCATATCAAGTGGCTTCCCTGTTTTCAAATCTACGATGGTTAAGTCAACGGCCACTCCAAAATTATGAAGGCCCCCGATTTTGGGATCTGAAACATACAAGGTTTTGAGGCTGTCTGGCTTTTCCAAACCATCCCATAAAATTTGTTGCACACGTATCGGTCTTACACCATCGTAAACCAATAGACTTAAGTTGGGGGATTTCTCTTGCAGCGCCTTTTGGGCTTTTGCCAGCATCTCGGCAGCTACAGGCTGTAGGTAACAACGACCCAAATCCCCGTATACATCTTGCTGGAAGAAATTGTCTTCAGTAGAATATTTCAGCTCCACTTGTATCCCAGGTATCACCTGAACAATGTCCACCAAGCCCTGTTCCAAAAGGATTTTTTCTAAGGCTGGCAACGATTGATCCAAAGCATCTTGGGAAGGATTTTTATCCTTTTGAAGGCTGTCAGCATTCCCTTCTGGTCCCATTTTTCCTTCATTTTTTGGAGCAGAACAAGCCAATATCAGGCCCAGTAATAGGTAACTTAAGTTTTTCATCACTATAGATTTTTTTTGATTACCGTAGCAGAAGCTTGAGCAGTGGGGAGTACCACTACATCGGCGAGTACCACATGCGGCGGACGGGTAAGTGCAAATTCTACAATATCGGCAATATCTTGAGCAAGCAAGGGAGCATATCCTTGGTAGATTGTTTCCGCTCTTTTTTCATCTCCCTTAAAGCGAACTAGGGAAAACTCTGTTTCCACCAGCCCAGGATGAATGCCCATGACCTTGATCCCAAAAGGGTTTAAATCGATACGCATGCCATTTGTAAGGGCATCTACCGCATGTTTGGATGCACAATAGACATTTCCATTGGGGTACACTTCTTTTCCTGCTATAGATCCAATATTGATGATATGGCCAGAGTTTCGCTCCGTCATGCCTGGAATAATTGCTTTAGAAATATAGAGTAAGCCCTTCACATTGATGTCTAGCATGGCATCCCAATCTTCTACTTGTCCTGTTTGGATAGGTCCCAATCCATGTGCATTGCCTGCATTATTGATCAAAACATCCACTGCAGCCCAGTCAGAGGGAAGATTACCCAAAAGCGCCAGTACCTGGTCTCGATCACGTACATCAAATACCAGGGGTAAAAATCGAATACCCTCGGGAAGTTCCTTTCCCAATTCCTCCAGACGTTCTCCTCTCCTACCAGTTGCAATCAAGTCATAACCCATCTTGGCTAGGGTCAGGGCGCATGCTCTACCAATACCAGAGGTTGCGCCTGTAACCAATGCAATTTTGTGTTTCATGTGTACAAGATAGTAGGAATAGAAAAACTTGTTCAACTAGGCTTGGAAAATTCGAGCTAAAAATTTAACAATAGGGCTGGGTTCCCCTACTTGCAAAAAACAAAAATCAACTTCTCCACAAGTAGGGGAAAAGAAGATAGGAAGTTGTGCCAACTAAGGCATTAATCGCCAAGAGGCTAAGGAGTTTATCGCTACTTACGCTCCAATCTAGACCATCCAGGGCATTTTTGGAGATTCGTATCGCCATCAGCAGGATAGGGATGATCACGGGGAAACTTAATATTGCCATGAGTGTGGCATTGTTGCCTGCCTTGGAAGCAATGCCACTAACCATAGTTAGGCTAGCTGAAAACCCCATTGCACCCAACACTAGGTTGAGTAAAAATAAACCCTGGTCTTGAACGGGATTACCCAACACCACAGCAAACACCCCATAGCCTAACAGTGCCAAAATCAGGGTAAGGCCTGTATTGTAACAAATTTTAGAAAGGATGATAGACTCTGGTGAAGCGATCATGTAGTAGTAGAGCTGCCTTCCCTGCTGCTCTTGTACAAAACTTTTGGCTACCGCATTGACGGAGGAAAAAAGTAGGATAATCCAAAAAAGGGCATTCCAAGTGGGTATGGATAGATTCCCCATCTTTGCTCCCACACTCAGATAGGTGATGAAAACAGCGGAAACCACATAAAGCAAAATCCCATTGAGGGCATATTTTTGCCTCCACTCTAGGGTAATCTCTTTACGAATTAGGACTGAAATTTCATTCCACATGGCACAAAGGTAACAAATTACTTTTCCAAGAATCGAAAGTGAAGAAATTGGAAAGGGGACTTTGGAATAACCCCTTCACCAAACGGGCATATTCCAATAACAGGGGCGAGGGAGCCCAACAAAAAGGCTACCTTTGTCCCATGTCCACTCGCGTCAAAAATCAGGAGGAAATCCTAGCCAAACTAGGTATCACCCAGCTCAATCCCATGCAGCTTGCCACTCAGGAGGCGCTTACAAAAGCAGAGCACCTGATTCTACTATCCCCTACTGGCACAGGAAAAACCCTAGCTTTTCTCCTTCCTCTACTTTTGCAACTGGATACCTCCTGTGAGGAAGTTCAACTCTTAATTCTAGTTCCTTCACGGGAGCTTGCCATCCAAATCGAACAGGTAGTTCGGCAGATGGGAACAGGATTTAAGGTCAATGCAGTGTACGGCGGTAGGGTAGGCTCAAAGGACAGAATGGAAATCAAACACCGCCCTGCAGTCCTGATAGGCACTCCTGGAAGAGTTGCGGACCACCTGAGAAGAAGAGCCTTTGATACTACCTTTATCCAGAGTCTGGTCTTGGATGAATTTGATAAATCCTTGGAAATAGGCTTTGAAGGAGAAATGCGAGACATCCTCCACGCACTGCCAAGAGTGGGAAGAAAAATTCTGACCTCAGCCACTCAAGGGGTAGAAATCCCTAGTTTTGTAGGGCTAAGATCTCCTCAAGTACTAGATTTTCAAACAGATAAAATCTCCCAGCTCCAACTCAAAAAGGTCCTTTCCCCGACCAAAGACAAACTCGAAACGCTCAGTCAGCTGCTGGGGCAGTTGGGGTCGGAAAATGGCATTATCTTTTGCAATTTCAAGGACTCCATCCAACGGGTAAGTGATTACTTAAGTGATCAAGGCATTTCCCACGGAATATTTTCTGGAGGCATGGAGCAAATCGACCGGGAACGATCCTTAATCAAATTTAGAAACGGTACCTATCCTCTACTCCTAGCTACAGATTTGGCTGCACGAGGCATTGATGTGGCCGAACTCGACTTTATTATCCACTTCCACCTTCCTCTCCGTGCAGAGGAGTTTATCCACCGCAATGGACGAACAGCACGGATGAATAGCCAAGGCACTGCCTATATTTTGCAATTTGAGAGGGAAGCCCTGCCCGACTTTGTAGGGAACCCTACACTTGAAAAACTTCTACCTTCCACCCTACCCGCCCCCTCACCTTGGAGTACCTTGTTAATTTCCGGCGGGAGGAAAGATAAAATTTCTAAGGGGGATATTGTCGGCTTGTTTTTTAAACAAGGCGGGATCAGTGCATCTGACCTTGGAGCAATTGAACTCAAAATCGATTGCGCATTTGCTGGGGTAAAATCAGCAGTTTTAGAGCAATTTCTCCCTAAGGTCAACAACCAAAAACTGAAAGAGAAAAAAGTAAGGATCACGGTAATCTAGTCAATTCTCTAGGTAAGCCACTCCTAAAAGCTCTCAAGAAAGGGTTTTAAGAATTAAATTTTTTCAAAAAAAATTCCTCAGGTGTCTGCGAGGGGTTTGGTGATTTACGTATACGATTACATCTAGAAAGCTCTTTCGGCCCAGGTTTGATACTTTAAAATCATCAATTTAATTTTTGGCATTGCGAACCTCTGATCATCAAAAATTCTTCTATTTTTATAATTCAATTTCATCCAAATGGCCTTCAAAAAATCTCTTTTTGTCGTATTTTTTCTTTTTACTTTATCCTGTACCCAAAAAGTTCGAGAAATCGACTATACCGATTGGTCGCACTATGGCGGGCCAGAAGATGGTTCGAGGTATTCGGCTTTGACCCAAATCACCAAAGAAAATGTTGCCCAGCTCCAAGTGGCTTGGACCTACCATACTGGTGACGCGACGGAGCGAAGCCAGATTCAATGCCAACCCATCTTAGTGGGTGACTTGCTTTACGGTACCACGCCCAAACTAAATGTTTTTGCACTCAATGCGGCCACAGGAGAAGAAATCTGGCGTTTTGACCCTTTTACGATTTTGGGAGGGGAAAATTCTTGGGCTGGGGCCAATCGTGGAGTTAGTTACTGGGAAGAGGGAAAAGAAAAGCGAATTTTATTCACGGCAGGCAACTGGTTGATGGCACTGAATGCCATTACAGGAGAGCCAATCTTGACTTTTGGTCATCATGGAAAAGTGGATCTTCGAGAAGATCTAGATACAGATTTGAAAGATTTTTTGATCGTATCCAATTCTCCAGGAGTTGTTTTTGAAGACAAATTAATTCTGGGTATGCGCCTTTCTGAAGGACTGGATGCCGCTCCGGGACATATCCGGGCTTACAACATAAAAAGCGGGAAGCGGGAATGGATTTTCCATACCATTCCACAAGCCGGTGAGGAGGGCTTTGAAACTTGGGATCCGAAATACATCCTGAATATGGGCGGGGCCAACAACTGGGCAGGAATGACCTTAGATTATGCTAGAGGGATCGTTTTTGTGCCGACTGGTTCGGCTACCTATGATTTTTGGGGAGGCTACCGAAACGGAGACAATCTGTATGCCAACTCGCTCTTGGCTCTTGATGCCCGTACAGGAAAGCGGATCTGGCATTTTCAGGCGATTCACCACGATGTTTGGGATCGAGACTTTCCTGCCAATCCCAACCTGATCCGAATCCAAAAAGACGGCAAATGGATTGATGCCGTAGCACAAATCTCAAAACAAGGACATACCTATGTTTTTGATCGGGAAACTGGAAATCCCATCTGGCCGATCAATGAAACTCCCGTTACCCAAACTCGAATGCCAGGAGAGGTGAGTTCCAAAACCCAACCCATTCCCTCTTTACCTGAACCGTTTATGAACATCGTATTTGAGGAAAAAAACATCCTTAATCTAACGCCTGAATGGGAAAAAGACATCCGTAGCCAGCTTTCAAATGCCATTTTTGCAGATACTTGGGCCCCTCCACACCCAGAAAATTCGATTGTACTTTTTCCAGGAATGGATGGGGGCGGTGAATGGGGTGGTGCTGCCTTTGATCCCAAATCCCAAACACTCTATGTCAATGCCAACCAAATTCCTTGGCTAATTGAGATGACTCCAAATGCCAGCTTTGGCAATGTGGGTCAATCCATTTATGCCAATTACTGTGGTAATTGCCATGGTTTGGACAGAAAGGGTAATCCTCCCTCCTTTCCCGGTCTGATTGCATTGAAAGAAAAGTATTCTCCTGAATCCCTTAGGCTACTACTTCAAAAAGGTCAGGGTGCAATGCCTTCATTTTCCCATATTTCAGTAGAAGAACGAGGAATTTTAGTGGATTACCTGCTGGGTAAGGCAGATGCAGGAGACAAAAAAGAACCGGAAACCGAAAACTCCAAACTCTACCCCCGCTACTACATGAAGGGATACAAACGACTCACCACCAAACAGGGAATTTATGGTTCCAACCCTCCCTGGGGCCTGTTGACTGCCATCGATATGAAAACGGGCTTGAAGAAATGGCAAATCCCTCTTGGATCTATCGATTCGCTAAAAGCAATGGGGGTCGAAAATACTGGCATCGAAAATTACGGAGGACCTGTGGTCACTGCCGGTGGCCTAGTCTTTATCGCAGCCACCAAGGATGAGAAAATTCGAGCTTTCGATAAGGAAACAGGTAAACTCCTTTGGGAAGCTCAGCTTCCAGCAGCTGGGCATGCTACCCCGGCAGCATATGAAAGAAATGGGAAGCAATACCTTGTCATTGCCTGCGGAGGCGGGAAAGGCACCAAAAGCGGGGATGCTTATGTGGCTTTTGCCTTACCGAACTAAACTATGGGATTGAAGTTGGAATCAACCAATTTACTTGTAACACTAGAAAATCCCCCAGCTAATCCCGGGGGATTCATTTTTTTGGTTTCCTAGTTGAAATTCATATCCGATATCGGGACTCAGAAATTCAAAAAACTCTTTCGTCCAAGTGATCCCCTAACTTCAATCGAGGTACGCCTTTTTCCATCCATATTGGTGCGGGAAGCCCTTTGAGGTGGTGATCGAAAAATTCCATCATCCGCACGCTGTAATCCTTCCGGTTTTCGAGTTTTCCAAGCCCGTGGTTTTCGCCTAAGTATTGCACCATAATCACGGGCTTCTTCAGACGGCGAAGTGCATTGTAGTACTCGATCCCTTGGGTAAAGTCTACAGCACCATCCTTGTCGTTGTGCAGCATGAGCAAGGGTGTCTGTACCTTCTTCACGTGGTAGATAGGGCTATTTCGTTCATAGGCATCCCAATTTTCCCAGGGGCCACCCAAGAATCTTCCTTGAGAGGCTTCGAAAATTGACATATTGCCCCCACCTGTATTCCAGTAGATCAGGTCATACATGGAAATCATGTTGGTCAGAGGTGCGCCAGCAGCTGCAGCCTTGAAGCGATTCGTTTGGGTAATCAGGAAGGAAGTTTGGTAACCTCCCCAGCTGTGGCCATGGAGCCCCATCTTATTGGGGTCAATGACGCCTGTTTGGATGGCAGCATCTACCGCTGGAAGCACCGCCCAAACAGCCGACATCCCTGGGTCATCCATTCTGTAAACGATATCTGGAATTAAGACCGCATAGCCGTTGCTAGTATACACACTTGGGCTCCAACCCGTGCCACTATAGGCTGGATTGGACCAATTGTGTAGGGTCTGGGAAAGCTTTTCATAGTAGTACACGACAGTTGGATACTTTTCCCCTTCCTCATAGCCTGCCGGAAGGAAGAGGGCCGCTTGCAGGGAATCACCCTTTGTAGTGACATAATCGACGAGCTTGACCCCTGCGGACCAGGCAAACTTACCTGCATCGGGAGCATTCTCGGTAAGCTGCTTGGAAGTGCTGAGTGTCGCATCGCTCAGAAATACTTGGGTGGGCTGGTTGGCATTTTCACTGGTGAAAGTGAATACTGCCGCCTTTTTCGCCTTGCTTAGGCCTTGGATATTGGCATCTTCCCAGCGCAAGACTTTTGCGCCTGTGGTCAATCCAGCTTTTGCGGGAGCAAGGGTAGCATACCCGCTTTTCTTAGTCTGCTCCCCATAGATGCGTAGGTACACGGTCTTGGTCAGGTCGATACCCTTTTCTTCCGAATCAAGACTAACGCGGTACTGGTATCGGATTTTTTGAGCCTTTCCGTTCTGAGTCAGGTTGATGGGAGTTTCCTTGGCAGAAAGTGGGATTTGCCAAATATCCCAGCCATCCCGAACGAGTACATAGCGGCTGTCACTACTCCATCCCAAGGGATTGTAGAGGGGCTTGATCACGTTGTGATCGTCTTCTACATCGACCACAGCTACTGGAAGCTTCTCAGTTAGATTGCTGTGGGTGTTGGTAGCCATGTCGTATAGATGAAAGTGGCCATCCTTACCATATAGTAGTTTTTTGCCATCGGTGGATGCACGAGGCATAGACGCAAAGGAGGGCTGATAAAACTTCTCAAAAAGTAGGGTTTTGGTTCCCGATTTCAGGTCCACTAGGTAATAATCCTTATAGGTCTGCCCATTGAGATTGTTGTCCAACTCGTAGGCCTGCTGATCCGCGCCCAAGGCGTAGTGCTGGTTGGGAAGGAGGTTGAGTTCGAGTAGAGTACTGTCTTGAAGAGGCAGGTGTTTTTTGGTACTGAGGTTGTACATGGCCCAGAAACTGAAGTTCTTGTCCATGCCTTCCATCACTTGCTGACGGGACTGGAGTCGCTCGTCGTTCCAGTGCCAAATCGTCATTTCTGGTTTTTTAGCATCCTTCGCTTTCTTTTCTTCGGTGGTTGATATGCGCAACTTGCCAATCGCTTGTTGCACATCTGCGATGGATTTGAGGGTAGTATCCGCCTTAAGTTTGGCTAGAGCAGCAGATTCTGCAGCCAGCAGAGAGTCTTGGTTCACTTCCTTTTTGGGGCTTTCTTTTACAGCCAAAACCAGTGGGTGAATGCCATAAAATAGGCGAGTCAAATCATCCGACCAAAGGGGACGGCGGTTGGGGCTAATAGTATAACGGGAATCAAAACCGGTAGAATCTTTGGCAGGCTCATACACAGTGAGCTGTGGGCTAGATAGGTTTTTAACACCCAGCACTGCTCCTTTTTCTTGGGTGTATTTTTTGTCTTTTTTAAACCTGAGTGCCGCAAAGGCATCCCCTTTTTCTGTCCAGTTGATGCCCTGATACCCTGCTTTGTCCGAATCCAACACAGACAAGCTATTGCTGGCCAAGGTGAGTAGGTACAAACCATTTCCTTGGGAGTTTGCTGCATCTACGGCGTATGCTAGGTGTGTGCCTGCCTTATTTACTGCGTGTTCTCGGACATTGCCTAGATTCTGGGATTTGCCAGTAGCAAGGTGATAAAGCAAAAGATCCGAGCCTTTGGCCTCCCCATTTCCTTCCTTGGGAAGGGTCATCAGAAGGTGTGATGCCGCCTCGCCGTTAAAGTTAAACCCTGAAATTCCCTCGAAGGTCTTTTTGTCTCCTGTGCTCAGCTGGATCAACTGGAGTTTTTCCTTTAGGGGCTTACCTTTTGTTTTTTCGTTGGCCTGCTTTTCGGTGAATTTGGGATATCCCTTGAAAGCCAGCCATTGGCTATTGTCGCTAAACTCAAAGTTGGCAAAGGAAGTATTCCCAATTGGAAAAGACTTTTTGCTGTTGGGATCGGCCACCTTTTGGAGTATTAATTCCCCATCAGCCTCCACTCCGGTAAGTACGTAGGCCATCCATACGCCATTGGGGGAGAGTTTGTGTCCACTGTTGGGCATGAATTTCCAGGTGGCCACATCTTGCCAAGAAATTGGCCGAGGTGCTATTACTTGAGCCTGGGCCAAGGTCATCGAAGCGACCGCAAGTACACAGAGGAGTAGGATTTTTTTCATTTGGTACTAATTAAAATAGATACTGGACATGTTTTAGTTATAATTTTTAGCTTCTATAATTATTTCACATTTACAGTTTCTTATACACCACTTTCCCGCCTACTACAGTCAATTGCACCTTGGCCTGCAGGATTTCATCTTCTGAGATTTCCATGATGTTCTTGTCGAAGATAGTAAAGTCTGCAGCTTTGCCTACTTCGATGGAACCTTTAAATTTTTCTTCAAACTCCGCAAAAGCCCCATCTAAGGTATAGGACTTAAGCGCCTGGTCACGGGTCATTTTTTGATCCCCCTCGTAGCCTCCTTCTGGCAGTCCTTGGAGGGTTTTACGAGTTACTGAGGCATAAAAAGAGGGAATAGGATCTACGGGTTCCACAGGGGCATCGGTGCCGTTGGCAATGCGCGCACCAGTTTGGAAGAGCTTCTGCCATACATATGCACCATCGATGATGCGTTTTTTTCCTAACCTATCGATGGCCCAAGGGCGGTCTGAA
The DNA here is from genome assembly GCA_027593175.1 of Bacteroidota bacterium. Classification (GTDB taxonomy): domain Bacteria; phylum Bacteroidota; class Bacteroidia; order Cytophagales; family Cyclobacteriaceae; genus Algoriphagus. The sequence continues at coordinate 83,892 of JAQCJI010000001.1, read as the reverse complement.
CTTAAGTGAATTGCCTGCATAGCGGCAATCACGCCAAGCTGCCCAAAGCGTGGAATGTCATCGGGATGCAAGTGCTGCGCATGCTCGATGCGGGAGCGATGGTCGGCAGCTCCCGGATTTTTGGCAAGAGCAGCTTCAAACCGATCCAAAATCTCCTGGTTGGCACGGTCACCGATGGCATGAGCACACACTTGGAATCCTAGAGGTAGGGCTTTCTCTGCAACCTCCGTTACTACGGACATGGGCAGGGTCTCGTGTCCACGGTGACCTGCCTTATCGGAATAATCTTCCAACAACCAGGCACCCCAAGGTCCCAAAGCCCCATCGCAATTGAGTTTGATGGAACGAACCGTCACCCAGTGGTTGGGGTCAATCATCGGCCCTTTTTTATACCAGGCCTCCAACACGTCGGGCTGCCTTCCTGTGAGCATGATGTACATGCGGGCCGTGAGTTTGCCTTCTTTTTGAAATTTCTGAACCAGGTCGATGACCTCTTGGCCAGAACCCGCATCATGGAAGGAGGTGATTCCTTTTTCAGCAAGCTCTTGCAATGCTAAGGTTAAGGCCTCTTCATTTTTCTCAGGGGTAGTTTCTGGGATCAACTTATTGACCAAGGTGGAAGCGCGCTCCACCAATACGCCAGAGGGATTTCCTAATTCGTCCCGAAGTACCTCGCCACCCTCAACTTCTTGGGTAGGGCTTTCACTGCGCAAAGGGGTAATGCCAGCAAGATCCATGGCCTTCTGATTCACAAAAGAGGCATGGCCTGAGGCATGAGCTAAGTAGACGGGATTGTTGGGGCTCACCGCACTGAGTGCCTCGTGGGTTTGAAAGCCTTTGACCGTTTTTTCTGGAAGCTTGAGCCATTTGTCTTGATGCCATCCCCTACCGGTAATCCAGTCGCCTGGCTTAGCAATTACTGCAGCCTCGGCTACTTTTTGGATAAGCTCCTCGTAGGTCTTGACTCCCATCAAGTCGATTTCCAATTTATTATAGCCTATTCCCATCAAGTGGGCATGGGACTCGATAAATCCCGGCGTCATCGTCTTGCCGGCTAGGTCAATCACTTCCGTGTCGCTTCCAACGAACTTTTGGATTTCCTCGGTAGTGCCCACAGCCAAAATCAACCCATCTTTCACCGCCACAGCCTCCACCTTGGGACGGGCTTCGTCAACCGTGTAGACAATCCCGTTGATAAATACTTGGTCGGCAGGCGCTGGGCCCGATTGGCAGCTCCACAGGACTAGAACAGCTAGAAGCGCAAGAAGAAAGTTTTTCATTGAGCGTAGATTTGAATTTCTAAACTAGCTTTTTTAGGTTATGTTGGCAAACCGCTTACAGAATTGCCAAAAATTGATGCACTTATCCATTAGGGAAAATCAACTAGAAGCTTGCGCTACAAAAAAATGCATTCTGCTTATTTCACCCAGATTTTCTTAACCTACATCCGCGGATCACTGGTTTCTAGGTGTAAGAAATAAAGCCCTAGAACAAGGTTGACCGCATCCAACAGCACGGGTTTGCCTGGTAGGAAGCATGTTCTCGGAGTAGCACTTGACCCAAGCTAGAGATCAACCTAGCAGTGGTGGATAGCTAGAAACCACCTGGAAGGCGCCTGAAGTTGGATTGCAGAAGCTGCCCACTAAAAAATGGCTGGGTATTTTCGCCTAGATCCAGAAATTGATTTTGCAAGATGGGACGAGGTAGTCCAGTGGCCTTCACCAGTTTTACCGCCAACTAGGAGAAATATATTTCGAAGTGAACATCGTTTTCGTCAGCATTCAAACGTATAGCAAAGCATTCACTAGGTACTGAACCACATGGAATATTTGAAATTCGGGTAAGGCCTACAGTTGGAGTCTTTTTTATGAAAGTGGTAAAGAGAGGTATCGCTGCCGTGAATTGGATTTGGGTAGAATTGATTCCTAGCGTGTGCCCTGGTCCAAGATTTTGTCCATTCACCTGAATCGTTTTACTTGGATTCCATTCTACAATTTTCTGAGCAAACAGCAGTGTGGTGGTCCACAAAAAAAAGAGTGAGAATTTTTTGCATGGCAGGGAGCAGAATCGTTTAAAATAAAACGAGTCCTGGGCTATAAAGATGGTTCGATTGCTTTATTTTGTATTAGATTTTTAAAAAAAATGAACCTGGATACGCTCTACTCCCTATTTCTCCACAGCACTGGTGTTAGCACGGATACTAGGAAAATTGATCCTGGAAACCTGTTTTTTGCGCTCAAAGGCCCCAATTTCAACGCAAATGGATTTGCCCTCAAGGCCCTCGCAGTAGGTGCTTCTGCAGTGGTGGTGGATGATCCTGCCACTGCTACTGCTGGCGATTCCCGTTATTTTTTATGTGAGGATGTGCTCACTGCCTTACAGCAGCTATCCACCTTCCATCGGAGAAAATTCAACATCCCCGTCATTGGTTTGACGGGATCCAATGGAAAAACTACTTCCAAGGAACTCTTGCATAGCGTGCTGAAGCAAAAATTCAATACGCTCGCTACCCAAGGTAATTTGAACAACCACATCGGTGTGCCGCTAACCCTGCTACGCTTGCGCCCCGAGCACGAGATTACCATCGTAGAGATGGGGGCCAACAAGCAAGGAGACATTGAAGAACTTTGTTTGATTGCAGAACCTACTCACGGTTGCATCACCAATATTGGGAAAGCCCACCTAGAAGGTATGGGTGGTCCTGCAGGCGTTTTGAAGACCAAAACTGAATTGTTTCAATATCTCAAGTCCCATCAAGGCACCGTATTTATCAATACCCAAGATCCGATTTTAGCTCCTTTAATTGCCCGTTTTGAGCATCCTGTGCTTTTCCCAGCAAAAGGAGATTTTTGTGAGGTCCAGTTTGAGGGGGCAGACCCCTTTGTTGCTTTTTCAGTAGCGGGAGTGGAAGGTACTCAATTGAGTTCCTTGGTAGGTGCCTACAATTTTGGAAATATTGCCAATGCGCTGACCATAGGTTCCCATTTTGGGGTTCCGATAGAGGATGCTGTTCGTGGCATCTTGCAGTATACGCCAGAAAATATGCGCTCGCAACTGGTGGAGAAGCGAAGCAATCTGATCGTTCTGGACGCCTACAATGCCAACCCTTCCAGCATGGAAGTGGCTATCCGGACTTTTGGTACCATGACAGGCAAGAAACATAAAATGGTCATTTTGGGAGACATGTTTGAACTAGGAGAATATGCGGAAGAGGAACACCGAAAGTTGGGCGAGCTTGTAAGTGAATATGCCTTTGATAAGGTTTGCTTCACGGGGAAACTGATCGTGTCTGCTCTAGAAAAAGCCCCTTCTGCCCTATACTTTCCCGACCCTTTTTCTTTCCGAAACTGGCTGGAAGACGGTAAACTTGAGGACTACTTGATTCTAATCAAAGGAAGTCGGGGCATGAAACTAGAGACGCTAGTGGAGTTTATTTAAACTCCAACTTCCTTTTGGAGTTACTACTTTTACCAGTAAATTTTACCCTTCCAGTCCGCTATGCGACCCTACCTTGATTTTCTAGCTGCTTTGGCTCAACACAACCACAAAGAGTGGATGGATGCCAACAAAACCTGGTACCAAAGCACCCGGGCTAGATTGCTCGAGGATGCAGAGGTCCTACTCCAGGAAATGGTAGCATTGGAACCTAGTTTAGCTGCATTTAAGCCCAAAAACTGCCTTTTTAGGCAAAATCGAGATGTTCGGTTTTCGGCAAACAAAAACCCCTACAAAACTAATTTTGGAATTTATTTTTCCCCTACAGGGAAGAATTCTCCTGGCCCAGGCTACTACCTTCAGATCCAACCTGGAAATTCATTTTTGGCAGGGGGAATCTGGGTACCCGAAGCAGAAGTTCTCAAAAAAATCCGCAAAGAAATCGACTTTAGTGGTGCTGAACTCCAGCATATTGAACAAACTCCTTCCTTTAAAAACCTATTTCCCTGCATCGAAGGTGAAAAACTTAAAACGAGCCCGAGAGACTATGAGGCTAACCATCCCTACATTGACTATCTTAAACTAAAAAGCTTTACCGTTTCACACCCCATTTCAGATCAAGCAATACTCACAGGAGCTTTTTTAAAATTTGCGCTTGATGGATTTTATGCCATGAAGCCCTTTATCGACTTTCTGAGCCAATCCTTGGAAGAGGTGGAAGACGGAGCGGGTTTACTGTAGGGCACAACCAGGAATTTGCTGGATTGGTTCGGCACTCCCTAAAAACCACTTAACTTTGCGCCATGGTAAATTTCAAACAAATTCTTTCTGTTTCCCTGATCCTGTTTTCCGTTATCGATATTTTGGGATCTATTCCCATCATCATCAACCTTCGTAAAAAAGTGGGGTATATTCAATCTGGGAAAGCTACAATCGTGGCAGGTGTCCTAATGATCACCTTCCTACTGGTAGGAAAATCCATCCTGAACTTGTTTGGAATTGGTGTGGAAGATTTCGCAATCGCAGGGGCACTTATCATTTTTGCATTGGGCGCGGAGATGATTTTGGGTATTGAGCTCTTCAAACCTGACCCCGATGCTACGGCAAGCGCCTCTATCGTACCCATTGCCTTCCCTCTGATTGCTGGGGCAGGTACCCTCACCACCATTTTGACCTTGAAGGCAGAGTTTGAACAGATCAACATCGCCATTGGTATCCTACTCAACCTGATTTTTGTGTACATCGTCCTAAAAAGCACCAATTGGTTAGAGCGTAAACTCGGAAAAACAGGTGTAGATATTCTAAGACGGATATTCGGTATAATTCTATTATCGATAGCCGTGAAAATCTTCAAGACCAACGCCTTCCCATTATCAGGAGGATGAAAAAGCAAGCTTTCGCATTTATTGATTTCTTTGTAGCATGATTGTCATTTTTACAGATGGAGCAGCCAAAGGCAACCCTGGTCCAGGAGGCTATGGAGTAGTGCTGAAATTTGGCCAGCATCGGAAAGAACTTTCTGAAGGCTTCCGATTGACCACCAACAACCGCATGGAACTCTTGGCAGTGATTCGTGCCCTCCAAGAAATCAATACCACTGAATTTCCCGTCCAAGTCTACTCCGACAGCAAATATGTAGTGGATGCGATTGAAAAGGGCTGGCTCTGGTCTTGGCAGAAGAAGCGCTTCAAAGACAAAAAAAATCCAGACCTATGGCTTCGCTACATTCCCCTCCACCTCAAGTTTAAGCCCAAGTTCTTCTGGCTTAAAGGGCATGCTGGGCATCCAGAAAATGAGCGCTGTGACCAGTTGGCCATAGCCGCAGCAGAACAGCCCAACTTACCTGCAGATACCGTCTACGAGCAACAGACCTAAGTTTTTTCCTTTTTGGACTTTAAAGCAGTTGATCCATGGTTACAACAGGAACATTGCTGCGCAGTACGTCTTTCAGCGGCTGATACGCTGAGGCAGGGTAAGCCCAGCCCTCCTCACCAAGTTCCCAAAGTAAAGGAGCCAAATTTTGAACTGCAGCGCGGCAGCCCTGCACGATCGCACCCATATTGCCTGTTTGTTTGGAAAGAAGTGCCTCATTTTCAATTTCAAAGGGACCAATAAAGCCTCTTTCTTGAACTAAACGAACAAAAGCCCGCCAATCCATAGAATCTCCGAGTCCAAATCCTGGAAGCGTAGCTTCGTAATGGTGGCGATCCCAAGGGTTTTTGCTGGAGGTAATCCCCAATTTCTCTGTCCATTTGGGCCGAATTTGTTGCATAGGATACATATTGCCCCAAAAGGGATCGGAAACATTTCTGGTGGATTTGACATGAATCCTGCGTAGGCGAGTCGTATCAGTATGTTGCATGACCTCCAGAGGATCGGTATGCTGCCATACATCGTGGGAGGGGTCATAGATTTCTCCGTGGTTTTTTTCCGGGACGAGCTCGTACATCAGTTTGCGAGCAGCCAACACCCCACTCAGGTTGTTAAAGGTGCCCGTATATCCAGAGCTCCTCCAGCCCTCCATGGGGCAATTTTCATAAACTACCGTCACACCAAGACTCGCAGCATAGCGGATGATGGGGCCAAAAATCCGCTGGTATTCCAATAGATTTTTCTCAAACCCTCCCTCCTGATTACCGAGCTCGTGGTTGTAACCCACAAAGGTCCCCACCGTCACATCGTTGTCATCCCCTCCCAGAAGGTAGGCGATGCGGATCAAGCGGAGCAGGTGATTTTGATTGTGAATGCGATGGACGGGATCTCCTCCAATAAGGTTTTCAAACGCTCCAATAGAAAGGCGTAGACGCGCTTGGTTAAATTGGGCCAGCAGGCTTTTACCTTCCTCTGGACCAAAATTCAGGTAATCTAAGTGTGTTGCCACAAAATCATTTCGGGTACCGTCCTTGCGGAAAACGCAAAGATCCAATCCTTGAACACCAATTTGAAGGGCTTTTTCAAGGGTCTCCTCCAGAGTCAGCTGATCAAAAGCGGAGGTCATGATCCAGATGGGATTTGCCATAAAAAGAGATTTGAACGAAACTTACACAATCCCAGGTAAGGAAAAAAGTGAGACCTAACTTACTCGGGATCCTCTGTACCTGAGTAATGTTTTCTGAGGATGATTTTTTGTTTTTGCCGCTCCCACAAGGCTTGCGCCAGATCTGAGGCAAGCTGCTCTGGGGGAGATTCGTGAAGAATTTTTTTGAGCATATTTTCTGACAAATCTATCCGGTAGCAGATTTGCAGGAGCCGTTCCAAATTTTTGTCTAAAAGCTGGCTTACTGCCTGAGTCAATAAGCCTACAGCTTTAGACTCGTCAAATTCCTCACGCAGCTCAGGCAAGGCTAGTTCTTCAGTAACCAAGGCAAAAGTTTCTTTGGCAAGGGAGGACATCTAGCTAAGATATTAAAAAGCCCCGTAGGTACGCGGCTAAGGATTACCCTTCTTTTTCAGTAGTAGAACTCTCCTGAAGTACTTCAGGAGAGTTTTTGTGGATCATCAAGTACCAGGCATTCAATTTTTTAATGTCTGACACATATACGCGATCTTGGTCAAATTCTGGCAATACAGACTTTAGGAAAGCGCGCAACTCAGCATCAGTAGCACTAGCATCTATTCCTGTATCTCCCCGATAGGTTGCTTCGATTTTCTTCATCACAGACTCCAAGGGTTCAGCCCCTTCTTCAGTGAGCGTGTAGATGGAAATGTCCTTCAGCACGGACACGCGCATGGACATGCCAGCGACCAATTTGGTTTTTTTCTCGTCCAAGGCTTCAAGCACCACACCAGAACGGGTAGGGCTTACGATTCTGTACAATCCCGGCTTACCGGCTACAGTAGCAATGTCTTTAAAATTCATGTTTTTTAGGTATTCAGGCTGCAAATATAGCAGTATCCATCAATTTGTACGCTGGGATTCAAATTCGGCGACCAGCTCCGCTAAGTAGTGGAGTACCTCGTCTTTGGCTTGGCCTTTTTCAGCAGAGGTCACAAAATAATCTGGCGTATCTCCAAAAATCTCAACTAGCTTGGATAAAAAAGCCTTAACCTGTCTATCGGTCTGGGTTTTAGACTGTTTATCTGCTTTGGTAAAGGCCACCACGAAGGGCACGCCCTCCTCTCCACACCAGGAAAGAAATTCCAAATCGATGGTTTGTGGTTCCAAGCGGCTGTCAATCAAAACAAATACCCCGCAAAGATTGGTGCGAGTGGTCAGGTAGGTGCTGATCATTTTCTCCCACTTCACCTTTTTATCCTTACTTACTTTAGCAAAACCATAACCAGGTAGATCGACCAAAAACCATCGGTCATCAATGGTGAAGTGATTGACCAACTGGGTCTTACCTGGCTTTTGGGAGGTTTTGGCTAGCTCCTTCACTCCAGTAAGCATGTTGATCAAGGAACTCTTACCCACATTAGAGCGCCCAATAAAGGCAATCTCTGCGCGGTCAGGCTTTGGACACTTGGAGACGTCGGTATTGCTAACTAAAAAGGTGGCTTTTTTAATCATAACTTTTGTGTAGGCCACAAAAATAGGCTTTTATTTTGGAAGCGCTTTGCCGGAAGACCTCCAACAATTTTCATATCCTTGGGTTTGTGTAGTAATATTGTGCCACAAAAGAAGATTCGTGATGACCGTCCTCCCCTACAAAGATAAGCAAGACCCTAAAAAAGCGCAGGTAGCTGAAATGTTTAATAGCATCAGCCCTAAATACGATTTGCTCAACCATGTGCTGAGCCTAGGTATTGACATCATTTGGAGGAAAAAGGCCATCAAACATCTCCAAAAAGATGCCCCGAAGTTGATTTTGGATATTGCTACCGGTACGGGAGATTTTGCTATCGAGGCTCTAACCCTTCATCCAGACAAAATCATTGGAGTCGATATTTCTGAGGGTATGCTCTCCGAGGGTCGCAAAAAAATGGTGAAGCGAGGGTTACAGGAGAAAATCGAAATGCATCTCGGAGATTCTGAGGGTCTCTTATTTGAAGACAATAAATTCGATGCAGTGATCGTTTCCTTTGGAGTTAGGAACTTTGAAAATCTAGAAAAGGGACTTTCGGATATGTACCGTGTGCTAAAGCCTGGAGGAAAAACGGTGATCTTGGAATTCAGTAAGCCTAGGACATTTCCAATGAAGCAAGCTTATGGTTTTTATTCGCATGTGATTCTTCCACAAATTGGGAAAATTGTATCCAAGGACAATTCTGCCTATACTTATCTTCCCGAGTCCGTAGAGGCCTTTCCCGATGGAGAGGATTTTCTGTCCGTATTAAAAAAAGTAGGCTTTCACAGCACGCTATGCAAACCACTTACCTTTGGCATCAGCTCTATTTACGTAGGACAAAAGTAATTGTCCTAAGCTTCCTGCTGCTGTGCGTAGTTGTCAAAAGCAATGCCCAAGGGTATTTCGGATTGACCAATAATTCAGGGTCGGATGACAAGTTCACCTCCTATGGATTTTTTCTTGGTGTACATACCGCTAGCTACCAACTACGTTACTCTCCTGAGTTTCTAAATTCAGCAAACACTTCGAATAATGCCATTCATTCCATCTTTCCCAAATTTACCCCAGGCTTTTCATTGGGATTTATTGGGATATTACGCTTTCACGATCAGGTAAACCTGATATTTACCCCAAAAATTGGCTTTTACGAATACAAAGTTGATGTCAACTACTTCGATGGAGCTGGGGCAACTTCGCCTACCCTTAGCTACCGAAGCGAAGAGTTGGTTAATGAAGCCACTATGGTGGAACTCCCGGTAGTCTTTAAGTACCGATCTATACGATTCAACAATACCCGCATGTACTTTATTGGGGGAGGAAGCTACCTTTTTAATAGCAAGGCCCAGGAAGAAATCAATCTCGATCCCATCGTAACCGCCAAAAGAGACGTTATGGTAGAAGCAGGTATGGGGTTTGAAATATATTTCAAATACTTCAAGTTCGCCCCCGAAATACGCTTCTCGCACGGCATCAATAACCTCTATTTGGCAGATAAAACAGCCCCAGAAATCCGAGATGCCATCTCGTCCCTTCGCAGAAAAGGGGTTACGATTGTCCTTAACTTCCAATAACCCAGTCCTATTTTTTGGCTAAAAGTGGGTTGGAATCCTTTTCATGGGTTTCTTGGTCCTAGAGGCATCCTCCATTTTTTCTTTTACGTTTTCTATAGCTACTTTGAGGCCATGAAGCGGAACACCAAAACCGAAATCCTCGCAGGAGTCAGCAGCTTTTTCGCTTGTTTTTACATCATCATTGTCAACCCCGCCATTCTTTCGGCTACAGGGATGCCCTTCTCTGCCGTGGCTACCGCAACAATATTGGTTTCTTCCTTTGGTAGCTTGATGATGGGGCTCTATGCCAAAAACCCTATCGTAGTAGCCCCAGGCATGGGTATCAATGCATTTTTTACCTACACCGCGGTGCTGGGATTTGGCCTGACCATTGAAGAAGCCTTGGGGGCAGTATTTTGGTCAGGGGTTTTATTTTTACTCCTCTCACTGTTCAACACCCGGGAGAAAATCATTCGTGCAATTCCCAGTTCCCTCCGCCATGCAGTCTCTGCAGGCATTGGATTATTCATCTGTTTTATCGGCTTTCAAAACGCACATTTTATTGTAGCCAATCCGGCTAAACTCGTGAGCATGGCCTCCTTCCAAGACCCAAGTATCCTCACCTTCCTTGCAGGCTTGCTCTTCACTGGAGCATTGACTCTCCGGAAAGTTCCGGGCGCCCTCCTTTTTGGAATTGCTTTTACCACCTTGCTGGCCTGGCCAATTGGACGCTGGTGGGGAGATGCCACGGAGATTTCTGGAGGAACGGCAACCCTAGTCAATTACACTGGGATTTTCTCTTGGCCAGACTTCAGTTTGGTGGGAAAAGCAGACCTGCTTGGCGCACTACGCTACAGCTACCTACCCGTGATCTTTGTCTTTACCTTCACCTTATTATTTGACGGAATCAGCACCTTTATCGGATTAGCAGAGGCTTCAGGCCTCAAGGATACAGAGGGCAACCCTAAAAACATGCAAAAATCCTTGCTTACAGATTCCCTAGCTACCCTAGTAGCAGGCTTGGTAGGCAGTAGCTCTGGTACCGCCTACATCGAGTCAGCGGTGGGAATTTCTGCTGGCGGTAGAACAGGGCTGACTGCGATCACTGCTGGGCTTCTTTTCATTCCTTTCCTATTTTTCTCACCCCTCTTGTCCATTATTCCGTCTATTGCAAGTTCCATTGCCTTGGTACTGGTGGGCTCCTTCATGGTCTTGCCCCTCACCCAAATCGATTGGAAAAATCCAGAAGAAGCCCTCCCTTCCTTTTTGACTCTTGTGCTGATCCCCTTCACTTACAGTTTGTCCATTGGCATTTCTTTTGGGTTTATCACCTACACCTTTTTGAAATTCGCTGCGGGAAAAAGGAAAGAAATTCACCCCATTTTAATTTGGATTAGCCTACTTTCGGCTTTCTTTCTCGCACTATGAAATCGCTTTCCTTCCTCTTTCTTTTTTTACTTCTCTCCCTAGATACCACAGCGCAACGCACCGCCATTTTGGGAGCCCTTGATCAGGAAATCGCCATTCTTTTAGATTCTTTGAAAGAAAAAAAAGAAGTACAGCGCGGAGGGCTTACCTTCTACACGGGTAAATTAAACGGACAAGAAGTGGTGATCGGCAAATCAGGGGTAGGTAAAGTAAATGCGGCTTATAGTACAGCGATTCTATTGGACCATTTTACCCCAAAGCAATTGATATTCACAGGTGTTGCGGGAGGACTGCATCCCGAAGCCTTACCGGGAGATGTGGTCATTGGTACTAAGCTTATTCAAACAGATTTTGGGCAAATCGACTCCCTTGGATTTCAGATTTCCCCCTTTCGAAAACTATCGGGTGGGCGATACGAAGACCTGTACATCCATTCAGATCCTGAATTGGTCCAACAAGCTGAAGCCGCAGCCAAGCAGGTAACTTTTCTCAGTATTTCCACCCGTGCCCCTCGCGTATTTTCGGGTGTAATTGCAACTGCAGACGTGTTTGTAAGTAACCAAGAAACTGCTGAAAAATTGTTTGCCGACTACCAGGCCTTGGCGACGGAAATGGAAGGAGCAGCCGTGGCACATCTCTGCAGGACCCTAGGTGTGCCTTTCGTCGTGCTGCGAAGCTGTAGTGACAATGCCAACAAAACCGCAAGAGTTAGCTTCAATCAGTTTGTTCGCCTGGCAGCCATCAACTCGGCTGGGATCGTGCTTCAACTGCTTTATACCATGAACTAAGAAATCCCAGTAGAACGGGTTTTTATTGAAAAAAGAGGAAAGTCATCCTTTATTTTTTCCCACTTGTCAAAATAAGAGTCAATAAGCCTTTATATTCTTATAGGTTAGACAAAAATTGGTACTGGATGGAGAATGTCCTTAAACTTTATTGCTAGTTCTGGATCTAACTCACCAGCCAAACGCTCTGCCTATGAAGCCCTTTTTCCTTCCCCTTTTCTTGACCATTACACTACTGATCTCTATACAGCCCCTTCTAGCTCAACAGAAGGGAACGCTTCGTGGAAGTGTTCAGGAAAGCGGGAAATCTAGCCCCCTCCCTTTTGCAACCGTGGGAGTTTATACCCAAAAAGACAGCCTTGTCGGCGGGGGTATTGCAGATGAAAAAGGAAAATTTGAAGTGGTATTGCCGCTGGGTTCCTTTTATGCGCTGGTGGAATTTATGGGGTTTGAGGCCATCAAATCCCCATTATTTACTTTGAGTAGGGAACAGAATGAATTAAATCTAGGTAGGCTAACCCTTCAAGCCTTCACAGCGGATTTGGCGGAAGTGCTCATACAAGGGGAAAAAACGCTGATGGAACTCGCCTTGGATAAACGGGTATTTAATGTGGGGAAAGACCTGGCCAATACAGGAGGAAATGCCTCGGATATTCTGATGAATCTCCCCTCCATCTCCGTAGATCCGGAAGGCAATGTCAGCTTGAGAGGATCTACCAATGTGCGTATCCTTATCGATGGCAAACCCTCAGGTCTAGTCAGTTTTAAAGGTAGCAGTGGCCTCCGGCAACTTCCGGCCAACTTGGTGGAACGTGTAGAAGTGATTACCAACCCCTCTGCTAGGTATGAGGCGGAAGGGATGGCAGGGATAATAAATATTATCTTGAAAAAAGATGAAAAACAGGGATTCAATGGCTCTGGAGAACTAATTATTGGATCACCACTCAACCTTGGGTTAACGGCCAATCTAAATTACCGCAAAAATCGAATCAACTGGTTTGTAAATTATGGGCTAGCAAAACGAAATAGCCTAGGAAGAGGAGAGTTGTACCAAGAGGTTTACCAACAAGACGGCAGTACCCTTCTTCTTCAGCAAAAAGTGAACTCTAAGGTAAGTAGCCTGAACAATAGCTTGCGCGCTGGCCTAGATTATTTTTTCAGTGAGCAAAGCATCCTTACTGCTTCCTATGTTTGGCGAAGAAGTGATGCCCATCGCATCACGAACATCCGGTACGAAGACTACCTCAATACCGTGGACAACTACCTTGGGTATGCACTGCGAAAGCAAGACGAGACGGAGGATGAGCCCAACAAAGAAGCCATTCTAAATTTCAAAAAAAGGTTTGAACGAAAAGGACACGAACTGAATGCCTCCTTTACCTATTTGAACTACTGGGAACGATCCAATCAGCTATTTACCGAAAATGCCTTTACTCCTTCCAGACAAAAACTTCCTAAGGGATCCTTGACGCAAACTTCTTTAAATGATGAGTACGAAAACCAATACCTGCTGCAGGTAGACTATACCCAACCCTTGGGCACCAAGGGAAAGATAGAAACGGGGATTCGTACCAGCTTCCGAGAAATGGAAAATGACTATTTGGTTCAAGAAATGAAGGAATCTGGAACTTATGAAACCGTCAATGGCTTGGACAATATTTTCCTTTACGACGAGAATATCTTGGCACTTTACGGCATATTAGCAAATGAATGGGAAAAATGGAGCTTTCAAGCAGGTTTGAGGGCCGAGTATACCGACATCGAAACGCGACTTGTGGAAACCAAGGAGTCGAATCCGAGAACTTATACCAACCTATTTCCAAGTGGGCACCTAAACTACAAGGCGAATGCAAAAAATGCATTCCAGCTGAGCTATAGTCGTCGCATTAGACGCCCAGTTTACAATGACTTGAGTCCCTATGTCACCTTCTCAGACCAGCGCAACTTTTTTTCGGGAAATCCAAACCTAAACCCAGAATTTGCGGATGCCTACGAGCTTAGCCATATTCTTTACGGAGAGAAAAGAACCCTTTTTTCAACTCTGTACTACCGAAGTACACAAGATAAGATCCAACGCATCCGAAGCGTAGGAGAAAATGGGTTCTCTGTAACGGCTCCTTATAATCTAGTTGGTGAAGAATCTTATGGGTTGGAATTTAGTGGAGATTATACTGCCAATTCTTGGTGGAAACTGGATTTCAATGCTAACTTTTTTTATGCAGCCATAGATGGAAGCAATCTGAACCAAGATTTTCAAGCGACCACTACTTCCATGCTTTTCAGGCAAACCTCGCGCTTTACTCTGGACAAAGGCTGGGACTTACAGCTGCGCGGAAATTACGAAGCACGACGGAGAACGGCTCAGGGTGTTCAGAAAGGAGTGTTCTTTTTGGATTTTTCTGCAAGCAAAAAAATCTTGGCCCAAAGAGGAACACTCATCTTCACCCTTTCTGATGCCCTCAACTCCCGCATCAACCGCTACGTGACGGAAGGAGGTAATTTCTTCACTGAAGGTGAATCGCAAATGATGCTTCGGCAAGCCAACCTTACATTTAACTACCGAATCAAACCTTGATTATTTCTTCAATTGCTTATCCTATGCGTTTTTTTGGATTAACATTTTTATTTTTTACGGTAGTCATCACACAAGGACTGGCACAAAAAATCAATGCCTCATACCGCTTAGGCATTCAAAAAGCAAGCAGTCCAATTGCGGTGGATGGGATCATGGAAGAAAAAACTTGGCAAGGCGCAGAGGTGGCAAGCAACTTTTTTATGATTACCCCTATGGATACCAGTTTATCCAAGGTAAAAACAGAGGTTCGAATGAGTTACGATGAGGAGCAGTTGTACCTCTTTGTGATCAACTATCATGCGAGCGAAGGTCCTTACATGGTCGAATCGCTCCGGCGGGATTTCGATTTTGGAAAAAATGACAACTTCCTGCTCTTCATGGACCCCTTTGATGACCTCACCAATGGATTCAGCTTCGGTGCCAATGCAGCAGGTGCCCAGTGGGATGGTCAGATGTCCAATGGCGGAGGCATGGATTTAAGTTGGGATAACAAATGGGTGTCAAAAGTTAAAAACTACGAGGACCGTTGGGTCTTTGAGGCAGCCATCCCTTTCAAATCCATCCGCTACAAAAAAGGAATTACCGAGTGGGGAATCAACTTTTCCCGCCTCGATCTGAAAACCACCGAAAAGTCAGGCTGGGCTCCTGTTCCAAGACAATTCCCTTCATCATCTCTGGCCTATACGGGTACTTTGGTTTGGGACCAGCCACCTCCAGATGCAGGAGCCAACATTTCCTTGATCCCTTACAGTTTAGGAGGAATCAGTACCTCTAACTCCCCGTCTAGCAAAAAATCTAACCGCGGCGAAGTTGGTCTCGATGCGAAAGTTTCCCTCACCTCTTCTTTAAATTTAGATTTAACGGTCAATCCTGACTTTTCCCAAGTAGAGGTAGACCGACAAGTGACCAACTTGGACCGGTTTGAACTCTTTTTTCCTGAGCGAAGACAGTTTTTCTTAGAGAATGGAGATCTGTTTGGAAGCTATGGTTACAGTACCCTAAGGCCCTTCTTTTCACGGCGAATTGGACTCAATGCACCCATCCAGTTTGGTGCCAAACTGAGTGGGAAGCTGAATAAGGATTGGCGGATTGGAGCACTCAACATGCAAACGGGAGCGGGGGAAGAGACTGGGCTGCCTGCACAAAATTTCTCAGTGATGTCCTTGCAGCGACAGGTAGGTGCACGATCTTCTATCGGTGCCTTGGTAGTCAATAAGGAGTCGCTCAACTATGACCCTTCCCTGGTACCCGAAAACCAAACCCGCTACACGGAATTCAATCGGAATTTAGGTTTTGAGTACAACCTCGCATCCGCCAACAACCTCTGGACAGGAAAGGCAATGATTCTCCAATCCTTTGGCCCAGAAACTGTTGGAAGGGGGATTGCTCATGCAGCGAATTTGAAATATGCCAGTGGCAACTTGACTTGGAACTGGCAACATGAATATGTATCTGAAAACTTTACTGCGGAGGTGGGTTTTGTACCGCGAACTGCTTTTTACAAGATTAGCCCCTCCATCGGATACCGCTGGTTCCCAAAAAGTGCACGAATCCTTAGCCATGGCCCCGAACTGAATTCGATCCGCTATTTTTCGCTCAAAGGAAACCTTACAGACAATACCACTTATGCTACCTATAGCGTCAAGTTTCGAAGTCAAAGCAGTCTTTTGGTCTGGGGATCGTACGATTTTGTGCAGCTGCAGCGTTCCTTTGACCCTACCAACTTCTCTGGCCAAACCCTAGCCGAAGGTACCGAACACCAGTGGTCTGCCCTTGGACTGGAATACAGTTCCAAACCACAAAGTGTCTTTACCTATGCCTTCGGAGGGCAGGTCGGGGGCTACTATGCGGATGGAAAGCGTCATAAATTGACTGCTGACTTGGGTTACCGTTTTCAGCCTTATGTGAGCTTGGCCCTGAGTAGCAATTACAATTCGATTGATCTCCCAGCCCCCTGGGGTAAAACTCAATTCTGGTTGATTGGCCCTCGGGTGGATGTGACACTAACCAACACGCTTTTCTTGACCACTTTTATGCAATACAACGAACAAATCAATAACATCAACCTGAATACCCGATTTCAATGGAGATTTAAACCCGCTTCGGATTTATTTTTGGTCTACACCGACAACTACCTACCTGCTCCATTCTCTATGAAAAACAGGTCCCTAGTGTTGAAATTTACCTACTGGTGGAATCCCTAATCAATTGATATATTCAAAAAGGTAGCTACACCAAATAATGGGCGAGCACGGAGAAATTGACCATTTTCAAAGCCCATAGCAAGTTCTACCCTGAAAATACGGAAGAGGTTATCTAAAGAATAGCCTATTTCCGTGTAGTGAGGTGAGTTTTGGGTTTTCAGGTAATTGACAAATATATTTTCTCGCACTCCAGAAAAGCGGAGCATAGGGAGCTGGGTGAAGATAAATTTCCGGAATTGGTAGTGTGCAATGCTGGAAATGTAGGAACCCGAGGTACTGTAGCGGTAGTAGTCCATCACGCGGTAGTTGGAAGCAGCACCCATTGAGGAGAATAGCGTTCGATTCCCTCCAAAATGTTTGTAGTCCTGGAAAAAGACCTGGCGATTGTTGAGGAAAGTTCCTGCTGTGACATTGAATTCAAGCTTACCGCTTACCCCAAAAGAAAAATCATGCTTCACTGAAGCTTCTAGTTGGTCGAAGTCTGCCGACAATCCCGAAGTACTAAGTTGCGGGATTGCTTTTTGATAGCTAAACGAAAGGAGTGGCGCTCGCTCATAATTGGGAATCTTCCTACCATTCCGAATCCTGTAGGTCAATCCCGGTCTCCAATCTAGCGCAGCTTTGAATTTAGCTGCCTGATGATTGGAAAATGTTTCCTCCGTATCTTCGACATTAAACGGTTTATTGGAGGTGTACCGCTGTTCCTCATTTTTTGAAAAACTAAAGTCCGTTGTATTTTCGAGAAGTCTTCTATCAGCCCACAAGAAAGTGAGTTGATAGTTTAAGGCCGGAGACTTGCGTTGACCCCAGGAGGCTTGAACAAAATCTTGTTCGTACAATTTGAGGTAATTTTTTCGCGCAAAGAGCGAGAAGGATGCATTGACTTGCTCCTGGATCGGATCATCTGTATTGAATTGGTAGGCAAATCTACCTCCCGAAAGTCCCCAGTTGGTTCCTGAAGTAGGTTTATTATGCGATTTACGAATCACTACTTTTCCATAAAACTGCTCACTGGAAAATCCATAGCGGAGTTCGGGTTCGATACGAAAAACTGTCCGGATGCGGTTGACCGAATCTGGGAGTTTGATTTCTTTCACCTTTCGGTAATAAAATCCAAGTCCTAGTTTGTATCCCTCGACGGTGTTAAAAGAGAATTTAGTCAGGTTAACCGGGAAGCCGATAGACCTCCCTTTACCAAAACTATTGGTTCCACCCATCAGCAGATCTTGGGGTTTGAACTTGGTTCGGGCCTTTTTGGCGATGGAATCTACTTCACTCTTTTTAGCAGCTTCGATGATGGCGAGGCTGTCATCGCGCTTGTATCCTTCTATTTCCTTCAAACTAAGAGGCACAGGCCGAATGCTATCCCAATAGGCTAGGTCGCGTTTCCGAGCGAGGGTATCCACCTCATAGTTTCGTTCCGAAACCACACCCTTTTTTTCTTCTTCTTGGCGCTCCTCTATTACTTCCTTTTCGTATTGGTTAAGAAGCTTGCGGTACTCCTTCTGTGTTTTTGGCTGTTCGCTAGCCAACTGCTCAAGCGAGGACACCGACTTTGAAAATTTTTGGGTATTAATCGGTGCTTGCTGAATTTTTTCATCTACCAGTTCTGGTTTATGAGAAAGATCTGGATTGAGCTTGATGTCGTAATCCCGAGTAGATACGAAGTAATTAAACTGTCCTGCAAAGCCAAAAACCTTACCCCCAAAGGTATACTGCTGCGTCAAGGGCATCCAAACATTGGTGGCTATGGGGGAGTAATTTTGTCGAATATGAACTTGAAAGCCCAGTACGGAGGTCTTTAAGTCCAAGCTATGGATAGCCCAAAGTTCGTCGATGATATAGATAAACCCTTCAAAAACCCGCTCCCCCCTAGACCTAGGAGTAACCTTGATTTTGCTAATGAGAATATTTTGATCGAAGAAGCTCCCTTGGAAGGTAAATTGATAATAGATGAAGGCAGATTTGGAAAGCGGCGACACCACCTCATTCACTTGATCCTGGTAGAAGGAAGTTTGGATGTAGCGAGCGGGAGAAGTGCCTTGATTATCCCCATTGGTACGGATAGAGATCACTTTCTCATCTACTTTATTGGGCAGGGTAAAGGTAATGCGTGACACAGCTTCGGAGGTGTAAGCTTCATTGATGTTGAGCCCTTCCTCGGCAAGCTTCTTTTTCAGAAAAAAGGGAGCATCGGTCAACTGCCCCGATCCTTTGAGATACACCGTCATCGCATAGCGCTGAAGTTGAAGGCGATGGTAGGTGGACTTTGAGATGGCCTTCCGCATGATCGTTAGGGCAGGGTCCTCTGCACCTGCTTTTACTTCTACTTGGCTTAGATTAATTACTTGCGGTATTAGGGAAAAATCGAGGGTAACCCAATCCGATTTGATTTCTACAGTTTGGATTTGAGAAGCATAGCCCAAGTGCTGAACTAATACATCGTAAAGACCTGGAGCAAGTTTGAATTCGTAACGCCCATTTTCATTGGTAGGCACCCCGTCTTGCAAATTCCGAATATACACGGAGGCAAAAGGTAAGGGTTCACCGGCTTCAGTAGTTACAACCCCTTTGATGCCTTGTCCTTGAACAAGAAAAAGAACACTAAAAAAAAAGATAATAAAGAGAAAGAGGGACTTGTGTGTCATCGCTGGAATCTATGCTGAAAGATACAGACGAAAAAAGGTAGGGTAAGGTTGATTTAGAAGTTTTAACAGCGATAACAATTGAAAAAAGATAAAGGTTATTAGTCTCTCCTGAATTAATTTTAAAGGTAGTTTCCTTGCGTAGACTACCTTTTTTTTTATACTTGCCCTGTGAAAAAACATTACCACTTTCTTTCTCTTTTTTCCCTTCTTTTCTCCTGCAAACAGGGGGACTCTTCATCTTTATTTACTTTACTTTCGGAAAGTCAAACGGGCATTTCCTTCCGAAATGAGTTGACCTACAACGAAAAAGTCAACCCCTATACTTTTCGAAATTTTTACAATGGTGCAGGAGTAGCCATTGGCGATATCAACCAAGATGGTTTACCCGATATTTTTTTTGCTAGTAACCAACAAAGTAATCAACTATACCTTAATTCCGGCGATCTAAATTTCAAAGACATTACTGAAGCTGCTGGGCTAAACTCTACAGGCTCCTGGTCAACTGGTGTCAGTATGGCTGATATCAACGGAGATGGGCTCTTAGATATTTATGTCTGTAAGTCCGGCCCTATGAAAGGTATGCAACGCCATAACGAACTTTTTATCAACAATGGGGATCTGACCTTTACAGAAAAATCCAAGGAATATGGAATAGCTGAAGTAGGACTTAGTCAGCATGCTGTGTTTTTTGACTACGATAAGGATGGAGACTTGGACATGTACTTATTGAGTAATTCCGGTCGTTCAGTAGGGCTGAATGACTTGCGCCTGGGACAGCGAGAACTTCGAGACCCTGATGGGGGTAATAAACTTTTCAGAAATGAGGGCAGCCGATTTACAGACGTATCGGCTGAGGCCGGCATCTATGGCAGCACAATTGGCTACGGACTCGGCGTAACTGTCGCCGACCTCAACCTAGATGGATGGCCCGATCTCTATGTCTCCAACGACTTTTTTGAGCGAGATTACCTATACCTCAACCAAAAAAATGGCACCTTTTTGGAAACCTTGCCTCAAGCCATGCCTGAAATCAGCATGGGGTCCATGGGTGCAGACATTGCCGACCTGGACAACGACCTTTTACCTGATCTAGTCATTACAGAGATGCTCCCCCAAGACCTTGCTCGGGTCAAATCCAAAACCCCTTTTGAGGAATGGGACAAGTTTCAGGCCAATCAAAATGGGGGATATCATCGGCAATTTACACGCAATACCCTGCAGCGGCACCTAGGAATCCACCCACAAGACAGTACCCCTATTTTTGCTGAGGTGAGTCGCTATGCAGGAATAGAAGCCACCGACTGGAGCTGGGGTGCCTTAATATTTGATGCAGACTTGGATGGAAAGAAAGACATATTTGTCGCCAACGGCATCGTAAAAGATCTGACCGACTTTGACTTTGTAGATTTCTATGCCAATAACCAAGGAAAAATTTCTGAATACCGCAAAGACTCAATTCTAGTCACCAAATTAATTGATGCGTTCCCTTCTATACTGCAACAAAATTTCTTTTTCAAAAACAAAGGGCAGATGCAGTTTGAGAACCAAGCCTCAACCAATGGGATGGAGCAACTCACCTTCAGCACAGGGTCTGCCTATGCCGACCTGGATAACGATGGAGACTTGGACTTGGTAGTCAACAACCTGAACGAGCGAGCCTTCGTCTACCGGAACAATAGCAATCCGGGAACAAGCACGAATTTTATTAACCTTGATTTGGGGGCCGCCTTTGGAGCCAAAGTAACTGTATACGCAGGTAATGAAACGCAAGTTCAAGAATACCAACCCGTCAAAGGATACATGTCTTCGGTGGATCCACGCCTTCATTTTGGCCTGGGAGTGCACACCAAAATAGATTCCCTTCACATCCTTTGGCCCTCAGGCAAGCACAGTAGCTATAAAAATATCCCCTCTAACCAAGTCCTTTCCCCAAAAGAAAAGGAAGTCACAAGCAGCGCTATTTTGCCAAGCTTATCTACTCCTTATTTTACGGGTTCTCCTGCTATAAATTTCCCTTTCAAACATCAAGAAAGTGATTTTGTGGATTTTGACCGCGACCGTCTCCGCTTTTGGTCCATCAGCAACGAAGGGCCTCGAGCTGCTCAGGAAGATGTCAATGGGGACGGCTTAGTGGATCTATTTATTCCAAATGCCAAGGGTCAGCCCTCTCGCCTTTTAATACAAAGTGCATCAGGTACTTGGAAAGCTACACAAATCACCCTTTTTGACCAAGATAGCCTCGCTGAAGATGTACTGGGCCACTTTTTTGATGCCAATGGAGATGGGGCACCTGACTTGCTCGTGGGTAGTGGAGGCATAGAGTTTTCAGACTACTCGCCCAACTACATGGATCGTCTCTACATCAATAACGGAAAAGGGAATTTTTCACGCTCCAACCAGCAGTTTGCACAGACTCCTACCTCCTTTATTCTCAGTTGGGATAATGATGCAGACGGAGATCAAGACCTGATTATTGGGCAGCGAGCAGTTCCATTTGGCTATGGCATACCGGTGGGCCTGCAGTTTTGGCAAAATGACGGGAAGGGTAATTTTACCAACAACAGTACTGTATGGGAAGAAACTTTTGCATCCCTAGGCATGCTTACCGATGGTGCATTAGCTGACCTGGATGGAGACAGCAAACCAGAACTCGTCCTCACTGGCGAATGGATGCCTATCCGCATTTTTACTTGGAACAAAGGATCCTGGAAAGAAAGCACAGCCCAATTTGGACTAGAAAATACTAACGGCTTTTGGAAGCGACTTTACCTAGGCGATATCAATGGAGATGGGAAGACCGATCTGCTCGTAGGAAACGCTGGAACCAACTCCAGGTTGCGCACCAGCAACGAAAAGAAGCTGCGCCTAGCCATCAATGATTTTGATCAAAATGGTTCCCTCGAACAAATTCTCCACCACCATGAAAATGGGAAAAGCATTCCATGGGTGCTGAAAAATACCCTTCTCAAACAAATCCCCTCCTTGAAGAAACAAATACTTACTTATGCCGCATATAAAGACAAAACTTTGGAAGAACTCTTTTCGCAATCGGTATGGGCAAATTCACTAATTTTGCAGACAGATTGGATGGAAACTACCCTTTGGATCAACCAAGGAAACGGAAAAATGAGGCAAGAGTCGCTACCAGCAGAGGTTCAATACGCCCCTGTTCACGCACTAGCTGTTCTTCCTAGACCGGGAAAATCTGCCTTAATTCTTCTTGGAGGAAATGAAAGTCGGATCAAACCTGAACTTGGTACCCAATTGGGGAGTTATGCCTGGGTACTAGAAAAAGATGCACGCAACAAATGGAAAGCCTTAAAACCTCAAGAAAGTGGCCTCTTTATTCCGGGAGAGATTCGCGATTTTCAATGGATTCAATCCAACAAACAAACTCAATTATTCGTATTTCGAAACAATGACAAACCGTTGGTATTTACTACTCGTTAGCCTTATCCTAATCACTCAGCCTTCTTGTAAATCTGACTACCAGAAGATGGAGGAACAAGAGCTTTCCTCAGGAAAGACGGTGAAGGAACTATTCTTTGGAGTGGAATTGGGAATGAGTCAAAAGCAATTTTTCGAAATCTGCTGGACTCTTAATAAAGAAGGAGTACTCACCAATGGCCCCACTGAACTTTCGGTGGAACATAGCCTAGTGTTCCCCTCTGGAACCCCTGGTAAAATGCGTTTCTACCCTCAATTTGAAGCCGATAAAATCTACTTAATGCCATTAGAATTCACCTACGATGGCTGGTCGCATTGGAATAAAGAACTCGCTTTAGAAGTCTTGAAAGCAGATGTTATTCAGCTTTTCGAAAATTGGTATGGAGAAGGATTTATCGAGGTAATCAATGAAGATAAATCTCAAATTGCCTTTGTGAAAATGGATGGTAGTCGACGGATACGCGTCTTCAAAAAAACCATCGCCTCGGTAAGAGCTGCGATTTCATACATCCCCGTTCAAAAAAAGCTTAGCTAAAAACCAGAATGAAAAGGCTCCTTGGCGGATTAGTTTTCCTTTCGCTCCTAGGCTCAGCCTGTGGTTCGGAAGAAAAAGTCCCTCCCTTATTTGAAGAAATACTCCCTGAAATGTCTGGGGTGAGCTTTAAAAACGACCTCACCTTTGACGAGAACTTTAATATTTTTACCTACCGAAATTTCTATAATGGTGGAGGAGTAGCCATTGGTGATGTGAACAACGATGGGTTAGTAGACCTGTATTTTACAGCCAATCTAGGCCCCAATAAGTTATACCTCAACAAGGGAGATTTCAAGTTTGAAGACATTACTGAGAAGGCAGAAGTTGCGGGGACCCGTGCCTGGAGTACAGGCGTAGCCATGGCAGACGTCAATGGAGATGGCTGGCTAGACATTTATGTTTGCAACTCAGGGGATGTAGCAGGAGACAACAAGCAAAATGAATTATTTATCAACCAAGGAAATGGAACCTTCAAAGAAATGGCGGAAGCCTATGGGTTAGCCAATCAAGGCTTTTCTACGCACGCTGTATTTTTTGATTACGACAAGGATGGAGACCTAGACGTCTACCTCCTCAATAATTCCTATCAGGCCATTGGTACCTTCAATAAAATGCAGAATGAGCGGCCTGTTCGCGACCCAGTAGGGGGAGACAAGCTCTTCCGAAATGATGGAGAGAAATTTACAGATGTCAGCGAAGAAGCAGGAATCTATGGATCTGTCATTGGGTTTGGATTAGGCATCACTATTGGCGACATAAACCAGGATACTTGGCCCGACATTTTTATATCCAATGATTTTTTTGAGCGGGACTACCTCTACATCAACAACCAAGATGGTACCTTTACCGAGTCACTGGAATCGTCCATGCGCTCCCTGAGCGCTGCTTCCATGGGCGCAGACATCGGTGATCTCAACGGAGATGGCTTGTTGGATATCTTTGTAACCGACATGCTTCCTGAGCTTCCCACGCGGCTCAAGCAAGTGACCACCTTCGAAAGTTGGGATAAATTTCAGTTCAACAAAACCCATGGCTACCACTACCAATTCTCTCGCAATATGCTCCACCTCAACAATGGAGACGGAACCTTCAGTGAGGTGGGTAGACTCGCCAATGTAGAAGCCACCGATTGGAGCTGGGGAGCCCTCCTCTTTGACATGGACAACGATGGAAAGCGCGATATTTTTGTGGCCAACGGCATCTACCAAGATATTACCGACTTGGACTACCTCAATTTTATTGATGACGAGGACACCAAAGCAAAAATAATCTCCCAAAACGGGGTAAACTACAAGGCCTTAATTGACCCTATTCCGATCACCCCTATCCCTAACTATGCCTATAGGAATTTGGGGGACCTTCGCTTAGAAAATATGGCCGACCAATGGGGATTGGGGAAAGCCATCCATTCCAATGGCTCCGCCTACGGAGACTTAGATAATGACGGCGCTCTAGACCTAGTGGTCAACAATGTCAACACCCCTGCCCAAATTTTTAAAAATAAGGGAAAAATACTAAATCCCGAGAACCAAAGCATCCAGCTTCAACTAATCGGTAAAGGGAAAAATACTGCTGCCATTGGAGCGCAGATCCTAATTACAGTTGGCGAAGAAGTGTTTTATACCGAGCAGATGCCCAACCGAGGATTCCAGTCTAGTGTAGACCCCAAAATCACCATAGGGCTAGGGAAAGTAACGATGATAGACCAAATCAAAGTCCTCTGGCCCGATGGAGCTTTTACCCAACTTAGCGAGGTACCTGTGAATCAACTCCTAACCCTAAAATGGGCAGAAGCAGGAGTACTTCCCGAAGAAACTTCCTTTTTCCAAGCATCTACCCCTCCACGATTTGTAAAATCCACTAAGCCCGTGCTTGATTTTACACACCAGGAAAATGAATTTGTCGATTTCGACCGAGACCGACTCACCTACTTGATGTTATCCACCGAAGGACCGGCAGTGGCCAAGGCAGATGTAAATGGAGATGGCTTCGATGATCTTTTCTTTGGTGGAGCCAAGACCTTTGCAGGCAAACTGTACCACGGATCGGCTAAAGGTAGCTACCGCTACCTTCCCCAAGAGGCCTTTGAACTAGACGCTCTCTCCGAAGACACAGACGCTCTCTTCTTTGACGCAGATCAAGATGGGGACATAGACCTGTTTGTAACCTCCGGCGGCAATGAGTCCGGCTTTGGCAACCCTGACCTTGCAGATCGCCTGTACCTGAACGATGGTAAAGGCAACTTCAGCAAAGGCTTTCAAACGGGCAATGCTGGTATATTTGGAAGTAGTACTGTCGCAGTCCCTCTGGACTTGAATGCTGATGGGGCTCTCGACTTGGTAGTAGGAGGCAGGCTTATTCCCTTCACTTATGGCGCTCCTGCCGATACCCAGCTTTGGATGAACGATGGCAAAGGAAATTTCACCGAACAATCAAGCACCTTGGCTCCAGACTTCAAGAGATTGGGTTTGGTCACTGACGCCAAAGTCCTAGATTACGATGGTGATGGCCTTAAGGATCTGGTCGTAGTAGGAGAATGGATGGCTCCAACCTTCTTCAAAAATATAGGGAACAAGTTGGAAAAAATGACCTTGCCCGGCTTAGATAAACTTAAAGGCTGGTACCAAACCGTAGAGATAGGTGACTTTAATAAGGACGGTAAGCCCGACCTTGCCTTAGGCAATCAAGGTTTAAATACACGGATGAAAGGATCTTTAGAGAGTCCAATCCGACTATACGTCAACGATTTTGACCAAAATGGATCTTTAGAACATCTCTTTACCCAACAAATCCAATCCGTCCAAATCCCTTTCACCCTAAAGCACGAATTGGAAAGACAGGTACCAAGTATCAAAAAAAAATACTTACACTACGCCGACTACTCAGGCCAAAGTCTTTCCGATATTTTCGCGCAAGAAGTGATCGACAAATCCATCATCCAAGAAATGAATCACCTGGAATCTGGCATCTTGCTCAACCAAGGGGCTGGTAATTTTGCTTGGAAGCCCTTCCCAATTTATGGGCAAAAGTCCTGGATTTTTGCCATTCATGTTTTCGATATCAATGCAGATGGGATTCAAGATGTGATTTTAGGTGGCAATCTATCCAATGTCAAGCCTGAACTTGGAAAATACGATGCAGGCTATGGAGAAGTGCTCCTTGGAAAAGGAGACGGCACCTTTACTTTCTGGCCCAACCGAAATCATGGACTGAAATGGGAAGGAGATATTCGAGCCATAAAACAAATCGGTAAAAATCAACTACTCCTTGTCAAAAACAATGCAGCAGCAGAAATTTGGAACTATTAATGCAGTAAATACGACACCCAGCACTCACCATTTTGGTCGTTATTTTTCTTGGCAGTTCCTGCTCCAACAAGAAAGATGCCCCGGACAATCCACTTTTCCTCCTAAAAAATTCAGGAGAAACAGGCATTCGTTTTCAAAATCAACTGCAATCCAGTGATTCAGCAAACATCCTAGAGTACCTCTACTTCTACAATGGGGGTGGCATAGCCGCAGGTGACCTAGATAACGATGGCCTAATTGACCTTTACTTTACCGGCAATCAAGTTTCCAACAAACTCTACCACAACAAGGGGAGGCAAAAATTTGAAGACATCACTGAATCTGCCGCAATGACTGGAGAGGGAAGGTAGTCTACTGTCGTCACCATGGCCGATGTGAATGGAGATGGAGGCTGGGCACCAATGGCTCTGGACACTACTGTTCCAGGCCCAGTAGAGGTACGAACCCTACACGAGATTAAAGTGAAAGGAGAACGATGGATTTTGGGAGCCAAAAATGGGTACAACCCTATCTGGATACGATAAAAACCTGCGTAAAATCAGTTGGGATTACCTCCCGATTCCGTAACTTTGAAGAATACAGGCACTAGGACCAATTCCCCGATGACAGGTTTAATCCGCTCACTTACTGATAAATTTTGCTCGACATCAAGAAGCTACATACTTCTTGCTTGCTTGCTGCTGATTGTACTGGACTCTTGCCAAGAGAAAAAGGACTACTCTCAAGCCATTACAGACGGCTATTATTTTCATGAAGCCCAAAAGCAAGTAACCGAAGTGATCATTCACGATATTTTTTCGCCACCTGTAGCCACAAGGATTTATTCCTATTCCTCCTTGGCAGCATATGAGGTGGTTGCAGCGACGGATGGCACAAATTATGCCCCCTTGATGGGTCAGCTGAACGGCTCTGAAGCTATTACCATACCCGTTCCTGAAAATATCTATCCCCCTTTAGCCTCTTTGGCAGCATATTACCATGTAAGTACCGCCTTAATTTTTTCAGAAGAAAAAATGACGGAACACCGGGATTCGGTATTTACTGTTCTCCAGGAAAAGGGTATCCCCAAAGACATCCTAGAGGCTTCGATAGCCTATGGGCAAGCAGTAGGTGAGCAAGTGAAGGCCTATGCCAAAAAAGATAACTACCACCAAAGCCGCTCCTTCCCCAAGTACTCGGTAACCAATGAACCGGGCACCTGGCAACCCACACCTCCTGCCTATATGGAGGCGGTAGAGCCACACTGGAACAAGATTCGCCCCTTTGTATTGGACTCTGCCGCCCAATTTAAAGTAAACCCTCCGCCTGCATTTTCAACCGATCCCAGTTCTGAGTTCTACAAAAAAGCGCTTGAGGTCTACGAAGTTCAAAAAAGTGCGCGCAAAGAACAAACCGACATTGCGATGTTCTGGGACTGCAATCCCTACAAAATGAATGTAAAGGGCCACGTTATGTTTGCCACCAAAAAAATTACTCCTGGGGGTCACTGGATGGGGATTGCCTCCATCGCCTCTGCGGCAGCAGGCAAAGACTGGAAGGGTACGGTGGAAGCCTTGGCCCTCACTGCCATCTCGCTCAACGAAGCCTTTATCGCCTGCTGGGATGAAAAATACAGAAGCAAACTGATCCGTCCCGAAACCTATATCAACCAGCACATCGATGAAAACTGGGTTCCCCTGCTACAAACACCCCCCTTCCCAGAACATACCTCAGGGCATAGTGTAGCCTCCACGGCTGCCTCCTACACCTTGGCGCAAATTTTTGGAGACCAGCTTCACCTGGTAGACAGCACTGAGGAGGCCTATGGACTGCCCATCCGCGAGTATGACTCCTTCTCTCAAGCTGGATCCGAGGCGTCAATCAGCCGCTTTTATGGAGGAATTCACTACATGGCCGCCATTGAAGAGGGGATCAAACAAGGGAAACAGGTGGGAGAACTGATCTGGAAAAAAATTTCCACCAAACCCAAAAAAGTAATTTCCAAAAACTAAAAAAATCCTGAAGATCTATCTTCGGGATTTTTTTTAGCTGTATAAATTTTTGTCTACAATATACTGGCTCACCCCCTCTGGAAGGAGGTAGCGAACAGACAATCCCTCTAGGATTGATTGCCGAATAAAGGTGGCCGAAATGTCTAGCAAGGGAGCATCTAAATAACTAATTCCCGGATGTTCTAGCTTTTTGAATTCCCCAGGGCGAGGATACACTAGCAGGGGATAGTGATCCAAGATGGCCTTGTAATTTTTCCATTTGTGGAAATGACTCAAGCTGTCCGATCCTAGGAAAAGAGAAAATTGGTGCTGGGGATGCTTTTCACTGAGAAGTGTGAGCGTGTCAATGGTGTAACTAGGTTTGGGCATGCGAAACTCCACATCTGAGACCCGAAAATCAAAATTATCTGCAATGGCAAGTTCCACCATGCGCAATCGGTCTTGCTCGTGGGCCAGAGACTCCTGTCGCTTAAATGGATTCTGTGGGCTGACCACAAACCAAACCTGGTCTAGCCCCCCGCGTTTATAAAGGGTCTGGGCGATGATCAGATGTCCCAAATGAATGGGATTGAAACTACCGAAGTATAGCCCTATTTCCATAGTTAAGACGTAAGAAAATCAGTCACTAGGTCAACTGTCTCTGCCAAAGAACGGGCAAAATCATCATTGAATACGATTACATCAAACTGTTGCTCAAAGGTCATTTCAAACTTTGCCTTATAAATTCTGCGGGAAAGGGATTCTTCCGTTTCAGTTCCTCGGTCATTGAGCCGTGATTCCAATACCTCCAAGGAGGGAACCTTTAAAAAGATGGCGAAGGCCTGATCTCCAAAATACTTTTTCAAGGCAAGTCCCCCTCTGACATCAACATCAAAGATGATCGCTTTCCCTTCCTTCCAGATTCGATGTAATTCCTCTTTAAGCGTACCGTAAAAATTGCCTGAATACACTTCTTCCCACTCCACAAATGCATCTTGATCGATCTTTTCCTTAAACTCGTCGATACTCAAAAAATAGTAATCTCGCCCATTTACCTCATGTCTTCCCCGCTTGTCGCGCGTACAGGCAGAGATTGAAAACCCCAAATTAGGAACCTCCTGCATGAGGCGCTTGACTAGGGATGTTTTTCCAGATCCAGAGGGGGCGGAAAAAATAATGGCTTTACCAGAGGGGAAACTCATCGTGCGTCTTGAATCATTTGACGAATAGACTCCGCCAATTTATCGGGTAGAGGTTGTTTGGTGCATTTATTTTTTAACACCTCACGAATGGCTTGCTCCAAGTGAAAATGTGCAAAGCAGGGCTGACATTTGTCCAACTTCTCCTGCAACATTTCCTTGCCTCCCTCCACCAGTTCTCCATCGAGGATACGCTCTAGAAGCTGAAAGCATTTGCTTACGTCGCTGCACTGCAATTTCCGCTCAGGGGATGATGCATCTTTATTTTTCATAGCTAATCGTTTAGTTCTCTTCTTCGTCCCGGCCATATCCCATAGATTGGGCATAGCCTTTTAATTTGTCTTTCAAGAGATTCCTCGCCCGATGGAGCCTAGACCTTAAGGTTCCGATGGGAATATCCAAAATTTTTGCCATTTCTTCGTACGTGAACCCCTCCAAATCCGCCAAAATAATGACGGTGCGAAAATCTACTGCCAAATCATTCAAGGCATTGGAGATCTCATCCCCCAACATATCTTTCACCGACTCTGCCCGAAGATCACTTGTGCTCTGATAGTCTACATCATCGGAATTATAGAAGGTTTCTACTTCCTGATAATCCACCGTCACAGGCTTTTTGCTTTTCTTTCGGTAATCGTTGATAAAACTATTTTTGAGTATGCGGAAAAGCCAAGCCTTCGCATTGGTTCCCTGCTCAAAGGAATTGATGAATCGAAAAGCTTTCATGTAGGTTTCCTGCACCAAATCCTTCGCATCGTCCTCATCGAAAGTTAATCTAAAAGCAAAGTTGTACATGGAATCGATGTGGGGCATAAACTCCCCATCAAAGATGACCGACCTTTCTTCTTGAGAATATTTCCTTCGGTGAACTTCAGACATAAGCTCAAAAGTACACAATGACTCAAATTATACCTAGATTCCTCTCCTATTTCCCTGCTTTTCCTTTATTTTGTAGATTATAAGATCTCCACTTCAGGGCCAATTACCCAACACCACACCGGACGCATGCTTTTCTTTAGGCTATTTTCCCGAGTACCACTCGGAATTTTGTATCTTTTTTCTGATTTTCTTTACCTCATTGCCAGGTATGTCGTCCGCTACCGCAAAAAAGTGATCGATGAAAATTTGCGCTATGCATTTCCCCAAAAAACCACGTACGACCGAAAGTCCATCCGCAATCGGTTCTACCGAAACTTCACGGACTCCATCGCCGAAACTATTAAATCACTCACCATCTCCAAAGCCGAATTGTCCCAAAGATTTACCATCACGAATCAGGATTTCCTCGATCAAGAGGTGAAAAACGGGAAAAGTGTCTTGCTCCTTGCCGGCCACTTTTTCAATTGGGAACTTGGACTGCAACAAGCTGCTGTACTTAGTAAGGTCCCTTCGGAAGGTATATATCTGAAGATCAACAACCCTTTTTTCGATCAGCTCATGTACCAGGCACGAACCCGCTTTGGAAATACCATCACGGAGAAAAAAGATTTTCGGGATACGGTCAAAACCCTAGACACCCAGCACCGAGTAGTACAACTCGCCGCGGATCAACGACCCAACAATCGGACCACCCGTTACCAGCGTTCCTTTCTGAATCGTCCTGCCTATTTCTTCGAAGGAGCAGAGCAAATTGCCAAAAGTATGGACCTGCCAGTTTACTTTGGAGAAATCACTAAAAAGGGGAGAGGACACTATCAGGCCACCTATGAACTGCTCGCGAAAGGACCTTATGCTTCGCATGGGGAACATAGCATCACCGATGCCTTCTGCGATAGATTGGAAGCCAATATTCACTTTCAGCCCGACTTGTACCTCTGGAGTCACAAGCGATGGAGACTTTAGGTAAGAGAATTAGAAAGCAGGGGAGTACGTATATTTTGGGAAAATGATTCATGTTGGGTTTACAATATGAAATTTCCATCTTCATTTTTCCCCCTGAAATGCTGAATTTGACGCAGAAGCAGAGTGAATAAAATAATTGATTATAGAAATTCATTAGATTCAAATGTCCTGACTCAAAAGTCTTGAACCTAAAATCTAGATACTTGAAACTAGAAAATGGATTACCTCAAGGAACTCAATCCCGAACAACGCCAAGCCGTAGAACATACTGAAGGACCTGTGATGATTATCGCCGGGGCTGGATCTGGAAAAACACGGGTCCTCACCTACCGAATCGCCCACCTGATCTATGCCAAAGGGGTGGATGCATTCCATATCCTATCCCTCACTTTTACCAATAAAGCGGCAAGCGAAATGAAGCGCCGCATCGAAAAATTGGCAGGCCTAGAAGCAAGAAATACCTGGATGGGAACCTTTCACTCCGTTTTTGCCAAAATCTTGCGCGTGGAAGCAGACAAAATTGGCTACCCTTCCAACTTTACCATTTACGATTCGGATGATTCCAAATCCCTTATCCGTACTTTGGTGAAGGAACTCCGACTAGACGACAAGGTATACAAGCCCAGCGTGATACTGTCCCGGATTTCTGGCGCAAAAAATAGGCTGATCTCCTGGCAAACCTACCAAAATGATCCCTTTGTCAAAGCGGACGACGAGGCCGCACTACGCCCAAGAATGGGTGAAATCTACCAAAGGTACCAAGATCGTCTTTTTAAGGCTGGCGCAATGGACTTTGACGACCTTCTTTTCAATACCAACGTACTATTTCGAGATCACCTCGAGGTCCTCAATAAGTACCAACAGCGCTTCAAATACGTAATGGTAGACGAGTTTCAGGACACCAACATCTCCCAATACCTGATCACCAAAAAGCTGGCGGCAGTCCACCAAAATATCTGCGTAGTGGGTGACGATGCCCAAAGTATCTATGCCTTCCGAGGAGCTGACATTCAAAATATCCTGAATTTTGAAAAAGATTACCCTGACTTATTTGTGGTCAAGCTGGAACAAAACTATCGATCTACGAAGACCATCGTCGAAGCAGCCAACTCCATCATTGACAAAAACAAAGCCCAACTCAAGAAGGTGGTTTGGACCTCTAATCCCGAGGGAGACCTCATCGAGCTCTTTAAAGCATCCTCAGACAACGAGGAGGGGCGACTCGTGGCAACCACCATTTTTGAGGAAAAAAACAATAAGCAGCTCCAGAATAGTGACTTTGCTATTCTCTACCGCACCAACTCCCAGTCCCGATCCATGGAGGAGGCATTACGGAAGCTCAACCTAACCTACAAAATCGTAGGAGGGCTCTCCTTTTACCAACGAAAAGAGATCAAGGACCTCATGGCCTACCTACGCTTTGCAGTAAATCCTGCAGACGAGGAAGCCTTCAAACGAATCATCAACTACCCTAAAAGAGGTATTGGCGATACCTCCGTAGAAAAAATTCTCGTTTCTGCCTACGAACACGACATCCCCCTCTGGGATGTGGTTCAAAATGCTCCCAGCTTCTTGGGAGGCCGAGCAGGGGTTTCTGTGGACGACTTTTCAACGATGATCAAGGCCTTTCAAATCGAAATTGAACGCAAGGATGCCTTTGAGGCAGCGAGCTCGGTGGCCAAACAGAGTGGCTTGCTCCGTGAACTCTACGAAGACAAGACTATCGAGGGCCTCAACCGCTATGAAAACGTGCAGGAATTGCTCAATGCAATTAAAGAGTATGTGGATAATCCCGAAAATGAGGACAAAAGCTTGGGTGCCTTTCTGCAAGAAATCGCCCTGCTCACCGACAACGACCAAGACAAAAACCAAACCGATGCGATCATACTGATGACCATCCACGCCTCCAAAGGGCTGGAATTTAAACAGGTATTTGTGGTGGGTATGGAAGAAGATCTCTTTCCGTCCCAGATGATGATGCAAAGTAGAGAGGATCTAGAAGAGGAAAGAAGGCTGTTTTATGTGGCCTCTACGCGTGCCATGGAGAAGCTCTACCTGAGCTATGCACTGACCCGCTACCGATTTGGCCGACTGCTCAACTGTGAGCCCAGCAGATTTTTGGAGGAAGTCAATCCCGCCATGCTCAAGGTTAACAAGCGCATGTCTGCCACCCGAGAGCTACCGGGCGCCTTCCGAAAAGAAGGCCCTCCAGGTGCTTCAGGATTTATCGGTATTAAAAAACAATCTGAGACTCGGCTGCCTAACACAATGCATGTACATACCCCAAACCCTGACTTCAAGCCAAGCAATACAAATGGACTTCAGGTAGAACAACTTGTGGAGCATCCTAAATTTGGATTTGGTAAGGTTCAAAAAATTGAAACCGAAGGGCTTAACAAAAAGGCAAGCATTCAATTTGAACATTTTGGAGAGAAAACTTTATTGCTTAGCTTTGCAAAGCTTAGAATTATAGACTAATTCCGCATACGTCTACCATTGCTGTTTTTTTATTACCTTATACAAGGCAAAAATAGGAGATGTCATGGAGCATAACGATTCAAAAAAAAAATAACTTATTTTGAAAGAATACGGAAAGAATATCCAACAACTGGTACAGCATGTAATTGAGATTGCCGATCGAGAACGACGCACACAAAGTGCGTACACTATTGTGGAAATCATCAAGCAGCTTAATCCTCCCCTTAAGCAAGAAAATGACCAGAAGCTTTGGGACGACTTGTACATCATGTCCAATTTCACTTTGGATATCGACGGTCCCTATCCCATGCCAGAAAAGGAATTGCTGGGTAAAAGACCTCCTCATATTGGCTACCCAAAAGGTCAAATCAAGTTTAAGCACTACGGTAGAAATATCGAGAAACTGATCGAAAAAGCCATTGAAATCGAAAACGACGAGGACCAAGAAAATGCCATCATCTACATCGGGCAGCTGATGCGGAGTTTCCACTCCACATGGAACAGAGACAATTTTGACGACGGTATCATCCTAGACGACATCAAAACACTCTCCAAGGGCAAGCTACATATCGACTTGGAAAAGGTTCGGGAGAACGCCCTCTTTGAATCAAATACCCGAAGAGATTTTAAAATTCCTCACCAAGAAGAGGAGCATTCCTCCAAAAAGAAAAACAACCACGGAAAAAAATTCCGTCCTACTCACAAAAAACGCAGATAAGCACATGGCGTCTTTTAAGGTAGAAGGTGGACACCGCCTCAAAGGAGAAATCACTCCGCAGGGAGCAAAAAACGAAGCACTACAAATTCTTTGTGCCGTGCTCTTAACCACTAAAAAGGTAACCATTCAGAAAATACCCGACATCCGGGACGTCAACAAACTCATCGAACTCCTTTCAGATATGGGGGTGAAGGTTCAGAAACTTGGACCTGAATCCTACACCTTCCAAGCCGATGAAGTCAACTTAGCCTACTTAGAAACTCAAGATTTCCTCAACAAAGCCTCCGCACTTCGGGGATCGGTGATGATTCTTGGTCCTTTGTTGGCTCGATTTGGTACAGGGAAGCTGTCCAAGCCGGGAGGCGATAAAATCGGTCGCCGTCGCATGGATACCCACTTTTTTGGCTTTCAAAAGCTTGGTGCACAGTTTCAGTATGATGCTAAAAATGAGATCTTTCACATTGATGGAAAAGAGCTCAAAGGCACTTACATGCTCCTAGATGAGGCCTCCGTAACAGGTACCGCTAATATCGTCATGGCAGCAGTGATGGCCGAAGGAAAAACCACAATTTACAATGCCGCCTGTGAGCCCTATCTGCAGCAACTTTGCGACATGCTCAACCGTATGGGTGCTCAGATCACAGGTGTAGGCTCTAATCTCCTGCAGATCGAAGGCGTAAAAGTACTCGGAGGCACCACGCATACGCTTCTTCCAGACATGATTGAGATCGGCTCATTTATTGGGATGGCCGCCATGACCCAATCCGAAATCACCATCAAGGACTGTCAAATCCACCGCTTGGGAATCATTCCAGACACTTTCCGACGCATGGGTATTCATCTGGAATTTAGAGGAGATGACATATTTGTTCCTGAACAAAAGCACTACGAGATCGAAACTTTCATCGATGGTTCCATTCTCACCATAGCCGATCAGATTTGGCCTGGATTCACTCCAGACTTGCTTTCTATCATTTTGGTTATTGCCACACAGGCCAAGGGAACGGTCCTCGTGCACCAAAAAATGTTTGAATCCCGTCTGTTCTTCGTGGACAAGTTGATCGACATGGGTGCCCAGATCATTCTTTGCGACCCTCACCGCGCTACGGTCATTGGATTGGATCGCAAGTACCCACTCCGGGGCATCAAAATGACCTCCCCCGACATCCGTGCAGGCGTATCCCTCTTGATCGCGGCCATGTCCGCTAACGGTACTTCGGTGATCGATAACATCGAGCAAATCGATCGAGGCTACCAAAACATTGACGAGCGTCTCAATGCCCTTGGTGCCAAAATCACCCGAATAGACTAAAAGCGCTGATTTTCAATGCTTGTTCATTCCCTTGGTACTGAATCAAGGGATTTTTTTTTATCTACACCAACTTTTTCATTCCATCCCTTTTAAACTATCCAATTCCCAGATTTTTTGGTAACTTCTTGGCCAATTTACAAAACCTAAGTAACCTCATGACCAAAAAGAAACTCCGAAGCCAAGAATGGTACGGAAGAACCGGCAAAGATGGATTTATCTACCGGTCCTGGATGAAAAACCAGGGACTCCCCCACCATCTTTTTGAAGGCGAAAAGCCCGTGATCGGCATCTGCAATACCTGGTCCGAACTGACCCCCTGCAACGCCCATTTCCGTGATTTGGCCGATGCTCTCAAGCGAGGCGTCTGGGAAGCAGGCGGATTTCCCCTCGAGTTTCCAGTCATGTCCCTAGGCGAATGCTCCATCAAGCCTACTGCCATGTTGTTTCGAAATCTCGCTTCCATGGATGTGGAAGAGAGCATTCGGGCCAATCCAATGGATGGCGTAATCCTCATGTGTGGATGCGACAAAACCACCCCCTCACTCGTGATGGGTGCTGCCTCGGTCAACCTCCCTACGCTTGTTCTCTCGGGAGGCCCTATGCTCGTGGGTAGATACAAAGGCAAAAAAATAGGCACTTCCGACATTTGGCGATTTGCCGAAGATTTTAAGCTCGGTAAACTATCCCAAAAAGAATTTATAGAAGCTGAAGCGGCCATGTCACGATCGGTAGGGCACTGCGCTCCTATGGGCACCGCTTCTACTATGGCTGCCATGGTGGAAGCCTTGGGACTAGCCCTCCCTGACAATGCCACTATCCCTGCGGCAGATTCCCGACGAAAAGTAATGGCACATATGGCGGGTATACGTATCGTGGAGATGGTGAAGGAAGACCTGACGATGGATAAGCTCCTAACCCGAAAGGCCTTTGAAAATGCCATCATGGTCAATGCCGCTGTAGGAGGATCGACCAATTTTATCCTGCACCTCATCGCCATCGCCAAACGAATAGGAGTTCCCTTGGACCTGGCAGACTTTGATGAATTTTCTTCCAAAATCCCCCTCATCGCCAATATACAGCCCTCCGGGGAGCATTGGGTAGAGGACCTATTCTATGCCGGTGGACTTCCTGCGGTCATGAAGGAGATCCAACAACTCCTCCATACCGACGCACTCACCGTCAATGGCAAGACCTTGGGCGAAAATATTCAATTCGCCGAATGCTGGGATAGAAACTTGATCGGTACATTCGAACAGCCCATCAAACCAGAGTCTGGTATCGCCGTACTGAAAGGAAACCTTTGCCCCCAAGGCGCTGTGTTGAAGCCCTCTGCTGCCAGCCCAACCTTGCTGACCCATACCGGAAGGGCAGTGGTATTTGAAGATATTGACGACTACAAAGCACGAATCGACGATCCCCAACTGGATATTGACGAGACTTGCGTGATGGTCCTGAAAAAAGTTGGTCCCAAAGGATACCCCGGCATGCCAGAGGTTGGCAACATGGGCCTTCCCAAAAAGTTGCTTGAAAAAGGAATCAAAGATATGGTTCGTATTTCAGATGGGCGGATGAGCGGTACAGGATTTGGTACCGTGGTGCTGCATGTCTCTCCCGAGTCTGCCATCGGTGGACCACTTGCCTTAGTCAAAAACGGAGATTTGATTTCGCTTAATGTACCCAAACGAAGCTTAAACCTGCTGATATCTGAGGAGGAGCTAGCGAATAGGCAAGCAGCCTTTAGGCCTAGCCCTCTCCCTTACTACAGAGGCTATGTAAACTTGTTTCTCGACAAGGTCAACCAAGCCCATGAAGGGGTAGATTTTGATTTTCTCCAAGGAAGCTCTGGACCCGAAGTGAAACGAGATTCCCACTAGTTTTTTACTACAAGTAGAATTGCCGCCTGAAGGCAAATCCATAAAAAAAGATATGACCAAAGTAGCACTCATCACTGGAGCAGGACAAGGGATAGGACTCGCTATCGCCAGAAAATTACTGGAAGAGGGTTCACATATTCTCCTCAATGACCGGGAGAAAAGCCTAACCCATGAGGCTGTGGCCCAGCTTTCTCGTTTGGGAAAAGGATCGGTCATCGGCTGCTCAGGAGACGCCGCCAACCCCGAGGTCATCGAGGAGATGGTAGGCCTTGCCGTAAAAAATCACGGCACCATCGACCAACTGGTTTGCAATGCAGGAATTACCCTATTTGGAAATTTTATGGACTATGGAAGGGAAGATTTTATAGAGGTAGCCCGTGTGAATCAGTTGGGCACCTTCTTTCTAACCCAAGCAGTGGCTCGCCTCATGAAATCTCAAGAAAAGGGAGGTGCAATTCTATTTACCTCTTCTGTGACTGCCCACCAAAGTCATGAAAATCTGGCAGCCTATGCCATGAGTAAGGCAGCCATTGAAATGCTGGCAAAAAATCTGGTGCTAGAACTTGCTCCCTTAGGCATACGCATCAATACCATTGCCCCAGGAGCAACGCTTACTGAAAGGACGACCTTGGACCCAGGCTACTCGGCCACCTGGTCCAAGCTCACACCGCTATCTAGGCCTGCATTTCCGGAAGATATTGCAGCGGCAGCAGCCTTTTTACTTTCGGATGATGCCCGACACATTACCGGCCAAACCCTAATCATCGATGGGGGATGGACCGCTATCAGCCCTTCCCCTTATGCCTAATACCAGTCCAAACTTTGCTCCAGCTCCTCCTCCATGGACCCTACATGGGGAAGGAATTCTATTGCTCTACCGCTTCAAAAAATCTTGGGTAGAAAGCAAGTCCAATCTCCCTGAACACCTCCAAGGTCAGTTTAAAGGGGGCTTCGGCTATGTGATGCTCGTAGATTACAGTAGCTCCCCAGTAGGCCCCTACCAAGAACTCCTATTTATCCCAGGTCAGTTTGGAGAAAATAAGTTTCAATCCATCACCCGCATTTTCGTAAACTCGGAGGCAAGCACCGACCAGGGTAGAAAAAACTGGGGTATCCCCAAGGAGACGGCCAGCTTCTGCTGGGAAAAAGAAAAGGGAAAGGACCGCATTGAAGTGGAACTGGAGGGAAAAACCATACTCGACACAGAAATCACCCACGGGGGAATATCATTTCCCATCAGCACCGCCTTGCTACCTTTACGCCTGAAGCAAATGCTAGATGGAAAGACATGGGTGACACTTCCCAAAGGAAGTGGTTGGGGTAAATTGGCCAGGGTGCAACGCATGCGGGTAGACCCCCAGCTCTTCCCTGACCTCGAAGGCATTCAGCCTTTGCTTGCCCTCAAAGTCAATCCATTTACCATCCATTTCCCTATTCCTTCCCTACTTACTAATGATGAATAGATTCAAGGACGCCCAGATCATTGTCACGGGAGCGGGTTCCGGCATAGGTCGAGAGCTGATTCGTCAACTTTACCCACAGACCCAAAAGATTTTGGCAGTAGACTACCTTCCCAAATCGCTGAAATCTCTTCAAAGTGAATTCCCACATGTAAACACCTTGTGTGCAGACCTAAGCCTCAAGGAAGGAAACGGCGCTATTTTGGCCTGGGTCCGTGCCCATTGGACACAAGTGGATGTTTGCTTCGCCAATGCGGGCAGAGCAGAGTATGGCGCCGCATGCCAACAAAATTGGGAAGAGATGGATCGCCTCTTTCAACTGAATGTCCATTCACCCATCCAACTTGGGTTGGCCTTTAAACAGTCTTTTCCTGGCCACTCACTACGATATGTGATTACCTGTTCCGCAATTGCCTACTGGTCAATTCCCGGATACAGCCTATACGGCAGCACCAAGGCAGCACTCCTTCAATGGGCCGAATCGCTCTGGGCGGAGCGGGCGGGAGATTGGTTGACCCTCGTATTTCCCATATCCACAGCCACCTCCTTTTTCGATGCTGCAGGAACCAATATTCCGAAAGCATTTCCAATTCAAAGCCCGCAAAAAGTGGTCGAAAGCATGCTAATTGGTGCCGCAAAAGGGAAAAAGAAGATTTTTCCTTCCACACTCTTTCGAAGTTTCCTCCTCTTGAATCGATTTCTCTTTTTTCTTAAACCCCTGGCGCAGCTCCTTGAATATAAAAAACTCAAAAATTGGCTATCCAAATCCACTCCTTAATCAAACGTAACACACTCCTGCTGTATCGCCTGACCCGATAAGCAGATGAAAAAAAATCTTTCCTTCCCTGTTGGCCTTGATCCTACTTTCTAGCCAAACTCCCAACCCTGACGATCCCAACTCCATGCCTCCCAAGAAAATTATCGTTTATCAGGTATTCACTCGACTTTTTGGCAATACCAACCGCAGCAACATTCCTTGGGGTACCAAGGAACAAAATGGGGTTGGAAAATTTAACGACTTTACAGATGCCGCTTTGGCAGAAATCAAGAAGCTGGGTGTGTCCCACATCTGGTACACAGGAATTCCTCACCATGGCATAATCGGAGATTTTCCCGAAATAGGAGTACCTTCAGACGATCCAGATGTGATCAAAGGCCGCGCAGGATCCCCCTATGCTGTGCGGGACTACTACCAGGTTAATCCCGATCTTGCCGTAGATGTCACGCGCCGCATGGAAGAGTTTGAAGCGCTGATTGCCCGTACGCATACCCAGGACATGCAGGTGATTATCGATATGGTACCCAATCACGTTTCCCGCCATTACGAAGGGAAAAATAATCCCAGCGGAGTTCAGGATTTCGGCGCCACTGACGACAATACGGTGGCCTATCATAAAGACAACAACTTCTATTATATCCCGGGAGAATCGTTTCGGTTACCTGAATCCAAAAATGGATACCAGCCCTTGGGAGGGGAAACCCATCCCCTGGCAAATGGTATTTTTCTAGAAGACCCGGTAAAGTGGACCGGCAATGGCTCCCGAAAGGCCCAGCCAGACTTCTACGATTGGTACGAAACCGTAAAAATAAACTATGGAGTCAGCCCAGAAGGTAAAAAAGAGTTTGAAAAACTACCCGCCGATGCAGCAACCTTAGATTGGAGCTCACATTACGAGTTTTGGCAAGGAAAAGCGGTACCTGACTCCTGGAGAAAATTTAAAGACATCACCCAATTCTGGTTGAGCAAGGGTGTGGATGGCTTCCGATTTGACATGGCCGAAATGGTCCCGGTGGAGTTCTGGTCCTACCTCAACTCCCACATCAAAAAGACGAATCCCAAAGCCTTGCTTTTGGCAGAGGTGTATAACCCAAGCCTCTACCGCGACTACATTCATAAGGGAAAGATGGATTACCTCTACGACAAGGTAGAGCTCTACGACACACTAAAGCAAATCATGCAAGGCCATGGCTCCACGGATAATTTGGTGCCCATCCTACAGGTTTTGTCAGATATAGAGCATCACATGCTCCACTTCCTAGAAAACCACGACGAGCAACGCATTGCAAGTCCAGAATTTGCTGGCAATCCCTGGAAAGCACTTCCTGCATTTGTGGTGTCGGCCACGAGCACTACTGCACCGACCATGATTTACTTTGGTCAAGAAGTAGGTGAGCCTGGCGCAGAAATAGCCGGATTTGGGCAGCCCAGCCGCACCTCTATCTTTGACTACATCGGCGTACCTCAGCATCAGAAATGGATGAACGAAAGGAAGTTTGATGGGGGCCAACTTTCATCGGACGAAAAGGCTTTGCGAAACTACTATGCCGAAGTATTGAATTTTACGCGCAACAGCTCGGCCTTAATGGGAGAGTGCCTCGAGCTGCACACTCACAACCGGAAGTTAAATCCCGATTACACCAACACCTCCTTTGCTTTTGCTCGCTGGGACGAGAACCAAAGGCTACTTGTAGTCACCAACTTTGACGAATACCGCTCTCTGAATACCACCCTTCGACTTTCTCCTGAGCTCCTAAAAGCTTGGAATTTGAAGCCAGGGACTCGGGAGCTGGAGGAAAAAATGTTTGGGAAGAAAAAAACCAAGCTTTACGTAAACGAGCAAGGTGCCCAAATCGAACTGATCCTAGGACCTTGGGAGTCGGCAGCTTTTGAGGTGAAGGAATAAGATCTTTGAAGATGAAGAGGCGAGTAAAGCATATCCTTTGCTGTAAAATTTGCTTTTAAAAGTATTCCAATTAACTGCTTTTGTTTAATTTAAAGTTTCATCATCCTTAGTCACGGCATGCCTCATTCTGAAAAACTCAACCGTAGGGAATTTCTCACCTCTGCTGCCAACATTGCAGCTACTATTTCTATCGTACCGGCTTCAGTGATTGCTGGCACGGGGCATGTTCCACCATCCGACCAACTGACCGTTGCCAACATCGGCTGCGGCACCCAGGGACTTCGAGAGATGGGAGAATTGCTCAAAAATCCCAAAATTCGATTGGTCGCAGTATGTGATGTAAACAAATCTTCCAGCGACTACATCGACTGGTCTCCCTATGGGATTAGGAATGACATTCGAGAAACAATAGGAGATAATTCTTGGTGGGAGGGCAAACCCGGAATCCTAGGAGGCCGAGACATTGGCCAAGAATATGTGGAAAAATTCTATGCGAAAAATACCCCTTCCGGCAGGTACAAAGGCTGTGCAAGCTATGAGGATTACCGAGAGCTCCTAGACAAAGAAAAGGGCATCGATGTGGTCAAAATCATGACTCCCGACCATACCCATGCGCCTATCGCCTTGGCTGCAATGGCAAATAAAATACATGTGGTCACACACAAGCCCATTGCCAACAGGCTTTTGGAAGGCAGAAAAGTTATCCAAAAAGCAAAAGAATCAGGTGCAATCACCCACCTACTCGCCTGGTCGGATCGTCCTGAATACCGACAAATCAAAGCTTGGGTAGATGCTGGCCTGATTGGAGAGTTACAAGAAATCCACAACTGGTCCTATCGCCCCGTGTGGCAGCAGTGGACCAGCCGCCCTACCGAGGCTCAGTCGATCCCTTCGGGATTTAACTGGCAACTTTGGCTGGGACCCGTTCCTGATATGCCTTACCACAAGCAGTACACGCACAATGTATTCCGCGGCTGGTACGAATTTGGTGGTGGGTCCATCGCCGACATGGGCCATTACAGTTTATTCCCACTGTTCGAGACCTTGGGTATCGACAGAAGCCCCATTTCAGTACGCGCCTATGGTACAACCACCCGAGAAGAAGTCAACCAAGTGTACCAGTGGGTCAAAAATGAGGTGGCCTTTCCTGCAAGCTGCATGATCAAGTGGAAGTTTCCCCAGCAAGCCCAACTCCCATCCTTCGATTTATTTTGGTACGATGGAGGCATGAAGCCTTTTGCTTGTGCGGAACTTGAGT
Source organism: Bacteroidota bacterium (assembly GCA_027593175.1). GTDB lineage: Bacteria > Bacteroidota > Bacteroidia > Cytophagales > Cyclobacteriaceae > Algoriphagus. The sequence goes on along the minus strand of JAQCJI010000001.1, from coordinate 40,674 downwards.
CGGAAGGCAAAGATATTCCGGAAGAAGGATTGCTTTTGGTAGGCAGCAAAGGGAAAATTTTGGGCGGCTTCCGAGGTGAAAACCCAGTGTTACTTCCAGAAAATACTGCCATGCAAGGCCGCGATGCAGAGCGTATCAATTCACGAGAAGTGGACCGCAAGACCGACCTATGGGTTGAGTCCATGCTGGAAGGAAAACAAACCCCTGGCAGCTTTACCCGCGCCCAATGCATTACCGATACCATCAACCTGGGGGCCATTGCCTTAAGGACAGGCAAGAAAATTGATTTTGATTCCCAAAAAATACAGATTACCAACGACCCAAAAGCCCAGCACTTGCTCACTAGAACCTATCGAGTGGGTTGGGAGATTTAATTCAACCCGATTCTACCTTCATTTTCAAACCCAAAATACCCTTATGAACAGCAGAAGAAATTTTCTAAAAACCACTGGGCTAGCCACTACGGCCCTTGGATTAGGCCTTCCCTCCTTGAGCTTTGCTCAGCAAACTGCTGCGCTCCCCTTCAAAATTTCCTTGGCCGAGTGGTCCGTGAACCGACTACTTTTTACCAAGCAGCTAGACCATCTAGATTTTGCGCTTGAAGCAAAGAGGCACGGCATTTTTGCGGTGGAATATGTCAACCAGTTTTTCATGGATAAGGCAAAGGACTTTGTTTACCTAAAAGAAATGAATACCCGATGCACCAATGAAGGCATCACCCAGGTATTGATCATGGTGGATCTAGAAGGAATGCTGGGTGCTCGGTCAGCCACAGATCGCCAAAAGGCAGTAGAAAATCACAAAAAGTGGATTGATGCCGCCAAATTTCTAGGCTGCCACACCGTACGCGTCAATGGCTATTCGAATATTTCCTGGTCCACCCGTGCAGAAGATGCAGCTGAAGCCTCCAAGCTGGTAAGTGACAGCATCCACCAGCTCGCCACCTATGCAGCACCTACCGGCATCCATATCGTGATTGAAAACCATGGAGGCTTCTCTTCCAATGGCAAATGGTTGGCAGACACCATCCGAAATGCGAACCATCCCCTAGCCGGTACGCTTCCAGACTTTGGAAACTTCCGTATCAGTACCCTAGATGGGAAACCTGTTTCCTACGATTCTTATCGAGGGGTGGATGAATTGATGCCATTGGCCACTGGAGTCAGCCTCAAGCCCCGCGTATGGGACGATGCAGGCCAAGAGTCAGACTTGGATTATGCCCGCATGATGAAAATCGTCCTATCCCATGGGTACAATGGACATGTAGGCATTGAACATGGCGATCAGGATAAAGAATGGGAAAGTATAGTGGCTATCCGGCAAATTCTAGAGTCCTTTCAAAAAGCCTAAAGATCAAAGCAAGAAGACAAAGCCTTTCCCCACCAACACCATGCAGCAACAACTCGGACAGCTAGCTCTGCTGGTGAAAGACTACGACGAAGCCATTCGCTACTACACCCAAATTTTGGATTTCGAACTCCTGGAAGATAGCCCCTTGACGAACGCTAAACGCTGGGTGCGGGTAGCGCCTTTAGGCTCTACCTGTCAGTTGCTACTTGCCAAGGCTGTCAATGAAACGCAGCTAAGTCAGGTGGGTCATCAAGCTGGTGGAAGAGTCTTCCTCTTTCTATATACCGATGACTTTTGGAGAGACTACCACAAATACTGCTCCCGTGGAGTAGAATTTATCCGCATTCCTACAGAGGAGCCCTATGGGATCGTATCTGTCTTTACCGATCTTTACGGCAACTTGTGGGATCTGATTCAACCCAATAGCTCCGAAGCTTCTATCTAGCCATACTACTTATTCCTTTTTCCATGGACACCCAAGCCAACAATCCCCTACACGGAGTCACCCTCGCTGACATGATCGCCCAATTGGTCTCTTTTTACGGTTGGGAAGACCTCGGTGAACGCATTACCATCCGATGCTTTACCCACGATCCCAGCATCGATTCTAGCCTGAAATTCCTCCGAAAAACACCCTGGGCGCGAACACGGGTAGAAGGCCTCTACCTCAAAATGTTGCGAGATGCCAAAAAAGAGGCCGGACCATTGGGGAATTAAAAATTCGTTGATCGGGGCTCGATCACAAGCAGCAATGCCCGCCCCAGCGGGGCGAAAGAAACTTAACCAGAGGTTTTAACCCCTGGGTTTGAAATACAAAATTTTGATCGGTAAGCCCCCAGCGGTGGGCAATGCAAAAAAATAAGGGTAAATTCTTTTTTACCTTCGTGGTCTAAAAGACCACGAAGGTAAAAAAACCCGATCTGCTGCAGTGGATCGGGCTTTTTTGAAGGGTTGGTAGTTTTTTTTATACGTAGTTGTTGAGCATAACCGGCATTACAAGCATCAAAATGTCCTCGTTGGCATCTTGAGTAACCGGCACGATTAAGCCCGCACGATTTGGCGCAGAGAACTTCAAGCTTACTTCCTTGCACGAAAGGTTGTTAAGCATCTCTACCAAAAACTTAGCATTGAAGCCAATTTCGATATCCTCACCTTCATGATCACAGGACAAACGCTCGTTGGCCTCGTTAGAGAAGTCTAAATCTTCTGCCGAGATCATCAATTCGCTACCCGTCAACTTCAAGCGAACTTGATGTGTGGTTTTGTTGGCATAGATGGCGATACGACGCAAGGAACCCAAAAACTCCGTTCGGTCGATGTTCATGCGGTTCGGGTTCTCTACTGGAATCACATTTTCGTAATCCGGGAACCGCTCGTCAACCAAACGACAAATCATCTTAATATTGTTGAACTTGAAGTAAGCATTGGACTGGTTGAATTCCACCAAAACTGGTACATTCTCGGAAGGCAAGGTAGACTTCAGGAGGTTCAAAGCTTTTCTTGGGATTATCAAGCTCGCCCCATTGGCGGATGCTACATCTACCCTTCTGTAGCGTACCAAACGGTGTCCATCCGTAGCTACAAAGGTGGTGTTGGTAGGACTCAAATTGATATATACCCCGGTCATAGCAGGACGAAGTTCGTCCGAAGAGGTCGCAAAAATGGTATTAGAAATCGCAGAAGACAGCACATCTGTGGACATATCCACGGAAGTGGCATTGTTTACCGTAGGGATTTTCGGAAAGTCGGTTGCATTTTCACCAGCCAGACGGTAGCGCCCATTATCAGAGCTAATTTCCACCGCATAGGTGTCGTGATCGATGCTGAAGGTAACTGGCTGCTCAGGCAAGTTTTTCAAGGTTTCAATCAAAATACGTGCAGGTACCGCAATATTCCCGTCTTCCTTGGCTTCCACCTGAAGCTCCGTCATTATGGAAGTCTGCAGATCTGAAGCAGTGATCGTCAATACAGATCCCTTGATTTCAAAAAGAAAGTTTTCCAGAATAGGAACAACCGGATTGGTGGTCACTACACCGTTGATGGCAGAAAGCCGCTTGAGCAAGGCGGAGGAAGAAACAATAAATTTCATATCGTAGGGGTGGTATAGTTTTTTCTAGTAGGGTAAATTTATAAATAAAATGCTAATTCAGAGGGCATGACTCCCAATTGTGAAAAAAAAGTTAAAAATAGCTTTCTGATTTTTTGTTTATCTCCTTTGGGAAAATCGTTTCACACGCAGCAAACCAATCAATCCACCTAGTATCCCTAGTAAAATTACCGGAATCCCTAGGTTGATTAGCTGCCACTTCAGTTTTTCTTCAGCGACTTTTACCTTGTCCAATGGGCGTATTTGCAAGACCTTGGTTCGTGTAGCAATAATCCCCTCCGGATCACTGAGGTACTGAACAAGGTTTTCCAAAAACTGCTTATTGGCAAACGTAGTCTGTGCTAGTGGATCCTCCCCTAAAGGAAGCGGTTCCCGATCCGCTAGGTTGAGTTGGCTTTGAAATAAGGAGGCATCGCCGAGCGCTATTACTTTCCCATTTCCATTGGTGTTGATTGAACTACCCGCAAATTCCTCCGGTACAAATCGGTTCTTGAACAGGGAAGTAAACTCGCCTTCCAGCAAGTAGGCAAGCGGCAAATTTTGAAGCCCAAACTCGGATTCTAAGGGTGGCTCTTGGAAGGCGGTCAAGCTGAGCAGATGAGGCAAGGGCATTATCCGAGATCGCTCCGAACTAAAGAGCAAGGGGGTCTTTATTACCCCATCAGCCTTCACCGTATCGATGCTGCTTGCATAACGAAAATTTACCTGATCCAATCCCTTGGTGATGGGGTGAGGGTACATTCGCCCCGCTTGAAAATGATAGGGCCAAGGCAAAGGCACCAACTGCTCTTGGTTGCCAAAATTTCCACCCGTCACAGGAATTACTCCGAAGATAAGGTCCTGAATCAGGTCCTTGTTGACACGAATGCCATAGCGGTACAAGAGGCGATCCAGGCTATTTTCCAAAGGCAAGGCCAAAGAACCCTCTCCTGCAAGTTGGGATTGATCCAAGCTTACCCCTTCCACGCCAATGACTAAATTACCTCCTCCCATCACGTACTGGTCTAATAGGAAAAGCTCCCGCTCTGTATAAGGGCTACTCGGACCCAAAATGAAAATCACCTCAAAGGAACTCAGGTCTTCCACTTTTTGGGCCTGCTCCATCGGTACTTTAAAGAGTTCGTAGCGTCCATTGAGCGCTTCGACCATCCCAAATCCATCGTCTTCTGCTAGCTCCCCATGCCCAATGATCAGAGCTAAAGCACTTTTTTGGGGGTATAATAGCTTTTGGATGGCCTGAGCCAGTTCAAACTCTAGGTTTTCAATTGACGCATTAAGGGTTTGCTCGGCAGACATGCCCCGCTCCCCTTTCAGGACTAGAGCACCTGTTTCGTAGGTGTCATCTGATACCAAAACCCCCGGAAAAATAAGCTGTTCCTGCTGCCCGGTTGCCTGATTGACAAAGAGGTTAGTTGGACGGATGCCATAGTCGGCTAGGGTGTAGATAAACTCCTCCTTCAAGGAGTCTGTCACTTCCAGTGGATCAAAATAGGATACCGTAATATTTTCTGAAGAATAGGCATTGAACGTTCGGACGGTCTCTTCAATGGATTTTTGGAGTCTCCTCATCCCTCCTGGCAGCTGCTCCCCTGTTAATAAAATATCCACATGCAGGGGTCGATCTATGTTTTCCAACAACTTTAATGTTGAAGGATGTAGCGAATACCGCTTTTCTTCGGTCAGGTCAATTCGAAAACGTATCGTTTGTGCAAAGCCTACCAAGACCAGAACACCAAAGATTAGCGCTGCAAGTGGAAATAGCCGGTGGGATCCCAATCGTTTCATTTCTTTTGCAAAATCAAGACCGTTGCCCCCAGAAATACCCAAATCATTCCCAGCAGAAAGAAGAGATCCCTACTGTCGATCATTCCTCTACTCAGGCTTTTGTAATGATAGCTCAGGCTGAGTTCTTCTATCCAATAAGCCCAATCCCCCGGAACCATCCCTGCCAAAGCAGTCAAACCAAAATACAAGACAAAGCAAAGAAATACACCAAGGACAAAGGCCACCACCTGCTGAGAGGTCAAAGAACTGGCAAACAAGCCTACAGCTGCAAAAGTGGCTCCAATCATCAATAACCCCAGCCAACTCCCAAAAAATCCTGCCCAATCCAAGTTGCCCGGAGGGCTGCCCAACAGGGAGATGGAGTAGGCATAGCCCAGTGTGGGAAGGATTGCCATAAAAACGAGTACAAGCAGGGCCAGGTACTTGGCTAGTACAATTTCAATCAAGCTAAGCGGGGACGTTTGCAAGAGTTCCCAAGTGCCCACCCTCCGCTCCTCCGCCAAGCTGCGCATGGAGATTGCTGGAATCAAAAAAGTAAATACATAAGGTGTGTAGAGAAATAAAGATTCTAAATCGGCATAGCCGTAGTCAAGCACCGAACTTTCCGGAAATACCCAAACCAGTAAGCCAATGGCCACCAAAAACAAGACCAGCACCAAGTAGCCGGTCAGGCTGCCGAAAAAGGCCGTGATTTCCTTAAGAAACAAACTTTTCATTGGCCTTGGGTAATTTCTCTAAACAGGGTCTCTAAATTTTTTGTGCCTTGGTCGAGACGAATTAAGCTGAGCTGCCGCTGGCTCACCACCTGCAAAATAGCCTTGCGTGCTTCCCCAGCATCCTTGGCGATAAGCACCAATTCCTGGGTTCCCTTACTTCCAAAGCTAGGCACTCCGATGGACTCAAACCAGGATAAGTCCATCGGCTCTTCCGTTTCTAGTATCAAGGTTACTTGGGTAGAGGCAGACTTCAAGTCTGCTAGAGAGCCTGCTGACCGGATTTTACCCTCGTTGATGATGACCACATCTTGGCAAACCGCCTCCACCTCTTGCATGATATGGGTGGAAAAAATGAGGGTTTTATTTTCGGCTACCTCTAAGATTAAGTTGCGAATATCTACTAGCTGGTTGGGATCCAAACCCGTGGTGGGTTCGTCCAAAATCACCAGCGCAGGATCGTGCAGGAGGGCTCTTGCAATACCTACACGCTGTCGATAGCCTTTGGAAAGTTGGCCGATTTTTTTGTGTTTCTCGCTTTGAAGGCCTGTTTTACGGATGAGCTCCTCCGTACGCCTTCGAATGTCGGCAGACTTCATGCCGTAGATACCTCCAGAAAATGCCAAAAACTCGCGTACGTACGAATCTAAGTACAAGGGATTGTTTTCGGGGAGATAGCCAATTTGAGCTGCCAGCTTCTTGGGATCTGCCAAGGCATTTTCCCCCAAGATCGATACCGTTCCCGAATCGGCAGCAAGGTAGCCAGTTATGATTTTCATGGCGGTGGACTTCCCCGCACCATTGGGACCCAAAAATCCCAAAATCCTCCCAGGATTTGCCGAAAAGCTCACTTCATCCAGTGCTTTTTGAGCGCCATATCGTTTACTGAGCTGAGAAACCTGGAGAGACATGCGTTGGGGCGATTCAATATAAATCGAGTACTTACAAAAATACAGATTGCCTTTGGAATGGCAAGAGTGAATTTTTAGAAGTGCTGCTTCCTATTTTTTGCCTTTTGGACGGAGTGGACGGCACTCCAAATCGACCACAAAATAATTGGGATGAGTCTCTAAGGTTTGCAAGATCGTTAGGACTACATCCTCGGGCCGCAAAGTTGGCTACTCCATTGAGCCCAGCAATGGAGGCTACATTGATGATATGACCTTCATCGGCCAATTTCATAGCTGGGATTAGCCGCTTGGTTACGTAGAAGATCCCGTGAATTGGTATCAAACATGGAGTTCCATACCGCAGTAGACATGCTTTCCAATGCTCCTATCACCCCAAAGCCGGCATTGTTCACCAGAATGCGGATGTCTTCTCCCAAAGCGACTACCGTATTGGCGTATGCCTTGGCAACCTGTGCCTCATCGGCCACATCACAGGAGAAGAAGTGAAAATGAGGATGGGAAAAGCCAGGTTTTATTCTACCCCAGCCAGCTACAACTACCCCTTTTCAAACAAAAGTTTAACGATTGCCAAACCGAGTCCCTTACTTGCGCCGGTGACCATGGCAACTTTATTTTTTAATTCCATTAGATGCTTTTTCTTTCTAGCAAAGCCAATTCCAACCAAAAAGTTCTCCACCTCTAGGCTTTATCCAAAAATTCTTTGAATTTACGCCACGCGAATTTAAATTAAGCAACACATAGACCAATGCCTTCTCAACACATACTATGAAAAAAATACTCCTTCCCCTTCTACTGCTGAGCAGCACGGCATTTGCGCAGAGCAAACTTCGCCCCAGTATTGACCAGAAGGCTGCAGCCATTGAGACCAAAGTAATCGACTGGAGACGTGACATCCACCAGCACCCAGAGCTAGGAAACGAAGAAACCCGTACTGCCAAAAAAGTAGCAGACCACTTGCTCGCTTTGGGCATAGAAGTGCAGGAAGGTGTGGCCACTACCGGGGTAGTAGGCATCTTGCGTGGGGGAAAACCAGGTCCAATGGTCGCCCTGCGTGCCGATATGGATGCCTTACCCGTGACCGAGCGGGTAGACTTACCCTTCAAATCCACCGTCACTACCACCTACAATGGGCAGCAAACGGGGGTAATGCATGCCTGCGGACACGATAGCCATGTGGCCATCCTGATGGGAGTAGCTGAGGTGCTTGCCGGTATGAAATCACATCTGGAAGGATCCGTCAAATTTATCTTCCAACCCGCTGAAGAAGGAATTTACATCCCCGGCGTCACCTCCTGGGGAGCCAAGCAAATGGTCACTGAGGGCGTGATGAAAGATGTGGACGTCATCTTTGGATTGCATATTTCTGCACAAACCGAGGCAGGAAAAATTAGCTACCGCTCTGGTCCTTCACAGGCTGCTGTGGATAACTTGGAAATCATTATTCACGGTACTCAGGCGCATGGTGCTTCACCTTGGTCTGGAGTAGATCCTATAGTGGCTACCTCACAGATCGTCAATGGTCTGCAAACTATCCTTTCCCGAAGTATTGATGTAACCCAAAACCCTGCCGTAGTAACCATAGGTGCTATTCATGGAGGAATTCGCCATAACATCATCCCTGAAAAGGTAGAGATGATCGGCACCATCCGAACCTTCGGTGAGCAGCAGCAGGAACAGGTACATCAACGCATCTCGGAAATTGCAACAAAAATTGCAGAGAGCGCTGGTGCTAGGTCTGAAGTAAAAATTACTAAACTCTATCCTTCTATAAATAATGACCCTAAGCTTGTTTCCATTATGTTAAGCTCCATGGAATCCGCTGCAGGCAAGTTGAATGTAGAACTCGATCTGCCAAAAACATATTCAGAGGACTTCAGCTTTTATCAGCAGGAAAAACCTGGATTCTTTATTGGACTTGGGGGTATGAAAAAAGGGGGCGACCCTACCAAAACTCCATCCCACCATAGCCCAGACTTTTATTTGGATGAGAGTGGATTTGTACTCGGCGTACGCGTGATGAGCTACTTTGTGGTAGACTACATGGGAATGAAGAAGTAAGTAGTTCCAAATTATTTCAAACCCCCATCCCAAATGTAGGAATGGGGGTTTTTGCTTTTTAGACATCCTAAACCCACGGAAAACTTCCACATTTACTAAAATCTACTACATTTGTTTGAATCGAATCAGCTCTTGAAATGACCATGAAAAATCTCCTACTCCCTCTACTCTTGATCTCTGCCACTGCGGTAGGTCAGTCCAAGCTTCGTCCCAGCATTGACCAGAAAGCTCAGGGTGTGGAAGCCAAGGTCATCGAGTGGAGACGGGATTTTCACCAGCACCCCGAACTGGGAAATCAGGAAGTGCGTACCGCCAAGATCGTCGCCGATCACCTCCGTTCCCTAGGCATGGAAGTGACCGAAAATGTAGCGGTAACCGGCGTAGTCGGTGTCCTTCGTGGCGACAAACCCGGTCCCATGGTGGCCCTTCGTGCAGATATGGATGCCCTACCCGTAACGGAGCGAGTTGATGTTCCCTTCAAATCCACCGTTACAGCCACCTACAACGGCCAACAAACAGGAGTCATGCATGCCTGCGGACACGATTCCCACACCGCCATCTTAATGGGGGTAGCCGAGGTATTGGTTGCACATAAAAATCAATTGGAGGGTTCGGTCAAGTTTATCTTCCAACCTGCAGAAGAAGGGGTAACTGAGGTGCCCATGGCAGGAGCCGAATTGATGGTGAAGGAAGGAGTCATGAAAGACGTGGACGCTATTTTCGGCCTACACATCTGGGCACAGGTAGAAGCTGGCAAAATCGGTTACCGCCCAGGGCCAACCATGGCCGCGGTAGATATCCTAACTGTCAACGTATTTGGCACCCAGGCACACGGCGCCTCTCCTTGGTCGGGTGTAGATCCCATCGTTACTTCTGCACAGATCATTACTGGCCTGCAAACCATCCTTTCCCGTAGCGTAAATGTCACCGAGAACCCCGCTGTAGTCACTGTTGGTGCCATCCATGGCGGTATCCGTCACAACATCATTCCTGAAAAAGTAGAACTAATCGGTACCATCCGCACCTTTGGAGAAGCGCAACAAACACTCATACACCGCAGAATCAACGAGATCACCACCAATATCGCAGAAAGTGCCGGTGCAAAAGCAGAGGTCAACATTCTCAAGCTTTACCCAGCCACAGTAAATGACGAGGCCTTAACTGCGACCATGCTGCCATCCCTAACTGCTGCCGCAGGAAAAGAAAATTTGATCTTGATGGACCCGATGACGGTTTCGGAAGACTTCAGCTTCTTCCAAAAGGAAAAGCCAGGCGTATTTGTGTTCTTGGGCGGAATGAAGCCGGGAGCTGATCCCCTCAAAACCCCCTCCCACCACACGCCTGACTTCTACCTGGATGAAAGTGGATTTACCTTGGGTGTCCGCGCCTTGAGTTACCTGGTCGTTGATTACATGGGTATGAAGAAATAGGCTAATCCAACCTACGTACTAGTTCGAAGAGAATTTGACTCATGATTGGTTCTGCCTTGGCAGCGGCAGCAAGCACATCATCCAAGGTTACCTGATGGATCTTCCCCACAACTCCCAAATCGGTAATCGCCGAAATGCCAAACACTTCCATCCCAGAGTGACAGGCCACCAGAACCTCAGGCACGGTACTCATGCCTACCGCATCTCCTCCGATAATGCGTAGGTAACTGTATTCAGCAGGTGTCTCCAAGTTTGGACCCTCCACACCACAATAGACTCCTGTGTGCAGCTTGATGCCTCTCTCTTGTGCAATCTGTAAGGCCAGGGCAATCAATCGTGGGGAATAGGGCACACTCATGTCTGGAAATCGTGGTCCCCATTCCTCGTAATTTTTCCCTCGAAGCGGGTTTTCTGAAAACAAGTTGATATGATCCGATATCACCATGACCTCTCCTACGGCCTGTGCAGGGTTTAATCCTCCAGAGGCATTGGAGACCAGCAGTGTCTGCACACCCAACTGCTTCATCACGCGAATGGGAAAGGAAACTTCTTTCATGGAATACCCCTCGTAGTAATGGAAGCGTCCCTTCATAGCCAGTACTTTTTTTCCTGCCAAATGCCCAAAAAGTAAGGTTCCACTATGGCTCTCGACCGTGGAGATAGGAAAATGAGGGATATCCTGGTACGGTATTTCCAGCTCTACATGAATTTGGGTAGCTAAGTTTCCTAATCCAGTACCCAAGATAATCCCGATTGCTACTGGATTGGGATGAATCCCTTGAATGTAGGCAGTTGCCTGCTCCACTTGCTGCTTGTAGTCCATCTAAAAATTAATTAATGCCACTTAAAGATAGTGTTTTGAAAAATTGTTCGAACTTTTCTAGGTACTTGTGTGTATAAAAGAGACAAAATTCATCCCATGATTCAAATTATTGTAAGCACCAACCGTAAAAATTCAGTTTCAAGTACGCTTGCTTCCCTCTACCAGGACATCCTAAAAGAAAAGGGAGCAGAAGCTGAAATTCTTTATATATCGGACTTGCCAGCAGATTTTACGGCTACCGCTTTGTACGAAAACAATGGGGAAAATCCCGAGTTTAACGCCTTTAATGATCGTGTGAAGGAAGGAAAAAAGTTTGTGTTTATTATTCCAGAATACAACGGATCTTTTCCAGGTATCCTAAAAGCATTTATTGACGGGATGACCTATCCTAATTCGTTTTTGAACAAAAAATGCGCCATGGTTGGGCTCTCTTCAGGAATTGGAGGGGGTGGCATCGCTATGAGCCACCTTACCGACATCTTCCATTACCTGGGTATGAATGTTCTTGCTCTCAAGCCAAAATTGGCTAAGATAGAGCAAAATATGTCAGATAACCTGCTCACCAACAGGCTGTATGTAGAACTACTACATACCCAGGCAGACATGCTGCTCGACTTTTAGGATTTAGTCCACGTTGTCGTGCAGAAATCTATTGTTGCCTAAAATCTCGTTTTCCTCGTTTAGGTTAAACTTGCTAAGGCTAGACTCCGAGCTGTGCTGTGGTTCATTGAGAATCACATTTTTTCGCTGGTAGGCAGGCACTACCATCTTTTCAGTCAAGTCATCTGAAGCAGTAGGTAGCGAACGACCTCCTTTTAGTTTCTCGAATCTTTCGTGCGCACGCTGTATAGCTTTCATTTTCATCTGCTCGTAATAATCATTGGCAAATACAGGAGCAGTAGGCTGTTGAGGTTCAACTGGCGTAGCGGAAGCGACGGGCACATCTTCCTCTTGGTAGAGATTGTGTACAATTTTATCTTCCTCCACAGGCTCTTCAACAAGGGAATTTTCGGCTACTGGCTGAATATCGGGTGAGAATTCTTCTTCTTTCATTTTTTCCTCCATCAGGGGAGTTACTACCGCTACTGGGGTTTTGGGAAAAGTAAATGTAAAGGTGGTTCCTTCAGTAATGGGCTCTTCTTTCACTTGTGCTGACTTTCCAGAATCCAGATCAATCACAGTTTTGATTTGCTCAGGAGCCGGCGCAGGCGCTAGATTAGGAACTTCAGGGCTAAAAAAGGCAGAAATAGGAGCGGCTTTAAGTTTTGTGAGTGGCACATTCGCAAGTCTATCCATCTCGAAGCCTGTGGCAATGACCGTCACTCGGATCGCTCTACCCAATTCAGGATCAATACCCTGGCCAAAGATAACCTCTGCATTGTCTCCAGCTTTCTCTTGGATGAATTCGGTAATGTCACTCAGCTCATCCATAGAAAGCTCTTCTTCTTCTCCTGACATGATGGATAGCAAGATTTTTTGAGCTCCTTTGATATCTACATTGTTGAGCAAAGGAGAAGAAATGGCAAAACCTGCTGCACGGATGGCGCGGCCCTCTCCTTCTTCAGTAGCTGAACCCATCACTGCAGCACCAGCATCTTTCATTACCGTTTTCACGTCTTCAAAATCTACGTTTACATCTTGATGGATCGTAATGATTTCTGCAATCGAACGAGCTGCTGTGCTCAAAATATCGTCTGCCTTGCTAAAGGCTGTTCTGATCGCCAAGTTGCCATAGATTTCTCGCAACTTGTCATTTAGGATAACAAGTACAGTATCGCAATTTTCACGAAGCGCTTCAATACCTGCTTGGGCTACTGCCATCTTCTTTTTCCCTTCAAACATAAAGGGAGCGGTCACTATACCTACGGTTAGGATATTCAATTCCTTGGCAATGCGTGCTACTATCGGAGCAGCACCTGTACCTGTACCTCCTCCCATACCGGCAGTGATAAATGCCATTTTGGTATTGTCGGCAAGGAGCTCTCGGATTTCATCCTCTGACTCTAGGGCAGCACTACGCCCTTGTTCTGGGTTAGCCCCTGCACCTAGACCCTCAGTCAAGTTGGCTCCTAACTGAAGTCTCAAAGGAACAGGGCTAGATTTCAAGGCCTGGGCATCGGTATTGACCACGACGAATTCTACATCCTTAATTCCTAAGCCATACATGTGGTTGACGGCATTGCTACCGCCGCCGCCAACACCGATGACTTTAATGATGGATTTTTGGTTTTTAGGGAGATCAAATCTGTAATCTTTCATGTTATCTGACATAATTATAAGTGGTGAATTTATTTTTAGGCTGGGTATAATTGGGGTAATTTTAAACTTTTAATAGGCCGTATCGTCTCCGATATCGTCTGAAATAATATTTTTTAGCCGCTCTCCTATGCTTTTAAAGAAATCCTTGGAGATGCCTTCTCTTTTTTCAATTTCCTTTGGCTTCACTCCTGAATTGGCACGACGATTTTGGTACATATCTTCTCGCATATCGAGGGACTTAAAACCTGCCAATACCAATCCAACTGTAGTAGCATACATGGGGCTCTTTACTTCTTCCAAGACTGATTTCCCTAGGTGTTCATTTGGAAATCCGATACGCGTATCCAAACCCGTCATGTATTCAAAGAGCTGGGCAATAAATTGCATTTGAGATCCTCCTCCGGTGAGTACAATCCCCCCCGCCAATTTCTTGTAGTGGCCACTTTGCATGATTTCGTTTTGAACGATTTCTATGATCTCTTCCATTCGTGCTTGTATGATGGAAGCTAGGTTGCGAATAGAGATTTCTTTAGGTGCACGGTTTTTTAACCCCGGTATGGATACAATTTCGTTGGGATTTGCTTCAGCTGCTATGGCTTTTCCAAAACGAGTCTTCAGGAGCTCGGCTTGGTTTTGCATCAGCATGCAGCCCTCCTTGATATCAGCGGTAATAATGTTGCCTCCCAAAGGAATCACTGCCGTATGGCGAATGATGTTTTCATAGAAAATGGCGATATCGGTAGTTCCTCCTCCAATATCGATTAAACAAACACCTGCCTCTTTTTCCTCCTCGCTCAAAACAGAAAGGGAGCTCGCAAGGGGTTCAAGAATCAATTGCTTGGAGGTGAGCTGTGCGCGCTTGACGCACTTGTTAATGTTGTTAATAGCCGTAGTCTGGGCGGTAATGACATGGAAATCTGCCTCCAGACGATTGCCTGACATGCCTACGGGATCTTTGATGCCTCCTTCGTAATCGACTGTATAGTCTTGGGGCATCACGTGAATTATACTGTTTCCAGGAGGCACTACAATGTTGTGCATGTCTGCAGTCAGACGCTGCACATCCTCAACGGTGATTTCATCCTCTGTAGGTTGACGCATGATGCTACCATGCATGATTTTACTCTGAATGTGCTGACCTGCAATTCCTACAATCACTTCTATAATGTCCACCTCCGCCATGTTGGAACATTCTTCAACCGCCTTTACAATAGCATCCACCGTCTTCTCAATGTTGGTCACGATTCCTCGCTCAACCCCATCCGATACGGACTTGCCCATGCCAAGAACTTCCAGCTTGCCAAATTCATTTTTGCGGCCTATAATAGCGCATATTTTGGTCGTCCCGATGTCCAGACCTACAATTAGTTTGTCGTTTTCCATATCCAAGCGTTATTCACAAACAATTTGATTTTTATATTTTACACTGATTCGCTGGTAAGCGTCCCAGCCTTTTCTAGGCAATATTTCTTTATAGAGTACTGCTATTCGGTTAAACTTGTTCTCAAAATCTCGAGCATCTCCAAATTCAATCACCTGCTTTCCTACCTGCTGATGAATGCGAATATCATTTCTCCCATTGATCTCCAACTCGGTCACCTGTGCACTCCAAAATTTGTCCTTCGAAATGAAGCGTATCAAAGGAATCAATTCAGGGATCGCATCTAACCTACCTTGGTCCATTAAAGAGCCAATGTAAGCTCCTTGAAGAATCAATACCCGGCTTGTATAGCTTGGGGAGGTTGATATGAGCAATCCCTCTTTGGTAATGTACCCATCAGCAGCCTCTGGCCTAGCAATTCGGGCCATAGGTTCATGTTGGGTCAGGCTCAACTTCAAAATCCCTTGCTGATCTACTGAAGCCTCCGCAGACCGAATAAAGGGATGTCCCAACAATCGCTCCTCGATATCCTTTAAGGGCAACTCCCGCATTGGAAGGCCCTTTTTCAACTCTGGAAAGGAAGAGGAAAGAAGGGTTAAAATTTCTTTTCCTTCCACAAAATAGACCCCACTAACTGCCTCCAAGTCTATCTCTATGCTGCTGAAAGCTTTATTTTGGTTTTGCTTTTCTACAAACCCAATGTATCCTCCTGCGATAAGGCAGAGCAGCACAATTCCAAGTACCTTTTTCACCTTTGCCTTGTTCATAGTTGCGGAGGATTAGGTCTAGAATTATTCCATGATATTATACTAGGCACCAGCCTGTCGATATCTCCTGCTCCCAAGGTGACCAGCACCTCTGGGGACAAGATTTTCAAGAAATCCATTACTTCACTTTTTTGAATGCAAACCTTCTTAGTGGCTTGAATACTATCTAAAAGCATCTCAGACTCCACGCCAGGTAGCGGTAGCTCTCTAGCTGGATAAATCGGTAAAAGCACCACCTCGTCAGCAAGGGAAAGGCTCTCGGAAAACCCAGTTGCAAAATCACGGGTACGGGTAAATAAATGCGGTTGGAAAATCACCGTCATCCGTTGGGATGGATACATGGCTCGAACTGAACTCAGGCAAGCCTTGATTTCTTCCGGATGGTGCGCATAATCGTCAATAAATATCTTTCCAGCTTGGGTGGAGTGAATTTCAAAGCGCCGCTTTACGCCAAGGAAAGTCTTGATCCCCTCACGAACCTGCGCTTCACTAACGCCATGATCGAGAGCAATGGCAATGGCAGCCAATGCATTTTCCACATTATGGAAGCCAGGAATAGACAATTCCAGTCCTTTAATCTGATTTTTACTTCCGATATAATCAAAAACAAAAGAGTTGGGCTTGGCAACGATATTTTCGGCATGAATACCATCAGATCGAAGTCCATACTCCCGCAGGCTGGAGGAAGCAATACCATGATTCCCCAAGCGATAAAGGGCATGACTTTGTAGGTACACTTTCCCCTTTTTATCCACAAGGGACAAAAACTGTCGGAAGCCTTCTAGGATGGCTTCCTCATCTCCATAAATATCCAAATGGTCTGGATCTGCACTCGTCAATACTGCTTCATTCGGGTGTAAGTGCAGAAAAGATCGGTCAAACTCATCTGCTTCTACCACGACAACTGCCTCTTTGGACTTACCCGAAAGAATCAGGTTGCTGTTGTAGTTTTGGGTAATCCCTCCCAAGAACGCCAAAACTGGCTTCCCTGCTGACTTCAAAAGGTGAGCAACTAGGGAAGAGGTGCTGGTTTTTCCATGGGTACCCGCTACAGCAATCGTGTACTGGTCCTTGGTAATCATCCCCAAAACTTCCGCTCTTTTCTTGAGAAGAAAGCTCTGCTGGAAAAAATGAAGTAGTACGCTGTCCTTAGGAATAGCTGGAGTCCAAACCACCAAGACCTCCTCAGGATTTTCCTTAAATTGGGCTGGAACCGCAGCCACCTCATCGGTAAAAATGAACTGCATTCCTTCTTCCTTTAAGGCATCTGTCAAGGGCGAAGCGGTCTTGTCGTAACCTGCAACTGCATAGCCTTCCTGCTGAAACCAGCGGGCCAAGGCACTCATGCCTATGCCGCCGATTCCGAGGAAAAATATGCTATGTATCCCTTTCAATGTCATTTTAAGAGATGTTCAAGTTCGGTTACTAGGGCATTTGCCGCATCCGGCATGGCCAATTTTTTTATTGCAGTTGCTAGCGCTTGGGCCTTTCCCTCCTGCTGGAGTAACTTATCTATGTAATTTTTAAACTGATCTACTGCAAATGCATCAGGAAGGAGGACGGCTGCCCCTTGCTTTACGCAGGTCTCCGCATTTTTCGTTTGGTGGTCTTCCGCTACATTGGGCGATGGAATAAAGATCACTGGCTTTCCAACCAAGCAAAGCTCAGAAACCGATAGGGCTCCAGCCCTAGAAACAATCAAATCTGCAGCCGCATAGGCTAGATCCATTTCACGGATAAACTCCCACAAATGGATGTGTGCTAAGCTTGCCTTTTCCAATACTGCTTCCATGTCCTTGAAATAAAATTTCCCACTCTGCCATAGCACCTGATAGCCCTCTTTTTCCAGTTCGACCATGTGCTTGACCATTGCTAAGTTGAGCGTCCGGGCTCCTAGCGATCCCCCCAAGACCAAAATGGTCTTGCGGCTTGCGTGCAACCCAAATTTTTGTTGCCCTACCTCCTTTTTCCCAGCAAGGTCCAGCAAATCCTTTCGAACAGGATTACCAGTCAGCTTTATTTTTTCTTTGGGGAAAAAGCGATCCATCTCGGGATAGGCCACACAAATTCGTGCTGCCTTCTTCGCCAAAATCTTGTTGGTCAATCCAGCATAGGAGTTCTGCTCTTGCAGGAGAGTAGGAATTCCTTTAAACTGCGCAGCATAAAGCACAGGTCCACTGGCATATCCTCCAACACCCACCACTAGCTGGGGGTTAAATTCTTTTACAATACGAGAGGCCATGCGAAGGCTTCTACAGAGTTTAATCGGAAAGCTCAGGTTTGCTAGAGTCAATTTTCGTTGAAGCCCTGCGACAGGAAGGCCTTTAATTGGGTATCCCGCCTCAGGAACTTTCTGCATTTCCATTTTTCCCTCAGCACCTACAAATAGAATCTCTGAGTCTGGATGTTTTTCCATCCAGGCGTTGGCAATGGCAAGGGCTGGGTAAATGTGCCCACCAGTGCCTCCACCGCTAATGAGAATTCGATATGTAGTTCCAGTTTTGATAGGGGTCCGTTTATGCAGTTTGTAATTGATTTCCTTTTTTGGCGACTTCAGAAGCGGCCATAGCCTCTTCCTGATGGTCTCCTCGGCTTACACTTAGGATGATCCCAAGGGCAATACCTGTAAATATCAAGGAGGATCCACCCATGCTAAGCAGCGGAAGGGGAAGCCCCGTTATTGGTCCTAGACCCACCGCTACGGCCATATTGACCAAGGCTTGAATGACTAGGGCAAAGCTCAAGCCTGCAGAAAGTAATCCACCGAAGGCTTTATTTGAATTGGCTACAATGCGCATGCCTCGGTAAAGTAGTGCGAGGTATAGAAAGAGTACGGATACTCCTCCAACCATACCGTACTCTTCGAGGATGATGGCATAGATAAAATCTGAATAGGGGTATGGAAGAATATTTCTTTGCTCACTATTTCCTGGCCCTTTACCCGTAATTCCACCTGTTGCAATCGCGATGTAGGACTGCTCCGCCTGAAAAGGTACCTTACTATCATCCTCCTTAGAATCCATAAAGGTTTCTATTCGAGAAACGAAAGTGTTTTTCCGTTGACCTGTAAGTATTGAGACAGAAAGCCCAATTAAGCCAACCATCACAACCAATGCCAAGTGCTGCGCAGGTACTCTCCCGATGAACATAATCAACAAACAGGTGATCAGTAGTAAAATAGCCGTGGACATATTGGCCATGCCAATCAAGGCACTGATAACTCCAATGGAAATGATGATGGGAAATAATGTTCCTGCAAAATCTTTGATATTACTCTGTCGCTTGGCGAGCATTGCTGCCAAGGCAGCGATCAAGGAAAGCTTGGCCAAATCCGAAGGCTGAAAGGCTTGATTGATCACGGGAATCATTAACCAGCGATTGGCCTCGTTAATGTTGACCCCATAAAAGTAGGTCACCACCAAAAGAGGGATGGACAGGAACATGAATAGCCTTGCGTAAAGAGCGTATTTTCGGTAAGGAATTTTATGTGCCAGCCACATCACTACCAAGGAAGCAAATACCAATTTGGAATGCCTGAAGAGGTACTCTTCTGTGTTGACCACTTCTTCATTATACACCAAGGTACCTGTTGCAGAATACACAACCAGAATGCTAAATATAGATAGCAAAATCACGATGGCCCAAATGATTGGATCACCCTTGAATTGCCCATCTATCCATATTTTTATCTGATTCATGCGCTTTGTTTTTGAAGTAATGCTGCCACGGCTACTTTAAATTGATCTCCTCGATCTTCGTAGTTTTTAAATAAGTCAAAACTTGCACAAGCAGGAGACAAGAGAACGACATCTTTATCTTCAGACAATTCCTGCGCCCAGGATACCGCCTGCTGTAGGTCTTGCGTTTCAAGGATTTGTGAAATGTGGGGAGTAAATGCCGTTTTCAATTTTTCATTGTCCTTACCCAAACAGATCAAGGCCTTTACCTGACCTTCTACCACCAAAGGAGTTAACAAGGAGTAGTCATTCCCTTTGTCTACTCCCCCTGCAATCCATACCACAGGCACTGAATAGCTGCCTAGCGCATAATAGGTTGCCTCTACATTGGTGCCTTTGCTATCGTTTACATAGCGAACCCCATCCAGTACCCGAACAAGCTCCATGCGGTGCGCAGCATTTTTGAAGGTTTGGTAGCCGCTGAGCAGCTGCGATTCGGTCAATCCAGCTAAGAGAGCCGCGACTCCAGCACCCAAGGCGTTCAGCAGGTTGTGCTTTCCTTGAATGGTCAAAGCAGCAACAGGAATGGACACCTGAGCACCTGCTACTTGGAATACTAATGCTTCTCCATCACTAAATCCGCCTTGATTTGGTTTTCCTTCCAAAGAAATTCCATATCTCGAAGCCTGAATAGGCGCACGGTCTAGTCCAGTCTTGGAAAAAGAATCTTCCAAGTTGAGAATTGCCACATCTGCCTGATTCATGTTTTTGAATAAGGCCATCTTGGAATCGATGTAGCGTTCCATTTGGTAGCCATATCGATCCAAGTGATCTGGAGTAATATTAGTCAGCAGGGCGATATGGGGCTTCAAACTAACTAGCCCATCGATTTGGAAACTTGAAATCTCCAGAACCCACCAGGCGTGATCCCCTTCTAGCAGTTGGGCGGCCCAACTCTTGCCCACATTTCCAGCAAGCCCCACATCCCATCCTGATTCTTTCATTAAGTGGTAGGTCAACAAGGTGGTTGTGGTTTTACCGTTGGTTCCGGTAATGGCAATCACCTTCCCCTTGCTGTAGCGGCTCGCAAATTCGAGTTCATCCACTACTACAATGCCCTGCTGAATTGCCTGCTGTACCACTGCTACCGTGCTGGGAATACCAGGACTTTTAATCAGCAAGTCAGCAGATAAAATGCGCTCCTCGTCGTGCTTCCCCTCTTCAAATTCAATTTCTGCAGCCTGAAGCTGTGCCTTTCGTGCTGGGGCAATAGTCCCTGCATCGGAAACCCAAACGGCATAGCCTTCCCTCTTGGCGAGCAATGCTGCTCCCAACCCACTTTCTCCGGCTCCAAGGATGACTAACCGCTTCATGAAGATTACCTCAGTTTAAGGGTGGCTAATGTGACTACTGCAAGTAGAATCCCCACAATCCAAAATCGAGTGACAATCTTGGACTCGTGAATTCCTTTTTTCTGATAATGGTGATGGAGGGGAGACATCAGAAATACCCGACGCCCTTCTCCATATTTTTTTCTCGTGTATTTGAAGTAGGCCACCTGAATCATGATACTCAAGCTTTCCACTAAAAATATCCCACATAGAACTGGGATAAGAAGTTCTTTTCGAAGTGTCAAGGCCAAAACGGCGATGACTCCGCCCAGCATCAAGGAGCCTGTATCTCCCATGAAAACCTGAGCTGGATAGGAGTTATACCAAAGGAATCCCACACAGGCACCGATGAAGGCCGCTGTAAAGATTACCAGCTCCCCAGAGTTAGGGATGTACATGATATTGAGGTATTGAGAAAAAATAGCATTGCCACTCAAATACGCAAAAATGGCAATGGTCAAGCCAATGATCGCAGAGGTACCCGCAGCAAGACCATCGACTCCATCGGTAATATTCGCACCGTTGGATACTGCCGTAATGATGAAAATAGCAACAAAAATGTAGAGTACTGGAGTCATGGAATCACCCAAGAATCCTAGGAAATATTCGTAGTTGAGCTCGTTGTTCTTGAAAAAAGGAATAGTAGTTTTTAAAGCTTTGGTATCCTGGAAAGCTGGAGTTTCGATCACTCCACTTTCCACCGATACAGGTGTAGAAAACTCCCGAATCACTACATCATCGTGGTAATACAGCGTAGCGCCTACAATGATGCCTATTCCAATTTGACCTACGATTTTGAAGCGCCCTTTGAGGCCGTCCTTATTCTTACGAAATACCTTGATGTAGTCGTCCAAAAATCCAATCAACCCCAACCAGACGGTAGTGATCAACAAGAGCTGAATGTAGATATTGTTGAGGTTGGCAAATAGAAGCGTCGGGATCAAGATGGCTGCAATCATCATCAAGCCGCCCATGGTAGGAGTGCCTTTCTTTTGGGTTTGTCCTTCTAGGCCCAAATCGCGAACGGTCTCCCCTATTTGCCGATTGCGAATCCAGTTGATAATATGGTGACCAAAGGTGATAGTGATCATCAAGGAAACCAAGGATGCCATCCCTGCACGGAAGGAAATGTAGCGAAACACCCCAGTTCCTGGGATGTCCAACACACGATCGAAGTAGTCAAATAGTGAATACAGCATGTCAGGTTCCTGTCAGTTGAGTCAATAATTCAGTCACGACCTCAGCATCATCGAAATGATGTTTTACGCCTTTAATCTCTTGGTAGTCCTCATGCCCTTTGCCAGCAATGAGAACGATATCTCCTTTTTGACAGAGAAGAAGCGCGGTCTTGATGGCTTCTCTTCGGTCCTCAATAGTCAAGGTTTTACGAAAATCTGTTGGCCCTACCCCCGCTTGCATGTCTTTGAGGATCTCTGTGGGCTCCTCAAATCGTGGATTATCTGAGGTGAAAATGGCCTTATTACTCTCTGAAACTGCTATTTTAGCCATAGTAGGTCGCTTGGTCTTGTCACGATTGCCTCCACAACCTACTACCGTGATGAGCTGCTCATTACCAGTTCGGATGGCATTGATGGTCTTAAGCACATTGTCTAATGCATCTGGAGTATGGGCGTAATCCACTATCGCAGTGATGCCGCCAATGGAGATTCGATCAAACCTGCCCTTTGCCCCTTTAATCGCCGACAACTCCCGGAGGGCTTCATCTTCTTCCTCTCCAAGAAGTACTGCTGTACCAAATACCCCTAATAAATTAGATGCATTGAAAGCACCAATCATCCGGAACCAAATCAGTTTTCCATTCACCTCCAACTCCAAGCCTTCGATGGTATTGGAAAGAATTTTTGCCTTGAAATCGGCCACAGACTTGAGCCCAAAGGTCTGAAGTGTACCTCTGCAATTTTGTACCATCACAGATCCGTGCTTATCATCTCCATTTACCAGCGCAAAGGCATCTTTTGGAAGTTCATCGAATAGCTTTTTCTTCGCTTTGATGTATTCCTCAAAAGTGCCATGGTAATCCAAGTGGTCGTGTGTGATATTCGTAAATACAGCTCCTGCCAACTTTAATCCTGCAATTCGCTCTTGTACAATTGCGTGGGAGCTAGCCTCCATAAAGCAGTGGGTACATCCTGCATCAACCATTTTGCGAAGCAGAGCCTGTACACTTACTGCATCTGGCGTAGTATGGGTCGCGGGTAGGATGATTTCGTTCAGTTTATTTTCAACAGTGGATAAAAGTCCAGTGCTATAGCCCATGCGAACAAACAACTGGTGCAGTAAGGTCACGGTGGTGGTCTTTCCGTTGGTCCCAGTGACTGCTACTACCTTAATTTTTTTGGAAGGGTTGCCGTAAAAGTTGGCGGCAATAATTCCAAGAGCCTTTGCCGAGTCCACCACTTGGATATAGGTAATCCCTGCGGCAAGAGTCGCCGGAAGTTGTTCACAAACAATAGTGGTTGCCCCTTTTTCCAAGGCAACAGATATAAAATCATGCCCATCCACCTGCGTGCCTTTGACGGCTACAAAAGCAGCATTTTCAATGATTTTGCGGCTATCAAAGACTACATCACTCACCCGTATCTCCATGTCTCCATAGGTTGCGGTCAGCGATACTTTATACAATATGTCTTTGAGCACGTTCATTTATCCAAGTACAAGATCTATGGTGGTATTCGGGGTTAAGCGTGTTCCTGGAGAGATTGATTGTATAAGGACTCTACCCTTTCCGTTGAAATTCACTTTTAGGCCTTTATTCTCTAGAAGGTATAGCGCATCGCGAAGAGACATGCCAGCTACATTTGGTACCACGGCCTTTTCGGTTTCCACCAGCTGAAGCTGGATCTGACCTGTACTGGTGGAAGCAGCTACCCAATCCTCCTGTGAAGGAAATTTGAGGGGTAACTTTAGGTAATCAAAAATGCTCTGAAGTTCCTCCCCTTTGCCCGTAGCCACATAAGGGAACTTTGCGCTTGGTACTTTAGGTAAAATTTTGGATGAGTTCACCACGTTCAAGTCCAGATCCGTCGCGAAAATTTTATCCGCAATTGCCTTAAATACGGGAGCTGAAACATCACCTCCAAAGGTTGCTGGCCCTTTTGGATTATCGATTACCACAATCATGCTGTACTTAGGGCGGTCCGCAGGGAAGTAGCCCACAAAACTGGTGTAGTAGATTTCCTGATATTTCCCGTTGATATATTTTTGAGCAGTCCCCGTCTTACCAGCAACTTTGTAATTGGGGTTTTTAATGTTCCTTGCAGTTCCATATTCCACCACCCCAAGGAGTAGTTCTTGTAGTTGAGCGATTGTTTTGGGCGAAGCAATTGCCTCACGGATGACTTGCGGCTCGAAGGACTGTATGACTTGAGCACCATTACTGACCGACTTCACAAAGAGCGGTTTCACCATTTTTCCTCCATTAGCGACTGCATTGTACAAGGCTAGTGTATGGATGGGATTCAACTTGGACTCGTAGCCTATAGAAATCCAAGGAAGTGAAGTGCCGGCCCAAGTTTTTGTACTAGGCTTATTAAATAAAGGCTTCCCTTCCCCCGAGAGCTGCAGGTTCAACGGTTGCGCTAAGCCCACCTTATCTAGGTGTGCCAAAAACTTGGATGGACTAGATCCGAAGTGCATGTCAACCAATTTAGAAATCGCCACATTGGAAGACTTTTCAAATGCTTGACGGATGGTGATGGTCCCATAACCGCCTATTTTAGCATCATACATGGGCTGTCCGTAGAAGTAATGGACTCCATTCCCAGTTTCAATCTGATCGTCAAGGCTTACTTTATTTTCTTCCAGCAATGCAAGCATAGAAACCAGCTTGAAGGTAGAGCCGGGCTCGACTCTTCCCATATCGCCCACTGCATAATTGTAGCTCTCCACATACCCAGTTCCTACGGCATTCTTTTGCAAGTTGGATATCGCCTTTACATACCCAGTTGCAACTTCCATCACGATAACCGAGCCAAATTCTCCCATAGTAACCTTAAGCTGGTCCCGCAATGCTGTTTCGGCTACATCTTGGATGTTCACATCCAAGGTGGTTTGAATGTCGTATCCATCAAGTGGCTTAACATCTTCCTCATTAAAAAGTGGCTTCCATACACCGCGGGACAGCCGTTGAAATAAGGCTTTTCCACTTTTCCCTTTGAGCTGAGTATTGAAACTATATTCAATACCAGAACCAACCCCATCTTCATTTAATGTTCCCAAAGTTCTGCTTGCCAGGGAGTTGAATGGCTGGTACCGCCGTTCAATTTTTTCAAAAATAACTCCCCCATCCACTCGGTCTTCTTTAAAAATTGGCCAAGTCTTCATGATCTGCATCTCTTGGTAGTTGATTTGCTTCCTGTTGATCATTAAATACTGCTTTTTATTAGATCTGGCATCATTAATCATGCGCTTATAAGCAGTAGCAGTCCTATCCTTGTAGAAGTTGGCCAGCTGTCCAGCCAAGGCATCTAAACCGGATTTATATTTTTCTTCATCTACCACAGTGGGGTCAATGGCGACTTGGTAGAAAGGCAGGCTTGTAGCCAATAAGCTCCCATCGGCAGCATAGATATTACCACGCGTGGCAGGTACTTCTCTGTATTTAAAATTAACTTGCTCCGCCTTAGCCTTCCACTTCTCCCCTTCCACCATTTGAACCACTGCCACCTTGTAGGGAATGGCGCATGCCGCCAAAGCCACTAGGATGAAGATCACCCGAACTCGGATCACTATGGCGCGTTTGATGTTCACTTTTTATTGAGTTCTATTTTTACCGGAGGTTGATTCAATTCATAAATTTCAAGCGCAGCTACGCGCTTTGATACTTCAGATTGCATGCTGCTTTTCATGTATTCGGCTTCTAGGGTGGTGACATCTGCTCTGATGTCCGCCACTTCTTGCTTTGCCTCGTCGATTTCTCGAATTTTATTCTCTGCACGCAGGTTGCTGTAGATGTAGATCAAAGCCAATAAAGCGATAAAGCCCACTGGAGGAACCAATTGAACAGGAACTCCTTCTCCAAGAATTCTTTTTACATCTAGCTTTTCTTCCATCCAGGAAAAAATAGTCTTCCCTGAGCGGCCCTTCGGACTGCTCCCTTCTTTCAGCTTGTTCTTGAAGGTGTTTTGACTCATTTCCCTATTTTTTTTGCAATTCTCAATTTGGCACTTCTGGCTCTGGAATTCAGAACTAGCTCTTCCTCCGAAGCCGTAATTGCTCCTCGGCTGACGGGCTCTAGTGGACGAAGGAGATTTCCATAGAAATCCTTTTCCACCTCTCCCTGAAACTTCCCTTTGGTCATTAAACTTTTCACCAATCGATCCTCTAAGCTGTGGTAGCTCATCACTACTAGACGACCTTCAGGCTTGAGAAGCTCCACTGCACTCAGCAGCAGCTCTTCCAAAGCCCCCATTTCATCGTTTACTTCTATTCTCAAGGCCTGAAATACCTGAGCATAGTATTTGTATTCTTTCCCACGAGGCGCAAACCGCTTCAAAAAGGCAGTGAAACCTTCCGTTGTGGTAAAGGGCTTTACCGAGCGCTCAGCCACTATGGACTGGGCTAGGGTCTTGGCATTCTTGATCTCCCCATACATCCCTAGGATCTTATGCAGCCTACCCTCATCAGAGGTTGCAAGCAGCTCCTTGGCACTGAGGTCCGCTGACTGATTCATCCGCATATCTAGGGCACCCTGAAATCGGGTCGAAAACCCCCTCTCAGGCGCATCTATTTGGTGGGATGAAATGCCTAGGTCAGCTAGTATTCCATCGACTTGTTTGATTCCATGCAAGCGCAGGTATCGTTTGATATCCCTAAAATTGGCCTGCACAAAAGTGAAGCGAGGATCTTGAGGAGCATTGGCCAAAGCATCACTGTCTTGATCAAAACCGAATAGATGCCCCCCTTCCAAATGAGCTAAAAGCTTTTTGGCATGCCCACCTCCACCAAAGGTTACGTCGACATAAACTCCATTGGGGAGAATAGCCAAACCTTCAATGCATTGGTCAAGCATCACTGGGATATGGTAAATCGGAGTTGACATCGCGCTTAGGAGAGGTGCTTTTCCATGAGGCTAGACAAGTCCGCCGTATCCACAATAATGTTTTTTAGGTATTGTTCAGGATTCCAGAGTTCAATTCGGGTTCCCATGCCAACGACCACCACATCCTTTTCTAAGCTAGCATAGGTTTGGTACAATTTCGGAATCAATATTCTTCCAGCACTATCCAACTCTACCTCGACGATGGAATTGAAAAAAGACCGTTGCAACATGCGCTGCTCTGCATTGTTTATGTTTAGAGATTTAATTTGACTCTCCAGTTTTTTGTATTCTACTATAGGATAGAGCGCTAAACACTTGTCTTCAGCCATGCGGAGCATTAACGACATGCCATTGGCCTGAGGAATTGCCCCCTTAATCTTAGCGGGCAATGCCAAACGACCCTTTGGATCTAGTTTGCTATCATATTGACTGTTAAACATAAATGGTCTACTATTCGGTAAAATCTGATATAAATAAAAGTAAGCAAAGAAGTTTCAAAATTTACCACTTTTTCCCACTTTATCCCACTTTATTTCAAAAATAGGCAAAAGATTACTTGCCAGCAATAATTTTTACTAAAA
Source organism: Bacteroidota bacterium (assembly GCA_027593175.1). Lineage (GTDB taxonomy): Bacteria > Bacteroidota > Bacteroidia > Cytophagales > Cyclobacteriaceae > Algoriphagus. Next base: position 13,380 of record JAQCJI010000001.1, on the reverse strand, counting down.
AATACAAGAAATTTTTGGGCAAGATTTTGGAAAGTTATCCGAGGAAAGAAAGTGGATAAATCCCTCAAATCAGTAAAATAAGGGGAAATGAACCCCTTAAGAGTTGAAATTTGGGATTAGTTTTTCCCCTAGTCCTGCCAAAATGGGAGGATCTCCAAAAAAAATGATCTACGTGGAATTTTTTTGTTAAAAAAATATGTGAAATAACCGCTTAACTGCGGCTTATTTTCAGAAAGAATTGGAGCTTTTTTGGTACTATTTAAACCAACTTTGAATCGCTTTTTCCCCCTTCTTTTCCAGGGATTTTCGAAATAGTTCACCTATCCATGGCCATGCTCCGACAATTTTGGCAAGCAAGCCTCTCGATTCTGGAATGCAAACGAGCATGCGAGGGCGTTCCATAATCTGTAGGATGATCTGCACCACCTCTTTGGGCTCAAGCACTCTTTTGGGGCCACTGAAGGTCAACTTGGCTTCTTCGGGGTAGCCCAACTGAAGATCTAGCATGGGGGTATTCACTAAGTCCGGACAGATAACGCTCACCGAAACCCCATAACGCTTCAACTCCGCCGCCACAGACAAGGAAAATCCCCGCACGGCAAATTTAGAGGCCACATATAGGCTCAATCCAGATACAGGTGCCAATCCTGCCAAAGAAGAAATATTCAAAATATGCCCAAATCCTTGTTTTTTCATCGCTCTGCCAACTACAGTAGTACCAAGAATGCTTCCCTTGGCATTGCAATTCAAGTGGAAATCGATATCCTCTAGGGCATAGCAATCCACAAATCCAGGGCGAATCACTCCGGCACAATTGATTAAATGCGAAATCGGAAACCCACTATTCTCTGCAGTATCCAGCACGCGCTCCCAAGTCCTCTGAAGAGCTACATCCCCATCTACCCAAAAGACCGACTCCTGGCCCTGTACCAAATTTTCAAGGTTACACGCATCCAAGTCAACCAAAATTAAAGGAACTTTCCGCTCCAAAAAGGTGTATAAAAGTTGCTTACCAATGCCACTGGCAGCCCCAGTAAGAACAATCAAGGTAGGATTCATAGCTATCAAGGAAAAATGAAAAGTACTTAAAGAAACTTAAAAATACCTAGTGTTCAAATTTTGTAACTTTAGCAAAATTTACATCCTATTTCGCAGGCTTTTGAAGTTAAATTTGGGCAGCCCCTCAAAAAATCACCATGCAACTACCGCCAAGTAACTCTCTCTACGACCTATTGATTCTTGGGGCCGGACCCATCGGTCTTGCTTGTGGAATTGAAGCCAAGAAAGCGGGCTTGAACTACCTTATCCTCGAAAAAGGTGCTCTTTGCAACTCCATCTACAACTACCCGGTCAACATGACTTTTTTTTCCACCGCAGAGCGGCTTGAGCTGGCAGAAATCCCCTTTATGTCGGCAGGAGCCAAGCCTACCCGAATGGAGGCGCTGGATTATTACCGGAGAATTTACTTTTTATTTGACTTGAAAGTCAACTTGTACGAACAAGTGGAAACGCTAAAAAAAGAGAAAGACCTTTTTCATATCCAAACCTCGAAAGGAAAATATAGAAGCAGAAAAATCATTCTGGCAACAGGATTTTATGACCTCCCGAACCTCCTAAATGTCCCTGGAGAAAACTTGCCAAAAGTCCTCCATTACTACAAAGAACCCTGGCCCTTTGTAGGACAGAAAGTATTGGTTGTCGGTGGAGCCAACTCCGCCGTAGACGCTGCCTTGGAATGCTGGCGAAAAGGTGCCCAAGTCAGCATGGCTTTACTTGGTGAAGAAGTCGATGAAAATGTCAAATACTGGGTACGCCCAGACATCATGAATCGAATCAAGGAGGGTTCTATACGAGCCATCAACAACTCAAAAGTAGTAGAAATCCTCCCTTATGAGGTGCACCTATCTACCCCAGAAGGAGACCTTCGCCTCCCCAACGACTGGGTACTTGCATTGACCGGTTACAAACCGAACTTTGGCCTCTTGGACCAACTGGGTGTCAGCCTTAGTCTGGATGAAAAACGACAGCCCTGTTACGACCAGACCAACCAAGAATCCAATGTGCCCGGAGTCTATCTTGCTGGTGTAGTCTGTGGAGGCCTCAATACCCGTGAATTTTTTATCGAAAACAGCATTTCACATGCTGCAGCAATTGTCCAAGATATCCTGAGCCACTAATCTTCCAAATTTGCCTGCGTTATCAAGCGCAAACCCTCCAAGGTAAGATTGCGATCTACGGCATCGAATACCCCTTCCAAATTCTTGAGAATGGATGAAAGTCCTCCTGTAGCTACCACTGTAAATTTAAGCCCCGTTTCCAAGTGAATCGCTTCCAACATCCCTTTGATCAAGCCAGTATACCCATACAATACCCCCGCCTGTATGGCATGGATCGTATTTTTTCCGAGAACCGAATCGGGTAACTTAAGTTCCACCTCCGGCAACTTTGAGGTATTCATAAAAAGGGCCTTAATGGCTGTTTGGAGCCCAGGAACAATACTTACCCCAAGCAATTTCCCCGATTGATCTACAGCGGTGAAGGTAAGAGCTGTGCCAAAATCAACTACGATGACTGGACCTGCATACCGCGAGTAGGCCGCCATCACATTGCACATCAAGTCTGAGCCGATTTCATTTGGCCGGAGCGTGTGAACAGGTAATTTGGCGTAACTTTTTGCCTGAATTTGGTAGGGAAGCTTGCCAAAAAATCGGGCACAAAACTGTTCGAGGATTCCATTGACTTCAGGAACAACAGAGCTGAACCCAATTTTCTCAATTTGATCCGCCCTGATTCCATGCTCTAAAAAATACAAGGGCAGCTTTTTACTCAGCTGCGCAATCAGTTGAGTCGTTTTGGTTTCCAATCGAAACTGATTGGTCCACTTGCCTCCCATGGAATCATAGAGTGCAAAAACTACATTGGAATTGCCTACATCAATGGCTAAAAACATCTTGGTATCAGGTTTTATATAAATTAGGGGCATAGTTAGCAATTAATCAACTTTCCAACCCTAAAAACTCATGTATTCCCTAAGAGAAGGACAAAAATCAGACCTCCCCTGTGTGCTGGAACTTATCCAAGAGCTTGCGCTCTATGAAAAAGCCCCAGAGCAAGTGACCAACACGGTAGATAGAATGGAGAAGGAAGGCTTTGGCCGACAGCCAGTCTATGGATTCTATGTATGTGTTAAGGACAGCAGCCAAGAAATCATTGGAATTGCTGTGTATTACTACCGTTATTCTACCTGGAAGGGGAAAAGATTGTACCTCGAAGATATTGTAGTGACCGAATCTGAAAGAGGAAATGGAGCAGGAAAGCTGCTTTTTGATCGGATGATGTCCAAATCTCTTGAAGAAGAATGCAGCGGCATGATGTGGCAAGTGCTGGACTGGAACGAGCCCGCAATCAACTTTTATAAAAAGTATGATGCGCTTCTAGAAGGAGGATGGCTCAATGCCCACCTCCAAGATTACGAGATAAAAAAATTGCTGCAGTCCTAACTCCTACATCCAATACCTTCCGCTTCCTCGCATCAAAAAAATTAAGACTACCTTTGTGCCATGATATCAAGACCGTTTAGCGTAGTCTACGAAGACAATCACCTCCTTGTGGTCAATAAGGCGGCAGGAATCTTAGTACAAGGAGACAAAACAAAAGACAAAACTCTAACGGACTATTGCAGAGAGTATATCGCAAAAAAATACGATAAACCCGGAGCTGTTTTTTTGCATCCTATCCATCGGCTGGATCGCCCAGTGAGTGGTCTAGTTGCCTTTGCCCGAACCTCCAAAGGTTTGGAGCGGATGATGGAACTCTTCCGCAAACGAGACATTCACAAAGTATACTGGGCCCTTGTCAAACGAAGACCCAAGGAGGAAATAGGCAAATTGACCCACTGGCTCACGAAAGACGAAATTAAAAATTTTGTGACTGCCCATGAGCAGGAAGTAGATGGTTCCCAAAAGGCGGAACTCAACTACAAGGTGCTAGGCAAACTAAATGACCACTGGCTCCTTGAGGTACGCCCTATCTCAGGCCGACCGCATCAAATTCGGGTGCAACTTTCCTCTATGGGTTGTCCTATTCGCGGCGATGTGAAGTATGGCTTTGCCAAACCCAATCCTGACGCAAGCATCAACCTGCATGCCTTCCATTTGGTCTTTATGCATCCTATCAAAAAGGAAAAAATCTTCCTGAGGGGTGCCTTGCCAGAAACGGAATTCTGGGAGCAATTTCTCGAATTTGAAACCGTAAAAGCAAAGGACCAGCATTTGGATAATACGTTTTCGGGGTAAAGAGAGAAATAGAGTTGAAATACAATAGAAATACAACGAAAATAACATGCTAGAGCTAAAACCTATCCTATGAAAAATTTCATTTTACTCTTTAGCTTTCTCCTCATTCTTGGGGCCTGTACTGCTCAAAATTCCCCCAAGACCCTCTACATTGTTCGCCATGCCGAGAAACAACTCGAGGGTAAAGATCCAGAACTGGCCTATGTGGGAGAGGTACGCGCCAAAAAACTAGCCCAGATTCTTGAAAAAGAGGCCATCAAAAGGGTACTGTCAACCGACTATATCCGCACCCGCTCAACGGCAAGCCCAACAGCCACAGCCGCAGGGGTAGAAGTGGAAGTGTATGACCCCAAAAATCAGGAGGCACTCGAGGCCGACCTTCGGAGTAGTGAAGGTAATATTCTGGTGGTTGGCCACAGCAATACAGTGAGCCAGCTGGCCAATACTTTTGTGGGAGAAGATGATAACTTTGCGGATTTGACCGATTTGGAATACGACTTTATCTATGTGGTAACCTTGAAGAAAAATGGGTCGAAAGTGGTACGGAAACTTTACAAGGATTTTTAACCCGCACCCTAGAATACACTTTTTCTTATAATAAAATTATTTCACAGGTACTATTCGGAATTACGCAACTACTAGGTTTCTGATAGAAAGAAATCTAGGCTACATCTCTTCTATTTTTTATTCATATCGACAGGTATCAATTTTTTTTTAGATTGCCCCCCTTCTTCCATTTTCCACTTTTCCTCGTTACATTTAGACTAAATCTAACACTGCATGAACCGGGAGACCACCCTCCATCTCCTCCAGGAAAAAAACAAAGTTTGGGACCTCGCCATCATCGGTGGAGGAGCTTCGGGACTGGGCGTGGCCTTGGATGCAGTCTCAAGAGGTCTATCCGTTACCCTCTTTGAAAAAGCGGATTTTGCCAAAGGCACCTCCAGCAGAAGCACCAAATTAATCCATGGGGGCGTAAGATACTTGGGACAGGGACAAGCATACTTGGTAATTGAAGCGTTAAAAGAACGAGGATTCCTTCTCAAAAACGCCCCCCACCTGACCTCCAAACAATCGTTCTTGATTCCCATCTACACCTGGTGGGATAGAATCCAATACAGCATTGGACTGAAACTCTACGATTGGATGGCTGGCAGCCTTAGCCTCGGCCCCTCCAAATTCATCTCCAAAGAAGAGACCCTTCGTCGACTTCCCACCCTTCAGGCAGGCCAACTCCAAGGAGCAGTTCGCTACTACGACGGTCAATTTGACGATGCGCGACTTGCCATCAATCTCGCGCAAACGGCTGAGGAGTTAGGAGCTTGTCTCCTGAACTATGCCAAGATCACTGAGCTATCCAAAGACGCTAACGGAAAACTCACGGGACTAAAAGTTCGGGATATGGATCGGAAAGAAAGTTTTCACATTCAAGCCAAAATGATTGTCAATGCCACCGGCGTCTTTGCGGACAAAATCCTGCAACTTGACAACCCACAGGCACCCAAAACGATACAGCCCAGCCAAGGAATCCACCTGATTCTCGATCTGGAATTTTTAGGAGGTAATGACGCACTGATGATCCCTAAAACCAAAGATGGGCGGGTTTTATTTGGAGTGCCCTGGCACGGCAAACTCCTTCTTGGTACCACGGATACCATCCGAGAAAAGGCCAAACTAGAGCCGGAAGCCCTACAGGAGGAAATTGACTTTGTGCTGGAAACGGCAAGTGCCTATTTAACTAGAAAACCTGGCAGAAAAGATGTAAAAGCTGTTTTTGCTGGACTTCGCCCTCTCGCTATACCTAAGGAAGGAAGCACGAAAACCAAGGAAATTTCCCGCTCCCATAAAATCATCATCTCTCCAAGCGGATTGGTCTCCCTCATTGGAGGAAAATGGACTACCTTTCGAAAAATGGGAGCAGATACGGTCTCTTATTTCACCCAGGTAACCGGTCAAAGCATTGCTGCAAGCACCACTTCAACCCAACGAATTCATGGCTACACCGAAACTATTCCACCTGGACACTGGGGGATCTATGGCTCAGATGCCCAAAAAATCCAAGCACTAGCAGTCCATGATCCTAGCTTAGCAGAACTCATTCATCCCAATTTTCCACATATCCTCGCAGAAGTAGTCTGGGCATGCCAATCCGAAATGGCCCTCACTGTTGAAGATGTGCTTTCTCGGAGAATTCGACTCTTAATCCTCGATCCTGAAGCCGCTGTAGCAGCTGCAGAACGGGTAGCAAGAATCATGGCCAAGGTCCTTCAAAAGAAGGAAAGCTGGATTGCTTCAGAATTAATTAAATTTAATAAAATAGCTGAAAAATATATGATTCATACCCCCTAAATTGGAGCCATCACTTTAGAAGCCAAATCACCCAAAATGCCTGCTGATAAACCCTATATTTTAGCCTTAGACCAAGGCACTACCAGTTCCCGAGCCTTAATTTTTAATCAAAAAGGAGAGATTGTCTCCCTAGCCCAGAAGGAATTTACCCAATACTTCCCCAAGCAAGGCTGGGTGGAACATGATCCAGAGGAGATCTGGTCCAGTCAGTCCAGCGTACTCATGGAAGCCTTACTTCAAAAATCGATTCGCCCTGACCAGATTGCTGCCATTGGCATCACCAATCAACGCGAAACTACGCTTGTCTGGGATCGAAAAACAGGCAAGCCCCTCTACAATGCAATCGTCTGGCAGGACCGCCGCACCGCTGCCTATTGCGATGCCCTTAAAGAAAAAGGAGTCGCCAACCAAATCGCTGAAAAAACAGGACTAGTCATCGACGCCTATTTTTCTGCCACAAAAATCCGCTGGATTCTCGACCATGTCGACGGAGCTCAACAAAGAGCGGAAGCGGGTGAACTGGCCTTCGGAACCGTTGATACCTGGTTGATCTGGAAACTTACTGCTGGCAAAAGCCACCTGACCGACATCACCAACGCAAGCCGCACGCTGATTTTCAATATTCATGCCCAAAAATGGGACCAGGATCTGCTTACCCTTTTTAATATTCCTATTTCCCTACTCCCAGAAGTCAAAAGCTGCAGTGAGGTATTTACTGAAACAGCTGGAGATGTGCTCAATACCAAAATCCCGATTGCCGGCGTGGCTGGAGATCAGCAGGCTGCACTTTTTGGGCAACTTTGCACCAAGCCGGGCATGGCTAAAACCACTTATGGTACCGGTTGCTTTCTGGTGATGAATACCGGAAAGGAGGCTGTTCGTTCGAAAAATCAACTCCTCACCACGGTGGCCTGGAAGATTGGGAATGAAATCAACTACGCCCTAGAAGGGTCTGTATTTATTGGAGGCGCAGCGATCCAGTGGCTTCGGGATGGCCTTAAGCTGTTCAGCGATGCCAAAGAAACCGAAAAGCTGGCTACCAGCATCGACAGCAATGAGGGGGTTTATTTCGTTCCTGCCCTCGCAGGATTAGGAGCCCCACACTGGGATCAGCAAGCCCGAGGTGCTTTTTTTGGGATTACCCGAGGTACTACAACCGCACATTTCACAAGAGCAGCTTTGGAAGCCATCGCTTACCAAGTCTTTGATGTACTGAAAGCCATGGAAAAAGACGCAGGCAAACCCACGCAGGAGCTCCGAGTAGATGGAGGGGCAACTGCCAATAATTTTCTGATGCAATTCCAAGCAGACCTACTAGATTGTGAAATCAAGCGTCCAAAGATTATTGAAACCACAGCTCTTGGTGCTGCTTTTTTAGCGGGATTGGCAGTAGGCTTTTGGAAAAATCAGGAGGAACTCCAAAAATTATGGCAGCCGGATCAGACCTTTTCTCCCGCAATGGAGGCCAGCAAACAGGAAAAATTAGTACATTTTTGGCATAAAGCAGTCGAACGAACTAAAAATTGGGAAGAATGAATCCACTCGTAGCAGAATTTATCGGCACCTCTGTGGTGCTTCTTTTAGGAACAGGCGTAGTCGCCAATGTTATTTTGCCCGGCACCAAAGGGAATGGGGCTGGTCTGATCGCCATCACTACCGCATGGGCTTTTGCCGTGTTTTGTGGGGTGGTCATTGCAGGACCTTCTAGCGGAGCGCACCTCAATCCAGCAGTGACCATTGGATTGGCTACTGTAGGTAAATTTGACTGGGCCTTGGCTCCCGGATACATTTTGGCACAACTTGGAGGGGCTATGCTTGGTTCGGGATTGGCCTGGGCCATGTACCGGCATCATTTTGACCTGACGGATGATGCCGAATTGAAAAGAGGTGTCTTTTGTACAGACCCTACTGTGCGTAATTTTAGCACCAGCGTGCTCTCTGAAGCGCTCGGAACTTTTGTACTCGTCTATGTCATTCTTTACATCGAGGGAGCCAAACTCGAAGACACTAGCAATACTGCCATTGGATTAGGCTCTATTGGGGCGATTCCTGTCGCTTTCTTGATTTGGGTAATCGGATTGGCTTTAGGGGGTACCACCGGCTATGCCATCAACCCTGCTCGTGACCTTGGCCCAAGAATCATGCATCAACTCTTGCCCATCAAAGGCAAAGGAGATTCGGACTGGGGCTATGCTTGGGTACCAGTTGTGGGCCCTATCTTAGGTGCTTTGCTAGCGGCTGGTGTATTTATGCTGGTGGATAACTAACCCAGCACGCGCTCTCCAATCCAAAAAATTCCGGTACTGGAGAAGGTAGAATTACCTGCTGGAACCTCCAAATGGGTCAAATAGCAAATCGGAAAAAGGATTTGTCCGTTGGCATTGGACACCTCCACCGGCTGATTCTCGGCTGCCAAAAGGCGTATTTCTGAAGGGACAAACCATTTGGAAAACTTCCCCTCTTTCACTGGGTAGTATTTCCAATCCCCATCCACCACCGTCAGATCCAAGAAGCTGGTCTTTTCTTCAAGCCGAAGGCATTGGAGATGATCAAGTCCCACCAAATGCACTCCTTTGTGTTGAGAGGCTACTAAATACTGAAGGCCCTCTTCCAGGGATTTTGAAGCCGAAATGGTTAAAAAACGAGTTGGATACTGTTCTTCCAGTAATTGCATATTCCCCTTTTGGAAGGAGGAAGTGGCCAGAATTACATCTATTTTAATCCCCCAACTGACTACCACTTCCACACTTTCTTGATCTACTAGGACGGTTGGAGACCATTCGAACAGTGGGGCGACCGTCTCAAAGGAAATTCCCTCCACCTCCAACATAAAAACTGCTGGCTCCTGCTGCTCCTTGACAAAATGATGGCTTGACATCAGCTCCAGAGATTTTGGTAAAAGCGAAACACATTTTCATGGGCCAATTTCCATAATTGCTCCTCAGACAGCTCTTGACTCAAGTGGGACAGGATGCTGGGGTACTTACCTGCATTTTCCGCCAAGGGGAAATAAAAAGGGTGACGGCTTGGATCTGGGAAATCATGCGTATAAAAAAAATCTGCCCCAAAGGCGATAGCCTGCTCATTGAGTTTGGAGCCATAGATTAGGTGTTCAAATAATCTTTCTGGCTGCTGACTATCTAAAAAGGCGCGAAGAAAATTGACCCCAATGATTCCTCCTCGATGGATGATCTCTTGGGCAAATTCATCTGTCAAATTTCGTTTATGGTCCCAAATCCTACGAAAGTTGGAGTGGCTGGCCAAAATGGGAATGGGTAGCTGATACCGGTCGATGTGAGTTAAAATTCCCTCCGCCAAAAGGTCGGAGGTATGGGAAAGGTCTACCGGAACTCGCTTGCCTGCCATGTAATCGAGCAGGCGTTTACCATCCTCTTTCAATCCAATGCCTTCTGTATAGTTACCCCCTCCAAAACGATTTTCGGTATGGTGTGTGAGACTGACGTAGGCGAGTGAACCTACTTTTTCTAGCAAGGCATCAAACTGAGTATAAATTTCCTTCCAAGTAGCTGTTGCTGTACCTATCCCTGACGCATTTTCAATGGAAGCCAAAATTCCCAATTGATCGGTAACCTCCAGCTTTTGCTGAAAGCCTGAATCCCATCGACAGACCGTCTCGGGATGGTCTTCAAGAATCCTTACAAAAAGTCCTGCCTGCCGACTCGCCAACTCCATGCTCTCGGGATGAACATCCGTATAGATCGCTAGGACCTGCGCCCGAACTCCACCGGCCTTCAGCCAGGGAAAGGCACAGGCAATTTGGCTGGGGTCAAAGGGATTTGCCTGCGGAATCTTTGCTAAAAAAGAAAGAAGATCACAATGAAGGTCCGCAATTGGGTAGGTCATGCAGTAGGGAGTCTTAATACAAATTAAGCCAAAAAAAGGATAGGTTGGAAGTTCTGTTTAGGACTTTGAAACAGTTTTGCATGTATCTTTCGAAAAAAACTGAGCCAGAAGATGGTCCTCTGAAATCGATTAAAATTGAAATTAATCCAAGATTAGCCCAAGCTGCCTAAACAAAAATCGAGTAGCCTTGATTCTAAGAATAGACACCCAATACCCCCTCCCCCCACAATGAACCCCTTCCCCCACTACCAATACTCCGAATCTTTTGCCAAAGAGTTAGATGCATTGGACCCCTTGGTAGATTTTCGTTCACGATTTCACTTTCCCAAAATCAATGGAAAAGATGCCCTGTATTTTTGCAGCAATTCGCTAGGCTTACAACCAAAGGCCGCTGCATCTTACTTAGAGAAGGAATTGGCAGCTTGGGCAAGTATGGGTGTAGATGGGTATTTTCATGGGGAAGATCCTTGGTATTCCGTAAGAAAGAAATCAAAACCCATTTTGGCTCAAATCCTAGGTGCTTTGCCCCATGAGGTGGTAGCCATGAATTACCTTTCGGTCAATTTACACCTCTTGATGGTTTCCTTTTACCAACCTACCCCTACTCGATTTAAAATTATGGTGGAAGCAGGAGCTTTTCCTTCGGACCAATACATGCTGGAAACCCAAATCAAGTTTCATGGACTAGATCCCAAGGAAGTGTTGGTGGAGCTACAGCCTAGGTCTGGAGAATATACCTTGCATATAGAGGATATCCTAGCAGAAATCAAAAAGCAAGGAAGCGCATTGGCTATGGTCAATATGGCTGGAATCCAATATTACACGGGACAACTTTTCGACATCAGGGCCATCACCCAAGCGGCTCATGAGGTAGGGGCACTTGCAGGATTTGATTTGGCCCATGCAGCAGGAAATGCCCTCCTCCAACTTCATGACTGGAAGGTGGACTTTGCCACCTGGTGCAGCTACAAGTACCTGAATTCTGGACCGGGAAATGTCTCCGGGATCTTTGTACACGAAACCTTTGGCGACCGTCCAGACCTTCCTCGATTTGCAGGTTGGTGGGGCCACAAGGAAGAAGAGCGATTCAAAATGGAAAAGGGATTTCAACCCATGCATGGAGCCGACGGTTGGCAACTCGCTTGTTCCAATGTCCTATCCTTGGCGGTGCACCAAGCTTCTTTGGATATTTTTCAAGAAGCAGGCATGCCTGCCATTCGTGAAAAAAGCATCCAGTTGACCGGTTACTTGGAATATTTAATCGAGGAGATCAGCGGCAATTCGGGAGTTTTGGAGATTATCACCCCAAAAAACCCGGAGGGACGAGGATGCCAATTGTCTTTGTTGATTCATAAGGGAGGCAAAGCCGTTTTTGACGAATGGTATGGCCAGGGAGTAGTAGGAGATTGGAGAAATCCAAACGTGATCCGCTTGGCTCCAGCACCACTCTACACGAGCTTCGAGGATGTGTACCGCTTTGCTCGAGTTTTGGAGCAATCGCTTCAAAAATTCGCCTAAAAAATTTCATCCCCCGAACTGTACCCAGATAAAGCAGAAAGCCCTACTTCATGGATTTGGAGTAGGGCTTCCGATTGGTATTACAAGTCAAATAGGGTGCCGCTTGCACCCGTTGGCTTAATTTTTAAGTGTTTGTAGGCCAGCTCAGTAGCCATTCTCCCACGAGAGGTGCGCTTGAGGTAGCCCTCTTGGATTAAGAAAGGCTCGTACACTTCCTCAATGGTTTCCGCTTCTTCACCACAGGCCGTAGCAATAGTTCCTAGGCCTACAGGACCCCCTTTAAACTTTTCGATAATCGTTAGGAGAATGCGGTTGTCCATTTCATCCAACCCGTTTTCATCTACATTCAAGGCACTTAAGGCAATCTTTGCAATCTCCAAGGTAATCGTACCATTGCCTTTGATCTCTGCAAAGTCACGCGTTCGGCGGAGCAGCATGTTGGCAATGCGCGGTGTACCACGACTGCGGCGGGCAAGCTCAAAGGCTGCTACCTCATCAATTGGTGTTTGCAAGATTCCCCCAGAGCGCAAGACAATATCGGTGAGCAACTTAGCATCATAGTATTCCAAACGGGAGTTGATTCCAAAACGCGCCCGCAGTGGGGAGGTCAACAGTCCCGAACGGGTAGTGGCTCCAATCAGGGTGAAGGGGCTGAGGGAAATTTGTACCGATCGAGCATTGGGTCCACTGTCCAGCATGATGTCGATGCGGTAATCCTCCATAGCAGAGTAGAGGTATTCCTCTACAACAGGATTAAGCCGGTGGATTTCGTCAATAAATAAGACATCACCCTCTTCCAGATTGGTCAGGAGTCCTGCCAGGTCGGAGGGCTTGTCCAGCACCGGTCCAGAAGTGATTTTAATTCCTGCCTGCATTTCATTGGCGATAATATGACTGAGCGTAGTCTTCCCCAAACCGGGAGGTCCATGCAGGAGGACATGATCTAGGGGTTCATTTCTTTTTTTAGCAGCATGTACAAAGACTCGAAGATTTTCAATGATTTTGGCCTGCCCCGTAAAGTCTTCAAAGCTTAAGGGGCGTAAAGCACGCTCAAACTCCCTGTCCTTGGGGCCCAAATGTGCTTCGTCTCCTGTCAAATAATCTTCTCTCATGTGGTGTGTGATTGCTACAAATATAGACAAAAACCGGAAGCTGCGGGGATGAGAATCTTTCGTGAAAGAATGAAGAAAAAGGTACTAATTTTGTTTCAAATTTCCATCCCTGATGAGTCCGAACGCAAGAAAAAATATAGTTTATTCCTTAGTCTTAGTGAGCTTGGTCCTGATTGTCTATTGGTTCAGGTCTAGTACAAACAGTAAGTCCACAGTTGAAGAGGTGGCTCAAAAACAAGGAT
>JAQCJI010000026.1 GCA_027593175.1 Bacteroidota bacterium | reverse complement strand
GCAAAAAATGAGCTTAAAAAATTTGTAAAAAGTAGATTTTTAATTGTAAAGGCTGCAGGTGGAGTAGTTACTAAAAAGCATAAGGTATTGTTGATTCATCGCTTGGGAAAATGGGATTTTCCAAAAGGTAAATTTGAAAAAAGCGAAACACCAGAGCAATGTGCCAAAAGAGAAGTGGAAGAGGAATGCAATGTCAGGGTTCGCTTAGGTGAATACCTCTGTACCACCTGGCATACTTATACCCAAAACCGGCGCAGTATATTGAAGAAAACCTACTGGTATGAAATGGATTGCACGAATGATGTAAGCATAAAGCCACAAGAGGAAGAAGGAATTGATGCTATCCGTTGGTTTTCAGAGATTGAGGCAAAGACAGCTTTAATTGATTCTTACCCTTCGATGCGGTATTTGTTTAGGAAATACCAAAAAAGATCAGGGGTCGCTTAAAGGGAATAGGGTAGGAATTCATGTACATCTCCTCCATAGCGGTGTACCTCACGGATAACTGTGGAGCTAATGGAAGCATACTGAGGAGAAGTAATTAAAAACACCGTATCCAAGGATTCATTTAGGTAGCGATTCATTTGACTAATGGTGTTTTCATATTCAAAGTCAGTAGTATTACGCAATCCTCGAATTAAGAATTCAGCCCCATAATTTTTCGCAAGGGTAGAAGTTAGTTCATTGTAGACCACAACCGAGACCCTCGGTATATCAACATAAACCTTCTCAATTTTCTCGACCATCAATTCGATATCGAAATACCTATTTTTCTTGGTAGAGTTGTAACCAATCCCAATAATTACCTCATCGAAAAGTGCTAGGCTTCTCAAGACGATATCGTGATGTCCTTTGGTAAAGGGGTCAAACGAACCAGGGAAAATGGCTATTTTTTTCATGGTTATAGGTAATGCCAAAAAGATTCAAAAATTGTTGGGGCTTTATCTTGGGATAACCCTGTACCATAATTCTGGTTGGTATGAGGTCGACGAAGCCTAAAATTGGCAAAGTAACTTTTCCCCCAATCTTCAGTAATTCCGCTTTTCTCTGTGGCACCAAATAAAGTCACGCGGGCATGGTTTCTATCGTGCTGAAGAGATTCCATTAAAATCAACGCATATTTTAATACGTCCTCCTTTGTTGTAACCTCAAATCGATTGAAAACGGAAAGCTCCTGATCCGTAAATGCTGTTACATAGGCATGTGAATCAAAAAGATTGATCCAAATTTCTTGGCCAATCAGGTTAAAGCGTTCCTTAAATAAATAAGATAGAAAGGAACAAGATCCATGATAGAAGCTAAGTTCGGAAAACCGCTTCCTCAACTGCTGTTCCAATTTTTCAGGGATGCAACTTAGAATCTGTAAATTATTACTATCTACTGTGGTGTGAAAAAAATAAGGTGTGGCAGGAAGTTCTCCAGTAAGCTTTAGGTACTCTTTTTCGTTTCCTTGTTGAAAAAAAACGCCTGGTAGTAAGGTGAAAAGTTCTTCATGAATATAGACTTTGGCTGGGACATCCAGCTTAGTAAGTGAGTCTGATGCAAGAACTTCATCTAGTTTTTTCCAGCTAATTTGCTCATAAGAATGAATTTCGGTGATGCTTTGGTTTTTATCTCTCGCAAATATATGAAGGGAGGAGGCATAAAGAAAAAGTGATAAGCTTGCTGCATTTTGGACAGCAAACTTATCACTCGTTTGTACCTTAAGGTTATTTTCCAAGATCAGTACCGGTTATTTCCAGTTACCTTCTGTAGATGCGTCGGTTCTAGATCCTACTCGTAATGCCTTTTCGTTGTTATTTTCTCTTCGGGCTAGATTGATTGGGGCTGGGTCGCGGATTTCGAAAATGCTTACTTTGTATCCACCTAACTTCTCGATTTTGTCAGCGAAGAACTCAAATTGCTTTCCTCCAGAACCTGGAACAACAGGAAGTAAATCTATTTTTAGGTCAGGGAATTTTGCTGGGCTAAATAAGGAATCAATAACTGCTATTGAGCCAATGGTGTCGTAAGAAACATTAGTTTCCTCTGCTCCGTAATCCAATAATCTAGTGGTTTCCGTCCGCTGTACAATCCAAATAGTACCTGTCTCAATAAACGTTCTTAATGAATCCCAAGTACTTGCATATTTCCCATTGGAAGCTTGATATGCCAACTGGGCATCGCGAAGCATTTCAAGTTTTTGAATGGTGGCCGCTTCCAGCAAGGCTACTTTTTTTTCTTGTTCTACGACGTCGTCAACCCCTTTCCAAAGTAGGAAGCCAAGGAAAGCAGCAACAGCAAGGAATACAAATGAGAGAACTTTTGTTTGATTCATTTTGTGTAAGGTTTAGAAATCCAGTAAGGGTTGAAGGTTTTTAAAACGTGCTATTTTAGGTATTTATTTTCAAAATTAAAATATCCTTTCCACAATACTAATTCCGAAAGCGATTTTATTGCAAGAAATAAGGGATGGATGAATCTTTTATCCAAAGATTGCAGTTCTTCTAGTGTCATCCATCTGATTTCAGCAAGAATTTGATTCTCTGTCGCAAGTTCTGGATCTTTTCCCAAAGTTGCAGTACCGCTAATCCTTTTTACTACAAAAAAACATTCTAGCGCATGGAGGGGAGGATTTAGGTACTCATGGAAACAAAGGAAGTCTTCCACAGTGATTTTTAATCCGGTTTCTTCTAAGAATTCCCGGGAAAGATTTTCTTGAGCAGGACTTCCAAATTGCATTCCCCCACCAGGCGTAGACCAAAAATCACGATCCTTGCCCATTTTGTGCTTCACTAAAAGAATTTTGTCACCTTCAATTAATACGCCGTTAACACGTATTCTTAGTCGATGACCAAATTTAGACTCAATTTCTTTGCTGATCTTATCTTCTGACATGTACTTTCGTCTAACGATGAATAAACCGACCTCCCTGCCACCAGCTCCCTCTGAATTACTTCGAAGGAGCTTTCCTTTTCAACCCACTCCAGGGCAGGCTAGTTTTTTTATAAAAATGAATGATTTTTTCCAAAAGCTCTCCGAAGATAAGCCAGTCTTTATATTAAAAGGATATGCTGGAACTGGAAAAACTTCCCTTTTGTCTGCAGTGGTCAAAATCCTACCTAATTTAAATTTACGACCACTGCTTTTAGCGCCAACAGGAAGGGCAGCAAAGGTGATGAGCACCTATTCTGGAAGATCGGCATTTACCATCCATAAGATAATCTACAAACCGAAGGGAGATCCAGGTACGCTGGGTGGAGGTTTTACGCTACAAAAGAATTATTTCAAAGACACGCTTTTTGTGGTCGATGAATCGTCCATGCTTGCCGATGACGGGGGAATGTCTGGCAACCTGCTTTGGGATTTGATTACCTACACCTTTTCCGGCGTTGGGAATCGCTTGTTATTTGTTGGGGACACCGCACAGTTACCCCCTGTAGGAAGTCAATACAGTCCTGCTTTGGATGCAGGATATTTGCTTCGGCATTACCGCTTAGAAGCAGACCAAATTGAGTTGGTTGAAGTCATGAGGCAGAAATTGGAGTCTGGGATTTTATTTAATGCCACCAGCCTTCGGCATGAACTAGGGGCTGAGCAGGCAGCAATCAAAATCCAAACCCACCTGTTCAAGGATATCTTCAAGATGACTTCTGAGAAGCTGGAAGATGGTTTGCGCTACGCTTATTCCAAATATGGAACAGAAAACACCTGCATTATCACCCGTTCCAATAAGGCTGCAGTACAATACAATAGCTACATTCGGAGAACGATTCATTTTTACGAGGATGAAATCTGTTCTGGCGATTTATTAATGATCGTTAAGAATAACTATACCTACATGGCTGAATCCGAAAAAGTTAATTTTTTAGCGAATGGAGATTTGGCAGAAGTTATTAAGATTCGAAATTTTGAGGAGCGGTATGGCTTACGGTTTGCAACCTTGGAGTTGCGCCTGCTGGACTATGCTGAAGAACCCTATTTTGAGGCAAAAGTGATCCTAGACACTTTGTATTCTTCTGGCCCATCCCTTACTAGAGAGCAGTATCGATCGCTTTATGATCTGGTAAGCGAAGATTATGCGGACCTAGCCAACAAAACAGAGCGGATGGAATATATCCGGAAAGATCCGTATCTGAATGCGCTTCAAGTCAAGTTTGCCTATGCTATCACTTGCCACAAAGCCCAAGGTGGGCAATGGAAGGCAGTATTTATAGATCAAGGGTATTTGGTCGATGAGCAAGTGGATAAAGAATTTGTTCGTTGGCTCTACACCGCAGTGACACGTGCTTCGGAAGAACTCTATCTGGTCAACTTTTCCCCTACTTTTTTTGTTAAAGGATTGGTAGATGAAGATCTAGTGGATTAGATACCAAAATACTTTATTTTGCCATATTGGATTAGATTTCTGACCTTCTTAAGGATTTTTCCAGCATTTGGAATTTAATCCATTTTAGGGCTGTTATTTTGAAGACTGAATCAAAATTTGAATATTTGACCATTAAACTAAATTCTTATGAAAAAAATAGTACTTCTTTTTGGCTTCTTTGTTTTGGCTCTTTCGTTTCAAGTACAGGCACAAGAATCAGTTCCCGTGATCACCTTTAAGGAAAATTCCAAAGACTTTGGTGATATCATGCAGGGTCAAAAAGTAGCGCATACCTTTGTATTGACCAATACGGGCAAGCAGCCTTTGATTATTTCTAATGTGGCCGCTACCTGTGGTTGTACTGTACCTAGCTGGCCCAAGGTGCCGGTAGCACCCGGAAAATCTGCTGAAATCAAAGTTTCTTTCGATTCCACAGGAAAGGTGGGTAAGCAAAATTCGGTTGTCCGTATTTATTCAAATGCCTCTGAACCGATCGAGAAGATTTCTTTGATTTCGAATGTGTTGAGCAAGTCCAACTAAAAAAATTAATTCAGAATATAAAAAGCCTGTTCCTAAAGAAACAGGCTTTTTTATTACCTTCAAACTTAACTGATTACCGATTTCATGACATCCAAAAAGGAACGTAAAGTAACGACACGGCAAGTATTTGCCACCATCATCTGGCCACGGCGAAAACAACTCTTTATCGGCCTTATTTTAATTGTCATCAGCAGACTGGCTAGTTTGGTCCTTCCTGGAGCAACCAAATTTTTGATTGATGAGGTAATTCCAAGTAATGACCTTGAACGGTTGAAATGGCTAATTTTGGCAGTAGTGCTTGCTATCCTAGTTCAGGCAGTAACATCTTATTCGCTGACCCAAATATTGAGTATAGAGGCCCAGCACCTAATTTCCAAGTTGCGGTCCAAAGTGCAGCAACACATCATCAAACTACCCATTCGATTTTTTGATAATTCAAAAACGGGGGAATTGGTATCTCGTATCATGACGGATGTGGAAGGGGTGCGAAATCTGGTAGGGACAGGATTTGCCCAAATGATTGGAGGAGGATTAGCAGCCGTGATTTCCTTGGGCCTATTGATTTCCATCAGCCCGCTGATGACCACCTATGTACTTTTGCCAGTATTGATTTTTGGGGTAGTATCCCTCAAAGCTTTTGGAAAAATCAGGCCCATCTTTAGAGAAAGAGGGAAGATAAATGCGCAAGTTACAGGTAGGCTTACCGAAACCTTGGGAGGTATTCGTGTAATTAAAGGATTTAATGCTGAAAATCAAGAGATTATAACATTTGAAAAAGGAGTTGAACAGCTTTTTTTGAATGTTAAGGCCAGCTTGACAGCTACTAGCTTTGTTACTTCTGCCGGGGCATTGCTACTGGGGTTGGCTTCTGCAGGTATCATGGGCTTGGGTGGCTATCAAATTATGCAAGAGGACATGACCTTTGGAGAATTTCTTGCATTCACCTTGTACCTAGGATTTATGATTGCACCAATTGTCCAAATGTCAAATATTGGCAGTCAGCTTACCGAAGCTTTTGCAGGCTTGGACCGTACGGAAGAAATCATGAACATGCCTTTGGAGTCAGATGATAAAATGCGTACAGTTTCGCTGGCGACTATAAAGGGAGATATACGATTTGATCAGGTTTCTTTTGCCTATGAATCAGGTAAGGAAATAGTCAAAGGTATCAGCTTTGATGCACCTGCTGGTTCAGTGACAGCGTTGGTGGGCACCTCAGGATCTGGAAAAACTACCATTGCTGGGCTAGCAGCCACCTTTTTAAATCCAGACTCTGGAGTTATTTATTTAGATGGCTACGACCTTCAAACCATTACATTGGATGCTTTTCGTGCTCAGCTAGGAGTGGTGCTACAAGATGATTTTCTTTTTGAAGGCACTATACGAGAAAATATTTTATTTCCACGGCCAGACGCGTCCAACGAGCGATTGGAAATGGCGGTAAAAGCTGCGCATGTTCATGAATTTTCAGATCGCTTTGAACAAGGTTTGGATACCCTGATCGGAGAAAGAGGAGTCAAACTTTCTGGAGGGCAACGGCAACGGGTTGCTATCGCAAGAGCGATTTTGGCTGATCCAAAGATCTTGATTTTGGATGAAGCTACTTCCAATCTAGATACGGAATCGGAATCATTTATTCAAGCGAGTTTAAAGGAATTGATGCAAGGGAGAACCACCTTTGTCATTGCCCACCGACTGAGTACCATTCGACAGGCAGACCAAATTTTGGTAATTGAAAAAGGTCAAGTTGTAGAGCGGGGTAAGCATGAGGAACTTCTTGCTAAAAAAGGGAGGTATTTTGAGCTTTATACCTATCAAGCACGAATTTAAAGGGCTAAGCCTCCTTTTTTCTTTCTTTCGAAATGGTGAGTAAGGCAACGGTACTCAAAATTAAGATTGTTCCGGCCCAATCGTAGCCAGAAAAAGATACACCCAACCAAAGTACGGCGGTTAAGGTAGCGGCGAGGGGCTCCACACTACACAGCAGGCTAGCGAAAGTAGCTCCAATTTTGGAAACGGCAGTTAGGAAGAAATAAAAGGCAAGCACAGTCCCAAAAAGTACGATATAGCCAAATGCCAACCAGGTTTCTCCATCCCATGTACCCGAAAAACTCCAAGGCTGAGTACCCATGGACAGTACAATCCCACCGACAAGCATTCCCCAGCCAGTAATTGCTGCGGGAGAAAAACTACGCAATAATCCTACTGGTTGGATGGTGTAAAAGGCGAGTGCTAGAGCAGATAAAATCCCCCAAATTAAGGCCTGATTCGAAATCACTAAGGCTTCGGTAGATCCATGGGTAACCAAAAGGAAGGTACCGGCTAGGGCAAAGGTTAACGCGAGGTACTCCGCTAGTATTGGCCAAGTTTTATTTTTTAGCGCATAGAAACCAAGCACAAATACAGGTCCTATGTACTGCAGGATGGTGGCTGTGGCAGCATTGGATAGGGAGATGCTGTAGATGTAGGTGTATTGAACCGAGACCATTCCCAATATCCCAAAAAGTAAAAGTTTTCCTGCGTTTTTAGGAGTTGCCCAGATTGAAAGTGCCGCTTTTTTCTCCCGAGCAAGAGAGAAAAGTACGAGTAGGGCTCCTGCAATTAACATGCGCCAAGTGACAAGCCAAGCAGGATCTACCCCCTTGGATTGAAATAAAAACTGGGCACAGGTACCTGAAATACCCCAGAAAATGGCAGATGCAATGGCCATTGAAAAACCTATAATTTTTTGGTAGGAGCTTGAACGCATGGGGGAAATCAATTCACGAATATATTCCAGCAACTTGTAAAATAGGTTGCCGCTGGTAACTATTTTGTTATATGTGATGGGAATCTAACCTTGATAAATCTCTGGCTATTTCAGAACTTGCCTACCCTTTACATCGAGAAAGACGACCTGATTCTCCTAGTAATTTATAAATAAAGTTTTCTCCCTGCATGTATCCACTACCCATAGCTAGAATTGCCATAAAAGAAGACGAAGAAGGCCTTTGGGAAATCCTGGAGCCTATGATTCGTAAGGGGGGAACTTATGTTTTTTCCCTAGATAAGAATAAAGAATCGGTGATGGCTTATTGGCTGGGTGCAGAGAAAACAACTTTTGTAGTGGAAATAGATGGAGAGCTTGTCGGCACCTTCTATCTCAAAGCCAATCAAGAAGGATTGGGTGATCATGTAAGTAATGCAGGCTTTGTAGTTGCTCCAGAGGCAGAGGGGCAAGGGTTGGGACGCTGGATGGGAAATTTTGCATTCGAAGAGGCCAAAAAAAGAGGGTACTTGGCCATGCAATTCAATTTTGTAATTCAATCAAACCAGCAAGCAGTTCACCTATGGAAGTCGCTTGGCTTTTCTATACTTGGAGAAATACCAGAAGCCTACCGCCATCCGGAATTGGGCCTAGTGCCTGCACTGATTTTTCACAAAAAGTTATAGGTTTAACAAGATTTAATCCCGCTGTCCCAATTCACTATGTCTCTAGATCGCCGAAGTTTTATTAAATCTACTCTTCTGACTTCTTTTTCACTGGCATTTCCTTCGTCAATCCTTAAGTTGTGGGCTGGGCAATCGGAAATTTTGCGATTGGGATTAATCACGGACCTCCATCGAGATATTATACACGATGCAGACCATCGCCTTCAAACCTTCTTGGAAGAAATGAATAGGGTGCAGGCTCATGCCAAAATTCAGCTTGGAGATTTTGCAATCCCCAAACAGGGAAATCAATCCTTTATTAAGTTATTTAATCAAGGAAATATTCCTGCTTTTCATGTGTTGGGGAATCACGACATGGATGAGAACTACAGCAAGGAGTATGCAGTTCAGGCTTTTGGGATGCCTTCAGCGTACTATGCGCAGGTGATACAAGGACTACGAATTCTCATTTTGGATGGGAATGATCCAGGTTCTCCAACTACAAAGGGTGGGTATGCTTCCTACATTGGAAAAGTGCAGCAGGACTGGTTGAACCAACAATTGGCAGATTCGAAGGAACCAGTGATCGTTATTTCGCATCAGCCAATTGCAGGAATCTACACGATAGATAATGCTTTGGAGATCCAAAACCTATTGGCTGTGCATGCCAGTAAAATCATTTTGGCAATCAATGGGCATGCTCATGTAGACCAATTCATCAAAGTGGGAGGGGTATCCTATTTGCATCTCAATTCCGCTTCTTACTATTGGGTCGGAGAAAAACATACCCATCTGAGTATGGATGCCAAGACCCATGACAGCTATCCATCTTTAGCTTTGACTTGCCCCTATGCAGCTGCTCTCTTTGGGGTTTTGACCCTTGATCCAAAAGCGAAAAAGCTGACGCTTACGGGTCGAAAAAGCAGTTGGATCGGCCCTTCACCCTTGGACCTTGGGTACACGATCCTTTCTCCAGCTGAGCAAGAGATGTATTTGAATCCCCAGATTTCAAATAGGGAGCTTTAACTATTTTTGCTTGGGTAAGCTCTCTAAAACTAGGTGAATCAATTCTGCTTTGTCTCCATTTGGAATCCATCGTGCTACCACTAGGAGATCGTTTTCTGGATCCACATAGATCATATTGGTGCCTGCACCGATGTGAAGGAAAGCCGATTTGGGACCGGAAGGAATTTGCTTTTGCTCCAGATTCAAGTAATAATTCATAAAGCCATAATTGGGCTGCACGGGAGTGGGGTTTTTCGATAGATTTATCCAAGAAGTAGGAATTAGCTGTTTGCCTTTCCAATTTCCATTTCGCAGTGTCAGGTAGCCAAACCGAGCCTGGTCCCAGGCGGATAGCATCATGCCGCCACCCCAATGCGATCCACCGCTTACCGATTGGACGATATGACCATCAAGGACAACATACGAGTTTTCGTAACCGGTCCATCGCCAGGTTGGGCTAGCCCCAATTGGGTCCATAATTTTTTCTTTCAGCACTTGAGGAAGCGGTTTCCTCCAAACATTTAATAGGGCAAGTGCCAACACATTGACACGGGTATCGTTGTATTCGTAGCTGCTGCCGGGCTCGCGCTGCTCCCTAATTCTTTTTTCTTTCACCCCGTCAGAAGGTCGATCTGCCCAATCAGGTTTGCCCCAAAGTGTTCCCTCCCAGTCGGAGGTTTGCCGGAGCAAATGATCCCAAGTAATTTTCCGGTTGTGAGGCGTATCAAAAAGGTTAAATACATCTTCTTGGTCCAGATGATCTGCTTTGTTGATAGCCAAGCGAAAAGGATCATACGGGTAAATTGGTGCCATGTAGGGGTGAACTAAATCCTTTTCAGAACGGATTAATCCCGCTTCCACAGCCAATCCAGCGGTGGTGGAAAGAAAACTTTTGGCTATACTGAAAGTCAAATCCACGCGCGCAGGATCACCCCATTGGCCGACTACAAATCCTTTGTAGATGATCAGCCCCGTAGCAGGTCCGCGTTCCTTCATGGGACCAACAGGAAATCCAAAGGGTTCCCGTCCAAAGGCACCCTCGTAATTTGCAATTTTTAGGTTGGGGTTCTCCTTACTTTCGTGTTCCATTCCAAATCGGATGGCTTCTTGAAGTTTGAGGGCATCCAAGCCCAGTTCTTTGGGAGGTTTACTTTGCCAATTTCCTAATTCTGGAAAATAGCTTTGTGCAAAAGTTGTAAGAAAGCAACCACAGAGAATGAATGCAATAAGGAATAAATTTTTCATAGGAAAGTCCCTTTTTTTATCGAGTTTACTACAAATAGCGGTTAAAACTCTGACCATTTATCAAATCTTTTTTGCTCGGGGAATTTCAAACTCTTTGAGAAAGTTTGTGTTTATTTAAAAATTTCCTATTTGATATGGGGAAGTCAAATCCGAATTACATTCCATTGAATTAGTGTATCTGATGATGAGCGAAAAGAAAATATACATTGTAGGTGCAGGTCTTTCAGGACTAATTGCAGCCTTAGAACTTGAAAAAGTAGGTTTTGAGCCGGTGATTTTGGAGGCTTCGGATCGTGTTGGTGGAAGAATGAAAACTGACGAGGTAGAAGGCTTTCGCTTGGATCATGGCTTTCAGGTGTTAAACACCGCTTACCCTGAAGCGAAAAGGTACCTTGATTTCTCAGCCTTGCAACTCAAAAATTTTGATTCTGGGGCTATAATTTTTAAAGGAAAGGATTCTTACATTTTGACTGATCCACTTCGAAACCCACTTAAATTAGTTGGAATGGCTATTTCAAGAGGGGGAACTTTTTTGGATAAGGTAAAAGTGTTTGCACTTACCCAAGAATTAAAGAAAAAGAGCCCTGAG
This sequence comes from Bacteroidota bacterium, assembly GCA_027593175.1. Taxonomy (GTDB): domain Bacteria; phylum Bacteroidota; class Bacteroidia; order Cytophagales; family Cyclobacteriaceae; genus Algoriphagus. The sequence goes on along the minus strand of JAQCJI010000026.1, from coordinate 18,822 downwards.
GCTATTTTTGATGAACCCTCTTTGCCCACACATCAATATTTGAAAAACTACGGGTTTTCCGATGCCATTATCACTAATTTTTTCACTCCTTTTTTCAGAGGAATATTTTTGGAGAAAAATCTAGAAACTAGCTCACGAATGTTTGAGTTTGTATTTAAAATGTTCTCTCAAGGCTATGCAGCAGTTCCGGCTAAAGGAATGGGTCAGATCCCTGAGATGATCAAGAGTCAACTGCGGAAGACAAAGATCCGATTAAACAGTCCGGTATCTTCGGTGGAGGGTTCGCATTTAGTTTTAACGGATGGAACGCAAATTTTGGCAGATCGAATTATTGTAGCTGTTCAACCTGACCGAATCTTGAAGCAGCTAGAAGGCCAATTCGCTCCTTCTCGAAAGGTGATCAACCTTTATTTTTCAGCACCAAAATCATTTCTAGGTAGGCCCATGATTGGTTTACTCACAGGGCAGAAAGTAATCAACAACCTGGTTTTTATGGACGATGTTTCCAAAGACTATGCCCCTCCTGGGAAATCCTTGCTCTCTGTTACGGTGTTGGATAGCTTATTAGAAGAAAAAGAATTGATCAAAAAAGTACAAGGAGAGTTAGAATATATTTCTGGCACAAAAGGAGAGCTTTTTAAGCCACTCAAAACCTTTGTAATCAACCATGCCTTGCCTCAAGTGGTAGATTTAAAATTTAGTATCCCCTTAACAGAATGTAAGGTTTTAGACCAAGTGTTCTTGGCCGGAGATTACCTGCTTCACGGATCTATCAATGCGGCCATGACCTCCGGTAGAACTGCTGCCGAAGCAGTGATTCATTCATTTAGAGAAAGGTCCTACTAAAAAAGGAGTAGATTTTTTACTTCTTATCTAAGTTAAATATAGCCCGTAATTCGATTGCGTCCTCTGGCTTCATGCGTTGCGCGAGGACAAGTCTGAGTTGCCTTCTTCTCAAAGCACCTTCAAAAAATTCAATTTCCTCGGCTGTTTCGGGAACCACCTGAGGAATTTCAATGGGCTTGCCATTTTGATCTACCGCCACAAACGTAAAGAATGCCCGATGGGTCATTATTTTTTTGTTGGCAGGAATATCCTCTGCAGTTACCTCGATAAATACTTCCATGGAAGAATTAAATGCTCGGGTTACCTGTGAGCGTAGTGTAACCACATTGCCAAGATTGATTGGCTGTTTGAACGAAATATTATCTGCTGAGGCAGTGACGACAATTCGATTGCAATGTTTTTGAGCGGCAATCGCTGCTACAATATCCATCCAATGCATCAATCTTCCACCCATAAGGTTGTGAAGCGTATTTGTGTCGTTGGGAAGCACCATCTCCGTCATGATTGTTACGGAGTCCTTTGCAAACTTTTGATTAGGCATACTGACTGATTTATTTCAAAAATAGCAATAAAATTCTGTTTGGGGTAAATACCTATATTAATTCCAAATTTAATTTGGGAACGAATTCGATTAAAAAAGTGACATTACTAATGATTCCAACCATCTTTCCCGAGTAATGGCACGAAGGTAAAGCCTTCAAATTCTTCACGCTTGATTTCCTTGGCTGACTTTTTGGTAATCTTCACCATAGCTTGCTTGTTTCGGTCGCCCACTGGGATCACTAGAATTCCACCAATTTTGAGTTGCTGTATCAAAGCTTGAGGAACTACCGGGGCACCTGCGGTTACGATAATTTTATCGTAAGGTGCATGCGCAGGGATTCCACTGGTGCCATCTCCATAGAATAGCTGAAGCTGAATACCTAGTCGCTGAAGAAAACAGCTGGTATATTCAAAAAGTTTTTTTTGATACTCGATACTAATTACCTCTGCACCCAATAGATGTAAAACACAAGCTTGATATCCTGATCCTGTTCCGATTTCGAGTATTTTATCTCCATGCGAAACCTCCAGTAATGTCGATTGAAAAGCTACGGTATAGGGCTGGGAGATGGTTTGTCCTTCACCAATAGGAAATGCTTTATCTTCATACGCGTGGGAAATCAAGGCAGTATCAAAAAAAAAGTGGCGTGGTAGCGTATTGATCGCTTCCAATACCGCCTCGTTTTGGATCCCCTTTTTTCGAAGTTCGGCCACTAGGGCCTTTCGTTTTCCTTTGTGTAGGTAGGTATCTTCTAACTTGAGCATAGATTTTGAACTTCGGAGCTCGAAGATAATTGATTAATTGCCGTACTTTGAATCCACATAGGCAATTTTTGGTATAGGTTGCTTAAAAAATTAAAAAGTTAAGCCATGTTCACTGGAATCATTGAAGCCGTCGGTACCCTTAATCAAATCAAAACCGAAGGAACGAACACCCATTTTTATTTTTCTAGTTCACTGTATTCTGAATTGAAGGTGGACCAATCTTTAGCACATGACGGTGTTTGCCTTACCGTAGTTGAAATTATTCCAGGAGGCTACCGAGTTACAGCAATCGATGAAACCTTTCAAAAAACTAACTTGTCTTCTTGGAAGGCAGGTAAAAAAGTGAACTTGGAGCGATGCATGGCTGCAAATGGACGATTTGATGGACATATTGTACAGGGCCATGTGGACCAGATTGGGACGATTCAGCAGATTGTGGATCAAGATGGCTCTTGGATAGTGGATGTAAGTTACGATGCCTCTTTGGGGAATGTGACGGTAGAAAAAGGATCGATTACCTTGAATGGAACTAGTCTTACCTGCTTCAATTCTGCTCCTGGAGCCTTTTCTGTAGCAATTATCCCCTATACCTACGAATTCACTAATTTCCATGAATTGAAAGCAGGAGATCAGATCAACTTAGAGTTTGATATCGTCGGCAAATACATCCAGCGAATCACCAAAGGTTACCTGTGATTTTATCTTTCCTTTGCCAAGGCTGATTTTAAAAAATTCAAAAAAAAAAGGTTGGATAAATGAGCTGCACCTCATCTTTTACCCAACCCAATTTTTTAAGGCTTAAGTATAGCTAAACCTTGATGTATATTTTATTTTTATCCATCAGGAATCCAATGCTCCAAATCAAGAGCATGTAAGCAATAGCAAATAGGAAGGAAGCATTTTTAGGTTCCAGCCAGCTGGTAAACCCCTTTGCATAAATCACATCTTGCAAATTACTATCTCCAATGGGTATAAAGGAGATAAATGCGATCACAATGCCAGAACATACATATAAGATCAGTGGATTTCGGCCGAAGGCTTGGAAGAAGTAGGTCCATTTTGAGAATTTAGCTACCTCAATCATAAAAATCAAAAGTGATAGTAGCACTAATTCCCAGCCAACAGTAAGTAGCACGTATGGGCTGGTCCAAATTTTCTTGTTGATGGGAAATCCGAGATCCCAGATATAGCTCAATCCAATCAAGAGAATTCCCGCTACCAAGAGTAGACGAATGCTTGGGATATTATTGCCATTTTTTTGGAGGAATCTCCCTGCCAAATATCCAGCAATCACATTGACTATGGAGGTTAGCGTACTTAAGATGCCTTCCGGGTCAAAAGGTATTCCTTCACCATCGTACATTCGTTTTTCTCCAATTACAAACAGATCGAGGTGAAGTGCGGCATTGCCTTGCAAGCTGTAGGGATCCCCTGGGGTGCCCAAATAATAAAGGATAGGCCAGTAGGCTAGTAAGGCGGCAATGCTGAATAACCAGCCGAGCTTGATGCCGCCCCAATACAGAATCAGTGCTGCTCCCAAATAGGCTAAAGCGATGCGCTGCAATACCCCTAGGAGTCGTACCTCACTAAGTTCAATAAATGCTAGCTGCCCTACTTCATTGGGTTCATAGAATGGGAAAGCATTAAGCAACCAACCAATAGCAAAAATGAGGGCTGTTCGGGTAAGTACTTTTTTGTAAAAATCTCCAGGCCGCATCTCCTGCATCTTTTTGAGGGCAAAACTCATTGCGTTTCCCACTACAAAAAGAAAAGTGGGAAACACCAAGTCGGTAGGGGTAAATCCATGCCATTCTGCATGAGCCAGTGGAGCATAGAGTGTGCTCCAATCTCCTGGGGTATTTACAATAACCATAAAGGCTAAAGTGATGCCTCTCAAAACATCTAATGCCAAGTAACGACCATTTAAGGTGTTGGACTGCTGATCTATACTCATGGGCTAATATTGGGTTTTTGTACGGGGTGGTTTAACTTTGATTCTTAATTTATTTAAAATTAGAAGTTTATAAAAATAACTTGACTTAAATTTATTCGGACACTAGGAACTAAAAGCTTAACCATGGATCGAAATTTATTTTATAAATCACTATTTCTTTGGGTTTTGATGGGATTAAGCACTTCTTTAGCATGGGCTCAAGTCCACTCGTCTTGGGATTTAGTAGACAATAAATTTACCTCACCGGAACGGCATTCGGCAACTCTTACGCTCACCAACAGGGGAACCACAGTACTGGATGCTGGTTGGAAATTGTATTTCAACACCATATTTATAGCAGTTCGTAGTCAGTCTTTGAACCCGAAACTGAACTTAAAACACTTGCAAGGTGATTTTTTTGTTTGGGAGGGAAAAACACCAGCATTGCAGCCCAATGAATCCTTCTCATTTTCTTACCAAAGTCAAGGAGCATTTTTGAAAAACGCCTATCCACCTGAAGGCTTAATTCTTGCCCACATGAATGGAAAAGTGGAAGAAATCTCCCAAGTTCAAAACGAAGTAATCTCGGAAGCTATGCTAGCAAAAATGGCTGCAGGGACTACTTTTCCAGTAACAAGTCCCCAACAACGCTACACCGAGAATAGATCTCTTTATCCCCTTCCAGACAAGGAAATCCCACCCTATCTACCCAGTCCGAAAACCTGGAAATATACAGGTCCTGCCCTGGAATTGAGTCCCAGTTCTATACAGCTTGATTCCCCCAAAGAGTTGGAAAAAATAAGGGACTACCTAGAAAAATCCCTCCAAAAGGGGTACATACCAAAAGATGGAGCACTGGGAACTCCGCTTCGAATTCGTTTTGAACTGCTAAATTCCTTACCAAAGGAAGGCTACGCCTTACAAACTACCGGGGCTCAAGTGCTGATTCAGGCATCCACATCTCTGGGGGCCTTGTATGGTGCCAACTCTTTCTTAGCGATGCTGAGTCCAGTTTTTTGGAAGGGGGGAGCAACTACACTGACCTTCCCTCAGGTAACTATTGAAGATGCTCCTGCCTTTGGGTATAGAGGTTTATTTTTGGATGTGGCTCGGAATTTTCAATCCAAGGAACAAGTCTTAAAATTGTTGGACCTCATGTCCTTTTACAAGTTGAATGTTTTCCACTTCAATTTGGCCAATGATGAGGGCTGGCGCATAGAAATTCCTGGACTACCTGAGTTAACTCAATTTGGGGGTAGGAGAGGATTTTCCATCGATGAATCCGAGTTTCTATGGCCATACTATGCCTCTGGAGCAAATATAAATGAGAGCCCTTCGGGTACTGGCTTTTACACAGTGACTGATTTTCAAGAAATTTTGGCTTATGCAAAAGAAAGGCAGATTGAGGTAATTCCGGAGCTGGGTGTACCTGCACACTCAAGAGCAGCAATTTTGGCAATGGAAAAAAGGTACCAAACCCTGAAAGATGCGGGAAAGCTGCAAGAAGCATTGGCTTATCGCCTCGCAGATCCTGAAGATCAATCCAAGTACTTATCGGCACAAAATTTTAAGGGTAATACAGTTTGTGTGTGCCAAGAATCCACTTACGAATTCTACGAAAAACTTGTTGTTGAAATTGGGAAAATGTATACGGAAGCAGGAGCAGAGGTCAAAAACTGGCATACCGGCGGCGATGAGGTGCCCAAAGGTGTGTGGACTGCATCTCCCATTTGTGAGGAATTTTTAGGTAAGAACCCAAGTATTCAACGGGAGGATTTAATAGACTATTTCCGAGAGAGGACTGCAGGAATTTTGAAAAAGCACGGTTGGAAGATGGGCGGTTGGGAAGAAATTGGTCAAACTCACGCGTCCACTACAGTGAGTCCAAATCCAAAATTTGCCAACCAGGATTGGAAGTTGTATGCTTGGAATGCTGTTGCAGGTTGGGGTGGGGAGGACATGGCTTACAAACTTGCAAATGCGGGTTACCCCGTTATCATCTGTTCAAGTGCGAATTTTTACTTTGATCTTGCCTATTCTTGGGATCCAGACGAACGTGGACATAGCTGGAGTGGGGTAGTAGATTTGTATCAATCATGGAAAGCAGTACCCGGTAAACTTTATCTTTCCCATGACCAAACTATTGATGGTAAGCCTTGGAATTGGTCCGATGCTGCACAACGATTTACCAAATTAACGGAGAAAGGGCGCCAAAATATTATTGGTGTATCTGGACAAGTTTGGACAGAAACAATTAAGGGTGCTGAAATGCTAGAATATTACCTTTTCCCCAAAATGTTGGGCTTTGTCGAACGCGCTTGGAATGGCGATCCCGACTGGTCTACTAAAGATACTGAAGACGGGATGAAGGCCGCGAAGGCTCAAGAGTGGAACCAATTTGTGAATCTGGTGGGGCAACGCGAACTCCCGAGACTTGAAACTATCTTTAGTGGTGTTCAATTTCGACTTCCTAAACCAGGCGTTTTGGTAAAAGATGAACAGGTAATGGTCAATGCTGCATTTCCGGGTATGCTAATTCGCTACACTGACTCAGGGCAGGAGCCAACGGAAAATTCCCCAATTTACCGAGAGCCAATTTTTGTCCGACCTGGATATACTCCTCGTTTTAAGCTATTTATGCAATCTGGGAAAAGTGGGATGAGCTCAGGTAAAGATTAAAGCATCTTTACCAATGGCTTGTATGTATCGAGTAGGGCGTCATTGTGCGCCTCTCCTTGATCGGAGTTGGAGCTTGCAAAAACCTCTGGTACAATCCCTTGAGCAAGTAGCTGTGCAGTAGCCTCTATACATACGGCTTGGAGGATTGCACTACCGATAACTGTGGAAGTAGGTCCTATTGGCGTATTTAAGCCTTCTAGGTACAGCGCAGAATCCCCAATTTCCCCAAAATTATCTAGGACAACATTTCCCAGTTGGTACAATTTGAGCCCAGAAGAGTGCCTTGAAGCTACCGATTGGCTATGGGCTAAATTGGTAATGATTATTATCTTCGCGCCCTTTTGCTTCGCAAAGCTAGCCAACTCAATGGGAACCGAATTTCTTCCAGAATTCGAAGAAATGACAAGCACATCATTTTCCGTTAACACATACTCATTAAAAAGGAGGGGGGCATAGCCTTCTTTACGCTCCTCTGTGGTACTTCCTGTCGCACTTTCATGGAGCATCAGCTTAGGAAGCAGGAGTGGGCGAACCCTAGCAAAGCCACCTGCTCTATAAAATACTTCCTCAGCCAGCATGTGGGAATGGCCGGTACCACAGGCATAAATCCAACCTTTATTTTTCAAGGTATTTGAAATGTAGGAAGCTGCTTCCCTAATTTCTCGCTCCTGTTGAAAAGCTTTCTCCATTTTTTCTGTGAGTAGCTGCTGGTATTTTTTGAAGGCGGTGGGAACCATGAGATGATGAAGCAAGGATGTTAGTGTACTAAAATTTCATCGACAAATACCCAACCTTTGGTACCAGCGCCAGGATGCCAGGAAGGTAATTTTGCAATGGGCTTTGCTTTTAAGCGAATTTGATCCATTGGGCCCATAGGTAAGGGAATCGAAACCAAACCAAACCGAGGTTCTTCCGCTTGGGTGGAACCAGCTTGGGCCAGGCTGTTTACTTTTTTCCACACTCCTTTAAGACCAATCCATACTTCAAGAGTTTGTGGAGGAAAGATGTAGGCGCTTTCATGCAAGAGGAAACTTAATTCCAATAGTTTAGGCTGATTCGATCCCACTGCTACCGTGATGTCTAAGGGGCTATCTTTAAATCCCAACCAATCTCCAGAGGTATGGTTGGCTTTTGCCTTTACTCCGTCAAACAAGCTGGCAGCACCTTTTGCTGCATACTTCGGGTTCGGCGGAGTGACTAAATTATAGGTTGTTGGTGATATCCCCTTTTTTATCAATAGCTCTTTGGAATCAGTACTACCTATCCAGCCAGCAGCAAAGGCTTTTGCTCGAATGCGGGTAGATTCGGTCAGTAGGATGGGTTCTTTGTAAACAGGACTTTTGATGCTATCAGGGAGGGTTCCATCTAGCGTGTAGCGTATTTGTGTGGAACGAATAGGATGTGTTAAGCTGATCTCCGTTTTTCCCTCAAATAAGGTGCTTTCAAACTTGATTTTTGGGGGATTTAGTGGGTAAATAATTCCTTCACCCTCATAGCCAAAGTCCACTTGAGTAGTGGATAGAACTTTGCTCAGCTCCTTTTTTTGTTGCTCTTTAAGCCCTGTCTGCCAAAGGTACAGGTGCTTTAGCTGGCGCATAGCCGCTAAGGCCTTTATCCCTTCCCCATCGAGTGTATTCCCTGAAATTGCGAGAACTTCGAGTTTAGGTAAGTTGATTAGTGCCTTGAGTTGTTTTCCTGTTAGGGAAGTAAAGTTGAGTTGTAGGGATTCAAGATTTTTAAAGTCAGTCAGTAAACTTAAATCCACTTCTTGAAGAGGCATTCGACTCAGATTCAGTTTGACTATTTGGTTTCGGACTGTATTCAGCTCTGTCAATGAGTTAGGATCAAACGTGGACGAACCATAATACGCTACTTCCAGAGCTGGAGATCCTGGGTAAATGGTGCGTACTTTTCTGAAAAAGGTAGTTAAGGAAGCTACTTCATCCTGATCTGCTGCTGGAAAGGTGTAATTTTTTTGAGCTAAAAATCGAGCCGCTACCAATTGAAAAAGGGGTTCTTCTTGTGGAAGATCCATCACTTTTTGATCAAAACGTGCTCCAGAGCTTACCCAAAGGCTAAGGATTTCCAGTTCCTCTTCGGTAAGCTGTAGTTTGTTTTTTGGAGGCATATGGTCTTCATCCTTTAGGGGTAGGTGGATGCGCTGAATTAGTAAGGAAAGTTCGGGTTTACCTGCAATAAAGAGGATCCCAGACTTTCCACCCTTTTGGATACCAGTGAGGAGATCTAAACGGAGCTCCCCCTTAATTTTTCCTTCTTGGTGACAAACAATACATTTTGATTCAAAAATAGGCTGTACAAGATCCTTAAAAATCTCAGCATCGGCTAGCGAAAGAGTTTGTTCACTAGTTTCCTTCAAGGGAGCAAGCAAGAAGTCTTCACCATGTGTGAGTTGTGCACCAAAATGCCCCGCTAAGACAAGAAGTAGGGCAAGGCTGACGGATAGTAATCGTAGAATAGCGATCGCATGATCTCGTAAGAAATAAAGCGCTACCGCAACTCCTAGGCTGCTGATGGCCGTCCATTTGTGCCAGGAAATTGCCTCACTCGAGTAGTCTTCTGTTGCAAGGAAAAGTCCAGCCACCACCGTTGCTCCTGCTAGATTGGCTCCAACCAAAAGTAGCCAAGCAAAGTACCGAATTCGATTTTCATCTCGAATCCAAAGAAGGGAAGCCCCTAAAAGTAGGAGCACAATTGGGAAGTGAAGTATCAGGGGATGCAGCCTTCCCGCTACCTGTAGCCAAGTAGGAAGTTGTAGATTTTCGCCTCCAACAAGTAGAATAGCAATTAATCCACACCAAAAAATGAGGAGATTTTCAAATAAGACTTTGGGCTTTAGGGTATTCAACTGAAAGTTAGGTTTAGGCAATTAAATCAGTCACTACTTTACCATGTACATCAGTGAGTCGGTACCTTCTTCCCAAGTGTTTGAAAATTAGTTTTTCATGATCTATGCCCATCAGATGCATGACTGTAGCTTGGAAATCATGGACATGAACGGGATTTTCCTGAATGTTATATCCAAAATCATCAGTTTCTCCATAGACCATCCCAGATTTCACACCTCCACCGGCCATGAATATGGAAAATGCGCGGGGGTGGTGGTCACGCCCGTAGTTTTCGGGAGCGATTTTTCCTTGGCAGTAGTTGGTTCTTCCAAATTCTCCGCCCCAAATCACCAATGTTTCATCCAAAAGTCCTCGTTGCTTTAGATCCGTAATCAGCGCCGCTGAAGCCTGATCTACATCTTTGGCTTGCCCAATCATCTGATTGGGGAGGTTGTCATGCGTATCCCATCCTTGGTGATACAGCTGAACAAACCGCACCCCATTTTCTGAAAGTTTTCTTGCCAAAAGGCAATTAGCTGCATAAGTCCCTGGAACCAAGCAATCCGGTCCATACAGCTTGACTACAGCATCTGGTTCTTTGCTCACATCAGTGATTTCTGGTACGGCAGTCTGCATTCGAAATGCCATTTCATATTGCTGTACTTTGGTGGTGATCTGTGGGTCATTAAACTCTTGGTAACTGAGATCATTCATTGCTGCCAGCTGATCAAGCATCCTTCTTCGTTGATCCTTGCTTATGCCTTTAGCGTCGGAAAGGTAGAGTACTGGGTCTTCTGAATTTGAAAATTGTACGCCCTGGTGTCTTGCATCCAAGAAGCCACTGGACCACAATTTGGAATATACGCCTTGCCCATTCCCTTTCCCTCGACTAAGTAGCACACAGAAGGCGGGAAGATTTTCATTTTCACTTCCTAATCCATAGCTTAACCAAGAGCCTATGCTAGGGCGGTTACCCACTTGTGCACCCGTTTGGAAAAACGTGAGCGCTGGATCATGGTTGATCGCTTCGGTATGCATGGATTTGACAATGCATAGATCGTCTACCACAGCTGAGAGATGGGGAAAAAGCGATGAAATCCAGGCTCTACTTTGTCCGTATTGGTTGAACTCGAAATAGGATCCCACGAGAGGAAAAGAATTTTGACCTGCTGTCATACCAGTCAGTCGCTGTCCCATGCGTATGGATTCTGGCAGCTCTTGTCCAAAATTCTTAGTCAGCATGGGTTTGTAATCAAAGGTTTCAAGTTGGGATGGAGCTCCGTTTTGAAATAAGTAAATAATGCGCTTTGCCTTAGGGGCAAAATGCGGTAATGCCTGCATCAAGGATTCTTCTACCTCCTTTTTTCCAGAAAAGAGATCTGGAATCAATAAGGATCCCAAGGCGACACTTCCGACCCCCAAGCTCAAGCGAGAAAGAAATTTCCTTCGGTTGTGGTTGAGTCCTTGTTCTAAAAATTCTTTGTCCATATCAACTTTTCGTGATGGTTTCTTCCAAATTATAGAGGCTTAAAATAACCTGCATGAGTGCTGCATTTTGTGGAGTGATTGCGCCAGGATTTATGGGATATTCACCTACATCCAAGATGGCAGCTGCATCTTTTGGATTTGTTTGAAAATGTTTAAGTTCTGCGTCATAATAATTTTGGATCAATTCTTTTTCTTCTGACTTAAGGTCTCTACATACAATTCGTTTGAATGCTTCGTTAATGGCTTGATCTGATTTAGTATATTTCTCTGTAAGTCGGGTAGCTAATACCCGAGCAGCTTCCAAGACCATTGGGTCATTCATCATGGCAAGAGCTTGAAGGGGGGTATTGGTTCTATTTCTAGAGGTTTCACATCTGTCTCGGTTGCTGGAGTCGAAAATGATCGCTTTAGGAGGCGGTACAGTTAATTTAATAAAGTTATAAATACCTCTTCGATACAATTTATTTCCGGTATCCTGTTGGTAGTTGGCGAGTACCCCTCGACCAGAAGTGGCCGCCTCCCAAAGTCCCGAGGGCTGGTAGGGTTTGACGCTTGGTCCTCCAATTTCTCCTACCAATAACCCACTAGAGGCAAGCACGAGGTCTTGAATATTTTCAGCCGGGAGTCTCAGTCGTGAGGCTCTGGCTAAGTACAAGTTGTCGGGGTCTATCTCCAAATGTTTGGAGGAAATACTTCCCGATTGCCTGTAGGTGGCTGAAAGTAAAATCTTTTTGAGTAGTGCTTTCATGTTCCAGCCTTGATCCATAAAATCTGCTGCTAGCCAATTGAGTAGTTCTGGATGAGTAGGTAGGTCTCCTTGCTTTCCAAAATCGCCAGCGGATTTGACAATCCCTCGCCCAAAGATTTCCTGCCAAATTAAGTTAACAAAAACGCGAGCCGTAAGTGGATTATCTCGGTGGGTAGTCCATTTTGCCAGCCCTAGACGATTTTTTTCAAAGGAGGCAGGGAAAGACAATATGGAAGTAGGGGTAGAAGCTTCTACTGGTACTGTAGGGGCATCGTAAGCACCTCTATTGAGGATGTAGGTAGTTCTTTTTTCCTCTAATTCACCCATTACTGAAATACTCAGCTTGCTCGTATCTTGATGGTTGATGAAGCTGAGAATACCAGCTAAATCGTCTCGTTCCACCCAAAGAATTGGAGTTTTTGCTGGTTTTGATATACTCACATCTCCTTCAAATCCCTTCTCCTGGGAATTATTAAAAAAAGCATAGAGTTCGTAGTATTCCTTTTGAGATACGGGATCATACTTGTGGTCATGGCACTGGGCGCATTCCATCGAAATTCCTATAATGCCTTTACTAAAGGTGTTAGTTTTATCGAGCACATATTCCACCCGGTACTCTTCTTCAATGATTCCACCTTCTTCCGTGTATTTGTGATTTCTATTGAAGGCAGTTGCCAAAATCTGTTCTTTAGTTGGATTAGGGAGTAGGTCTCCTGCAAGCTGCCAAGTCAAAAATTGATCGTAGCCTAAGTTTTTATTGAAAGCATGAATCACCCAATCTCGGTAGGGCCATTGGCTTCGGATATTGTCATCTTGGTAACCGTAGCTATCGGAGTAGCGGGAGATATCCAACCAAAGTATTGCCATTTTTTCTCCATAAGAGGGGCTATTGAGTAGTTGGTCTAGTAATTTGTCGTAGCTATTTTCTCCCTTGAAGCCGGCATATTTCTCCAAAAGTTCAAGGGAAGGAGGGAGGCCAGTAAGGTCCAGGCTTGCGCGTTTAATAAGTTCAAAAGAGCTCGCCTCAGGGTTAGGTTCTAGGCCTTTTGATTTGATTTTGGCTCCTACAAACCGGTCGATTTCGTTATTTCCCCAATTGTTGGAGGGAACTTTTGGTTTTTCCACCCGTGTAAATGCCCAGTGGGGCTCATAAGCTGCGCCTTGCTCTATCCAGCGAGTGATCAACTGTATTTCTGTGTTGCTAAGGCTGAGATTAGATTCAGGGGGAGGCATCATAAAGCTAGGGTCAGTGCTTGTAATGCGGTGGTAAACTTCTGAACTAAGCGGTTTTCCTGCTACTAAAGCAAATTTTCCAGGACTTTCTTTTAGGGCTGCAAAAGCACCTTCTTCCGTATCGAGTCGGAGGTTTGATTCGCGCTTATTAGCATCTGGCCCATGGCAAGCAAAACATTTGTCTGAAAGGATCGGGCGAATATGGAAGTTATAACTAAGTTGTTCGCTTTCCAGTAATTCAGGAGGGGTAGCAGATTTTTGTGAGCAACTCCACAGTGAAGCGATGCTGACGGTCCAAATAAGCCCTCGAATAAGGCTTGAGTAGGTCATGGGTCTTAGTTTTAGTACCAAAAGGTAAAATAAAAATAGGAATTTAGGACAATAATTTTTGACGTAAATTTTGGAGGTAGTGTTAATAAATCAGTTATCCGAAATTTGTTTTGGTTTTAATATTTACAAATTGTAGCCATTACTACTAAAAAACAGCAATTCCTTCCGTTATTTGTAAGATGAATTCATAGATGGGCAGTTTGATTTTATGCTGCTTGATTTTTTCAGTTGACTAGAGTAAAGCAAACAATGAAAAAAATTAAAACTATCTGTTGCATCGGAGCAGGCTATGTAGGAGGACCTACAATGGCGGTATTAGCTCTCAAGTGTCCAAACATCCGTGTGGTAGTGGTTGATACCAATGCTGCTCGAATCGATGCTTGGAATCATGAAGATTTAAGTTTTTTACCGGTTTATGAACCCGGTTTGGCAGAAGTGGTAGCCGAAGCCAGGGGGAGAAATCTATTTTTTTCCAAGGAGATTCAGCAGGGAATTAAGGAGGCAGACATGATTTTTATTTCTGTCAATACACCCACGAAAACCTACGGAGAGGGCAAGGGAATGGCTGCTGACCTCAAGTGGGTTGAGCTTTGTGCGCGGCAGATTGCCCAAGTAGCGACTACCTCTAAAATTGTTGTCGAAAAGTCCACCTTGCCTGTTCGAACCGCCGAGGCGGTGAAAGATATTTTACACAATTCTTCGAGTGGTATTTCTTTTCAGGTGCTTTCCAATCCAGAATTTTTGGCAGAGGGAACAGCCGTTCAAGACCTACTAAATCCGGATCGTGTATTGATTGGGGGAGACCAAAGCGCAGAAGGAAAGGAAGCAATTCAGGCCTTAGCAACAATTTATGCCGCTTGGGTTCCAGAAGAAAAGATTTTAACGACGAACCTTTGGTCCTCTGAACTCAGTAAGCTTACCGCAAATGCCTTTCTTGCGCAGCGCGTTTCTTCCATTAATTCGATCTCAGAACTCTGTGAAGCCACAGGTGCTGATGTGGAGGATGTAGGCAAAGCGATTGGGATGGATTCTAGAATTGGTCCTAAGTTTCTGAAAGCATCTGTAGGTTTTGGCGGATCTTGTTTCAAGAAAGATATTCTCAATTTAGTCTATATATGTAGGAGTTACCAGTTGCATGCCGTTGCGGATTTTTGGGAGCAGGTAATCAAAATTAACGATCATCAAAAGGCAAGGTTTGCTAAGCAAATCATCAAAAACCTGTACAATACGGTCAATGGAAAGAAAATTGCTTTTTTGGGTTGGGCCTTCAAAAAAGACACGAACGACACACGAGAGTCAGCCGCCATCTATGTGGCGGATCACCTCTTGGGTGAGTGTGCTTCTGTGGTGGTTTACGATCCTAAGGTCTCCAAAGAAAAAATATATACCGACCTGGACTTTCTTGAATCTCGTTCAAGTGAAGAAAACAGGAAGCTCGTGGAGGTCGTTGATTCTGCCTATGAAGCTTGTAAAGATGCAGCGGCTGTTGCCATTTTAACCGAGTGGGATGAGTTTGTGGTGCTCGATTGGGAACAGATACATGCTCAAATGAAGCAGCCCGCATTCGTATTTGATGGTAGAAATATCTTGGATGCTGCTCAAATGGAAAAGATAGGATTTAGATTTCATGGCATAGGAAAACCTGTCTTTAGGTAGGTTGTTCTAGGAGGAATTACCCTTTGAAATCAAAAACGTTCGATCAACAAATACTTGTAATTGACTAATTAAAATCGCTTGTGAAGCCAATAAATGAAGTAAAGATCGCTGTGATAGGACTAGGCTATGTAGGCCTTCCCTTGGCAGTAGAATTTTCAAAAAAGTTTCCAGTAGTTGGATTTGATATCAATCAAAAGCGGATAGGGGAGTTGGTTTCAGGTCATGATGCAACCCTAGAGGTAGCCAATGATTCACTTGCTTTGGTGTTGCGCTCTTCCAATCCGCAGGTGGGTGAGAAAGGCTTATTTCCTAGTTTTGATTCCAAAGATTTGGAGGAATGCACCGTCTTTATTGTGTCGGTTCCTACACCAACAGACAAGCACAAACGACCTATTTTAATTCCGATGTTAAAGGCTTCCGAAAATATAGGGCATTATTTGAAAAATGGGGATGTCGTGATTTATGAATCCACTGTTTATCCAGGAGTAACAGAAGAGGATTGTGTGCCGGTATTGGAAAAGGTTTCTGGTTTGAAGTATAATACAGATTTTTTTGCGGGGTATTCTCCTGAGCGGATTAATCCTGGAGACAAGGTGCATACGGTTGCCCAAATTGTGAAAGTAACCTCTGGAAGTACGCCAGAGGTAGCGGATTTTGTAGATGAACTTTACCGAAGCATCATTACTGCTGGAACCTATAAAGCTTCTTCAATCAAGGTAGCTGAAGCCTCAAAAGTGATTGAAAACTCACAGCGTGACATCAATATTGCATTTGTGAATGAGTTAGCCAAGATCTTTAATCTGTTGGGTATTGATACCCAAGAAGTCTTGGAGGCTGCTGGCACGAAGTGGAATTTTCTCAAATTCAAGCCAGGCTTGGTAGGTGGGCATTGCATTGGGGTGGATCCTTTTTATTTAGCTCAAAAAGCGCAGGAAGTAGGGTATCACCCCGAAATAATTCTTGCGGGGAGAAGGGTTAATGACAGCATGGGAAAGTTTGTCGCCACCGAAATTATCAAATTGATGATGCGTAAAGACATCAAGATATTGGATGCCAAGGTGTTGATTTTAGGGTTTACATTCAAAGAGAACTGTCCTGATGTGAGGAATACACGAGTGATTGATATTTATCACGAATTGAGAACCTTCGATATGGGGGTAGATGTATATGATCCTTGGGCAAATGCAGCAGAGGTAAAAGAGGTGTATGGAATAAAAATTCAAACCGGCATGGTACTCCCTGATATTTCAGCCTATTCAGCAGTGGTTTTGGCTGTTTCGCATGATGTTTTTGCTACAATACCACTTCGAAAAAACCCGAATCAGGTCATATATGATGTCAAAGGTATCTTGGATCGGTCTTTGGTGGATGCGCGTTTATAGGTTTGATTTTCTGACTAAAATTTAGTATCTAATTATCTTCCAATATTTAATAAACTTTCCCTGTGTAGAGGCTTATTTTTGAAAGGAGTTGACTCGGTATTTTTAAGTGAAATCCAATGAAAAAAAGTCAATCTTTGATCTAAGTAGTTCAAATCTTTGCAATGTTTTATTTAATTTGTATTATCTAATTAATCCGGAATGGATCACCTAATCGAAATCAATAACCAATAATTCATGATGAAACATCAAATGTTCGCTCTTTCCCTAAGGAAAACCATGTTGATGGCAGTACTAGTCCTTTTGGCTATGGGTGCCTGTAAAAGTAAAAAGAAGGCTGTTGAGCCTGCTCCAGCACCAGTTGTTCAAGAAGAAGTAGCTAAGCCAGCTCCAGCTCCAGTACCAGTTGCTCGTTCTGCAGAAGAGATCGCAGTAGAAAAGCTTGAAACTCAATTCACGTTCATTGCTTCTGCTAGCAATGTGACAACCGTTAATCAGTCTATTCAGGAAGTATTGGCGATGTTTTCAAATCAGGAAACTCCAATTTTAATTGTTATTCATGAAGAAGGTGGAGTTAAAGATTACGATGAGCCGACCACCATCAAGAAATACTTGGAATACTTGAAAGACACCAAGAAAAACTTGAATTACATCTCTGATATTCGAATGGCAGGGGGTAAAGTGACTGAATTGGAACTTAAAAGAAAATAATATATCTCCGAAACTAAATTTGATATGAAAAATACTGGTATTCTTTTCCTAGGGCTATTTCTTGCTACAGTAACGGTAGCATTTGCTCAGGATAACATTAGCTCAAAAAGAAAGCAAGCGATTGATTCCCTGGCACTAGAAAAGGTGAAAGACCTTTCCAAGTACATCGCTATTATAGGCAATAAGGAAACGCAATTTTCTGAGGCAAACCGCGTAATGGATCGAGCTGATGAGCTTTTTGCAACTGGTGCAGAAATGGGAGTTTCTTCCATCAACACCAAAGAGATTGCGTACTACAAAGTGAGAAGGTACTTCGAGCGATTGATGGCTTTGAACTATGACAAAATAAACATTACCTGGTACGATATTCAATATGTATCCGACTTGGAGCGTCAACCGGATGGTCGTTATGTAGGTGTGATTACCGTGTATCAGCGATTTGAAGGAACTTCCATTGAAACCGGTATGAATTACAAGGACACGACCAAAAAGGACATCACCATTTATGTAGAGAAGAAGCAAACTCAAATTGCTGGCCGCACCATTGAATTTTGGGACGTAATGCTTGGCGATATAAGAGTGACTGAAACTTCCGCATGAGAAAAAGCGTTCTGATTTTTGTTTTTTTTATTACTCACCTCTCTATTGTCTCGGGGCAAGGCTTGGGCAGCCCCGAGACACTAAAGGATGATGGTAGATTTGCCGCCTCTACCAAACAAATGAATCAATTTTTTAAAAGGTTCAATGGAGAGGAGTCCATCAATGGGGAAAAGCGTTTTTATCCTGGGGATTCCCTCTATCAAAATGAGAAGTTAAGAAAGGGTTTTGTATCCGTACTTTTTGATAACCAATCCTCAGGTATCAGCCAGGAATTAAAAGCTAACTTTATTTCCAGTATTCTTTCACCTAACTACCCGCAATATTTGGTTTTTCACAAGCTAGGCTGGATTGCTGAAGTAGATGCGGTTTTTTCGTACAAGGGCAAAAAAGAGAACTTGACCTTTATCATGAAAATCCAGCCGGAGGGATTGGGCTATGAATGGGTAGTTGATCAAGTGATTTTTGAACCCTTCAAAAATTTATTTAATAAGCCTGTTGGCTCAGCTAAAGATTTTCTTCATCCTCTGAGTCATGAGCTCGGATTTATGAACATGAGGAGGGCATTTCAAGATTCTGAAAACCCTGAATCATTTACCCCAACTTCGTATGCTCCTGATTATTTAGCAATTTTTCTTTTTGAGATGAAACAGGATAATCTGCGATTTGAAACGGTTAATGGGGTTAAGTTTCATTTCTTCCAAATTGGGGGCTGGTATTTTGAGGTGAACCAATTTAATAGACCTGGATTCAATACGGGGTGGCTAATCTCCAATTTGATGCGATTGGGTCCAGGAGATAAAGAGACTTTATTGAGGTATATCTATGATCAAGATTAGACGGTACACTCTTTTATTATTCCTTTTTTATTTTTCAATTGTCGCTCAAGGACAGAAAATAAATGGGTATTCTTCGGATCAATTAGTAGAACTATCCATCAAGGTTGAGGATCAGGTTCGTTTTTTAGAATTCCTACTTAATACAGTGGGCAATTCTCAAACTTCTCCTCGCGATAAGGATGTGATCATTCGGGAGAGTTATTTAAAGATTTTCCGAGATGGTAAGGTT
>JAQCJI010000025.1 GCA_027593175.1 Bacteroidota bacterium | reverse complement strand
GGGCAAATTCAAAGAGGAGATTGGGTACGGCTGAAGGATAATTCGGCTATTGCAGAAGTGATAGCCATAAAAAATAAAGATGTTGAACTTTTGATTGGAGACTTAAAGTCGAATGTAAAACTTTCTCGATTGGAGAAAATCGCTAAAGTAGAAGTCAAAAAAGAATTGAAGTCCATCGATAAAAGAGGGAGCTACCAAGCAACAGCAAAGATGATGGATTTCTCCTCTAACTTGGATTTGAGAGGACGTAGGGGAGAGGAAGTCCTCCCACTGATTCAAACCCTTATTGATGAGGGCAATATGCTAGGAGTAAAAAATTTACGGATCATCCATGGAAAGGGGGATGGTATCCTTCGTGAAGTAAGCCGTAATTTATTGCGAACCATGCCTCAGGTACGGAAATTGGAGGATGAGCACGCCGATAGAGGTGGAGCTGGTGTCACGTTAGTCACCCTCAGGTAGCACAGATATTATTTTTTAACCAAGGTAAAGGTATAGTTTCCTGATAGGGAGGAAGTCCCATCCATTCTTGCTCCTGGTACTGGAATTCGAAAGTCAAATCGTAGCGTTGTTCCTGTTTGCGTAAAGGAGATCTCACGCGTTGCCGCAGGTTTAACCCCTGTTAAAATAAATTTATCAAAGTTGGTTCCAGCAAAACTCCAAGTGCCGTTGTCATCAAATAATCCACCTCCATTTTTAGTGGAATAGGCTTTTGTTGTGCCTGAATTTAGAATTACCTCAAAAGCAGCATAGGTGCTGGTTACATTCTGTCCATCACGAGTCACTGATCCCCCGCCGGCTACAGTCCATTGAGCGGTTCCTGTTCCTGCCAGGGCTTCAGTTGCGAGTTGTTCTGGCGTTTTTTTTTGTGTCTGGTGTTTCTCCTTTCTCCTTGCAAGCAACTAGAAGGCTAAAAATTAGAAGAACTGGGAGAATGGAGAGCTGTCGAGAATTCATTTGAGATGTAATTTTTTGAATAGTAAAAGCATACGAATATGAGCCATTTGACTTACTTAAAGTCTTCCAAGGCTATTTTTTTTTCACAAAAATCATATTCACGCGGGTCATTGGAGCAAATCATTACAATTCGATCTTGTGTAAACTGCTGGATAAGGTCCAAATACCAAGTTACTCCCTGCTTGTCTAAGTTGGTGGTAGGCTCATCTAGAAGGAGTAAAGGAACCTCCGAAAAAATGGCCAATGCAAGCTTTACCCGCTGCTTCATCCCAGATGAAAATTGAGAAAGGGTTTTTGATTTGTGTTTCTCTAACCCTAATACCTCAAGAATTTCCGCATTAGATCGCTGTTGAAGCGGGTTTTTAAATTGAAAATGAAAGGAAAGTACTTCGCTAAGCGTGAATTCTTCCGGCAATTCTAAGTAGGGGGTAGCGAGCGCTAGGCTACGAAACCATTGCTCTTCGACAATTTGATTTGCTCCTGATTGGTATTGAATTGCACCAGATGTCAATGGAATGGCTCCAGAAAGGCATTTCAAAAGGGTGGATTTTCCAGATCCATTTCCGCCGGTAATGGCGATTGAATCTCCTGCGGAAAGGTCCAGATTGAGATTTTTAAAAATCCATTCGTGGTGAAAGCGCTTGGAAGCGTTTTGAACCTGGATGGTAAACATGCTAATTGATGTAGCCTTTCATTACCCCACGTTCAGATGAACGGATAAAATTTAAAATTTCATCTCGCTCCTTGGTGGCTGGTAGGTTGATTTCAATTTCTTCTAGAGCACGGCTATTGTTTAAGCTATTCAAGAATAGGTAACGGTATACCTCTTGAATGTGTGCAATAGTTTCGCTAGAGAAGCCTCTTCTGCGCAAGCCTAAGGAATTGACACCTGCATAGGTGAGCGGTTCTCTTGCAGCCTTGGTAAAGGGAGGCACATCTTTTCTGACCAAAGATCCGCCAGAAATCATGGCGTGCATCCCAACTTTCACAAATTGATGGACGGCACTTGATCCCCCAATTATCGCCCAATCTTCGATGATTACGTGGCCAGCGATTTGAACCGAGTTGGCTACAATGACGTGGCTCCCAATTACACAATCGTGTGCTACGTGTACATAGGCCATCAATAGGCAATGGCTACCCACTACGGTAGTTTGCTTTTCCACTGTACCGCGTGATATAGTTACACATTCACGAATGGTAGTATTGTCTCCAATAACTACCGAAGAATCTTCTCCTTGGAATTTGAGGTCTTGTGGAATCCCTGCAATGACTGCACCAGGAAAAATCTTGCAATTTTTCCCAATTCTTGCTCCAGGATAGATGGTCACATTGGAGCCAATCCAGGAATTATCCCCGATGATCACATCTTCATGGATCATGGTGAAGGGATCAACATGTACTCCCGAACCTAATGTTGACTCAGGATGAATAGAAGACATGGGGCTTATCATAGATCTTTTCGGGTAATGCTTGCTGTCATAATTGCTTCACAAACTAGTGTATTACCTACAAAGGCTTCACCCTTCATTTTAGCAATTCCCCTGCGGATAGGGGCAAGGAGTTCGCATTTGAAAACAATGGTGTCGCCAGGCAAGACCATTTTTCTAAATTTACAATTTTCAATGCCTAGAAAATAGGTCCAGTAATTTTCAGGATCTTCAACTGAGCTCAAAACCAGTATTCCTCCCGTTTGTGCCATGGCCTCTACTTGCATGACCCCAGGCATTATGGGATTACCTGGAAAATGGCCCATAAAGAAAGGCTCGTTCATGGTTACATTCTTCACTCCTGCTACCACGGTCTCGTCGAGGTAGATGATTTTATCTATCAATTGAAAAGGATAGCGATGGGGTAAAATATTACTAATCTGATTAATGTCCATTACTGGAGGAAGCTTTGGATCATAGTAGGGGATATGGCTAGCCCCTATTTTTTCCAATGCCCGTTTCAATTTCTTTGCGAAGGCCACGTTCGCATCATGTCCAGGTCGAGCAGCCAGGATTTGGGCTTTTAAGGGGCGACCTACTAGGGCCAAATCACCCACTACATCTAAAAGTTTGTGGCGCGCAGGCTCGTTTTTATAGCGTAAGTCGACATTATTGAGAATCCCCTCTTTTTTTATTTCAACCGACTTTTTGTTAAACATTTTGGCTAAATGTGCCAATTCCTCCTTCTCCACTACCCGGTCTACCACCACAATGGCATTGTTCAAATCCCCTCCCTTGATGAGGTTGGATTTATAAAGCATCTCTAGCTCATGCAAAAAACAAAAGGTTCGGCAGGAAGCAATTTCCGATCTAAATTGACTGATGTCTGTAATTGAAGCATGCTGACTACCCAGTACCGGAGAGTTGTAATCCACCATGACGGTGACACGGTAGTTGCTCGCAGGAAGAGCCACCATCTCTACTTCTCTGGAAGGGTCTTTGTATTGGATGGTCTCTTGAACTTCAAAAAATCTTCTCAACGCATTTTGTTCCTCAAGTCCAGCATCCTCTAGTACCTCAATAAACTGGATGGAAGAACCATCCAAAATTGGGGGTTCTGGGCCATCTAATTGAATCAAAATATTGTCAATCTCCATGCTCATGAGTGCAGCTAGCACATGTTCAACAGTAAATACTCTAGCTCCACTTTGCTCTAAGGTAGTCCCTCGTGACACATCCACCACCAAGTCACAGTCTGCATCTACTGTAGGGCGACCCTCCAAATCAATGCGCTGAAATTTTATACCATGATTGGGAGGGGCTGGCAAAAAGGTCATGTTAGAAACCACGCCTGTATGCAGTCCTACTCCAGACAATTCTACCTGCTTTTGGATGGTGTGCTGTTTGACTTTCATGTATCCGTACGCTTAAACAAGAATTAATAACAAAATTACCTCTTTTTTTCCAGTTGCCGAATGCGTTTTTGGAGATCGTCTAGATTTTTAAATATGCTGTAGGAGCGTAGAAAATGGTTTAAATCCATTGCCAAGAATCCAAATAGGGTTTGTCCTGATTTTTTGATCGACTTGATCACCCCAGTATTTCCTCCAATGGTGGTGTGATCTGCAATTTTGAGGTGTCCTACGATGCTGGCCTTACCTGCGATGATGCAATAGGCACCAATGGTAGTGGATCCTGCAATGCCTGCTTGTGCTGCGATAGCCGTATGTGCGCCGACCACTACATTGTGGGCGATATGCACTTGGTTGTCAATTTTAACTCCTTTACAAAGAAGGGTAGAACCCATCGTTGCGCGGTCTACCGTACTGTTTGCTCCGATGCTCACCTGGTCTTCCAAGACGACGTTGCCAATTTGAGGGATGGTTTTGTAGGAGCCGTCTGACTGGGGTGCAAAGCCGAATCCGTCCGCACCCAGTACGGCACCTGAGTGAATCACACATTGCTTACCTATTTGCGTGTCCGAACAAATTTTGGCACCTGCGTGAATTACTGTGCCGTCGCCAATCTTGACTCGGTCGCCAATGAAGCTATGTGCATGGATTTTGACACCTTCTCCCAATACGCAATCCTTTCCTATGTAAGAGAAGGCTCCTCGGTAAGCTCCTTCGCCCACGAGGCTATTTTCGCCCAAGTAACTAGGTTCTTCAACGCCCACCAACGTACCCCTGCTGACCTGATTGTAGGCTTCTAGCAAGGTGGTAAAGCCAGTGTAAGCGTCTTTTACGCGGATCAAGGTGGCTGTATGTGGTTTTGAGGCAACAAAGTTTTCCGAAACAATCACTGCCGTGGCGGCGGTTTCGTAGAGGTAGGCTTCGTATTTATCGTTTGCCAAAAAGGCAATGCCTCCGGGCTGACCTTCCTGGATTTTATCGAGGCGGTTAACTTTTTGTGTAGGGTCTCCATCTACAGTTCCTCCTAAAATACCAGCGATTTGTTCCAGCGAAAATTCCATAGGTAGCACAGTGGTTTAGTAGGGCAAAATTAAACTTTTTGCTACGCATACGTAATGTTTTTCTACCATCTTGCTCATAATCTTGATGTTTGGTAAATCTGCGGCACTGGCCACATCGACCACTTCTCCTTTTTTGGTTAAAATGGAAATGCGGTCTTTTTCCAAATATCCATAGTTACTGATCATACCCGTAGAGAAAAAGTATGCTAAATCTTCGTCCGGCACTTGTAGTTTTTTCTGCGCTTTGGTTCGTAGGTGCTCAATCTCTTGGTCTGAAAAGGGGTCGTTTACTAGGTTAATTTTAAAGAGCTTACGCGTCAGAAACATTTGTGATATATTTTGAAGTACGTAGTCAGGGTCATTTTTCCAAAGCTTAATGGCTCCCCAGATATCAAAATCATCCAGCTGTAAAAATTTTTTCAACACGCTCGAATCTGCTTTAAAATCTGCTAGCGATACCTCTTTGGTCATAAAGTAGGCCATCTCCTCTGTTACAAAAAAGATTCTTCCTCCCTGCGCTAAGTTTTTTGCCCGTTGAATCAGGTTGATGAGCATTTTCTCTGCACTAACGGTCGTTTTATGCAAATACACCTGCCAATACATTAGCCTTCGCGCACTCAAAAAGTTTTCAATTGAATAGATTCCTTTTTCTTCAATCACCAACTGATCATCCTTGACGGCCATCATTTTGATGATTCGGTCTGCACCTATGGTGCCTTCTGATACGCCTGTAAAGAAACAGTCCCGTTGTAGATAGTCCAGTCGATCGATATCTAGCTGACTTGAAACGAGCTGGTGCAGGAATTTTTTAGGATAATGATTTTTGAATATTTGGAGCGCCAAAGTCAATTCCCCTCCCAACTCGTCATTGAGCAGTTCTATGATGAGTAATGAAAGTTCTTCGTGTGGAATCCCTTGCAATAAGCTATATTCCAGAGCGTGAGAGAAGGGGCCATGTCCAATATCATGCAAAAGAATGGCGATTAAGGCTGCCTCGTATTCCGCTTCACTGATGTCGGTACCTTTAATCCGTAAGTTGTCTAAGGTAATGCTCATCAGGTGCATGGCGCCCAAAGCATGGTGAAATCGGGTATGCAAAGCCCCAGGATACACAAAATCAGTTAAACCCAATTGCCGTATTCGGCGTAATCTCTGAAAGTAAGGATGGTCAATGATGGCAAAAATTAACTCGCTAGGGATGGTTATAAAACCATAAACGGGATCATTGAGTATTTTCTGGCTTTTCAATCAGCACGGATTTGATTGATTCAAAAGTAATTATAATTTTAGAAGAAAAGGGAAGAAAGATGTCTCAAAAATTTAAGGTCTTGTGGGCAGACGATGAAATTGATCTACTCAAACCTCACCTCTTATTTCTCGAAGGAAAGGGCTGTGTGATAACTACTGTCAATTCAGGAATAGATGCGATCGAAGAAGTCGAAAATTCCAATTTTGATGTGGTATTTTTGGATGAAATGATGCCTGGAATGACCGGTTTGGAGACGCTTCAACAAATCAAACAGCTCAAGCCTCAGATTCCTGTGGTCATGATCACAAAAAGCGAGGAAGAGCAGCTGATGGATGAGGCCATAGGAGGAAAGATTGCAGATTACCTAATCAAACCCCTCAATCCCAGTCAAATTTGGCTTTCAGTTAAAAAAATTCTCCAAAACCGACAGTTAGTAGAGTCTAAAACAACCCAAAATTACCAGCAAGAATTTAGACAAATAGGCCAAGCATTGGATGATGCAGGCTCCCCTCAGGAATGGGTAGATCTTTATAAAAAGTTAACTTTCTGGGAAATGGAAATTGATCGCACTGAAAACAAGAACATGTTGGAAGTATTGGAGGCTCAAAAAACCGAAGCAAATAGTTCTTTTGGCCGATTTGTAAAGGCGAATTACTTGGATTGGGTAGCTAATCCAGAGACTGATGCGCCGCTTCTATCCCCTCAGGTGCTCAGAGAATGGGTGTTTCCACTTTTGAAAAAGAAAAGGCCTGTGTTTTTTATTTTAATCGATAACCTCCGGCTTGACCAATGGGAGGAAATAGAGCCCTTGCTTAGCGCGTACTTTCATGTGGAGGAAAAGTCTACCTATTTCAGTATTCTCCCTACCACTACGGCCTTTGCTAGAAATGCGTTATTTTCTGGCATGATGCCTTCGGAGATGGCGAGCTGCTATCCAGACCTATGGGAAGATGAAGATTCGGATGAAGGAAAAAATAAAAATGAAGAAGCCTGGCTAAAAATCAACTTAGAAAAAAATAGAATCCCAGTAAAATTTTCTTACCACAAGATTTTGCAAATGCAGCAAGGGAAAGCTCTTTTGGATCAATTTCATAGTTTGCTTCAAAATGAATTTAATGTACTGGTGTACAATTTTGTAGACATGATTTCTCATGCGCGAACGGATATGAAAATGATCCGAGAACTGGCCCCCGATGAGTCGGCTTACCGTTCCTTGACCCGAAGTTGGTTTGAACATTCCTCCCTATTTGAGCTAATGAAAAAAATACAGCAAGCAGGGACTGAGGTGATTTTAACGACAGATCATGGTACAAAAAGAGTAAATAAGGCATACCGAATCATTGGAGACAAAAATATAACGACAAACTTGAGATACAAGCAAGGGAAGAATTTGAATTTTGAGCAGGGAAAAGTATTTGAGGTCCGGCGCCCCGAAGAGGCCAAGCTCCCTAGACTAAATTTATCCTCATCCTATGTTTTTGCAGTGGAGGATTATTTCTTTGCCTACCCCAATAATTACAATTACTACGTGAACCACTTCAAGGATACTTTTCAGCATGGGGGTATTTCTCTTGAGGAAATGATCGTTCCTATTGTACATTTGCGTTCCAAATCCTAATCATTTTGCATACTTTCTCTTACACATTAGCCAATATTGATGGAATAGCCCAACAGCTAATTCAAGTAGCTGGAGATGAAAAAGTGTGGATTTTCAGAGGCGAAATGGGTGTAGGAAAGACCACCTTGATTAAATCCCTGGCGAAAGCGTTGCAGGTAGAGGATCTGGTAAGCAGCCCCACCTTTGGGATTGTAAATGAATACCAAACTCGTGCTGATGGACTCCTCTTTCATTTTGACTTTTATAGGCTGGATGATCCCATAGAGGCTTTGGATATCGGAATAGAAGAGTATTTTTATAGTGGAAACTACTGTTGGCTCGAGTGGGCAGAAAAAATTACTCCTTTTTTACCGGAGCGATTTTTCCAGATCGAACTTACACTAGCATCTGAAACAGGAAGAATATTAACCCTTCACCACCATCGAAATGGACACTGAATTATCTGGAGTCGCTGCTGTGGAATTAATCCCAAAAGAGTCTCCTGCCCAACGAAAAAAAGGAGGTAAACCCATCACGCTAGGTTTACCTAAGGAATTCTCCTCCGAAGAGAAGCGAGTAGTTTTAAGCCCTGAGGCAGTCGGTATTTTGTATCAAAATGGTGTAGAGGTTATGGTGGAGACCCAAGCTGGGGAACGTGCTAAGTTTTCAGATCGACAGTTTTCAGATGCTGGTGCAAAAATAGTCTATTCACAAAAGGAGGTATTTGCTGCTGATGTGGTCGTCAAAGTTAATGCACCAACAGAAGAAGAAATTGTAGATATGAGTGTTGGTACTTGTTTGATTTCTGCCTTGCAACTTGAGAAGCAAGATTCAAGTTATATTCAATCCCTCAACGCAAAAAAAATTACCGCTGTAGCTTTTGAGTATCTAGAAGATAAGGTGGGAGGAATGCCAGTGGTGCGTGCGATGTCAGAAATTGCTGGAAGCACGGTGATGCAGATCGCTTCAGAATACCTTTCTAGCGTAAATGAAGGAAAGGGGTTGATTTTAGGGGGTATTACAGGGGTGCCACCAACTCAGGTGGTTATCATTGGCGCAGGTACTGTAGCGGAATATGCCGCAAGAACTGCTCTAGGCTTGGGTGCAAATATCAAGGTTTTTGACAACCATCTCTACAAACTCAGGCGTATCAAACAGCTACTCGGACAGCAAATTGCAACTTCTACCATCGATAATGCTAGCCTTTCTCAGGCTTTGGCTGAAGCGGATGTGGTAATAGGTGCCTTACGCGCCGAGAAGGGTAGAAATAAAATTGTAGTATCCGAAGAAATGGTCGCTAAAATGATTCCTGGTAGTATCTTGATTGATGTCAGTATAGACCAGGGTGGGTGCATTGAAACTGCACGAGTGACAACTCACGAAAATCCAGTTTACCGCATACATGAGGTGATTCATTACTGCGTGCCCAATATTGCTTCCAGAGTGGCACGGACCGCTTCGTATTCTTTAAGTAATATTTTTACCCCAATACTACTCCATATGAACGATCTGGGAGGTGCCGAGGAAATGATATTTACCTACAAATGGTTCCTCAAAGGAGTTTACACCTACCGAGGAAGCCTTACCAATGCTTTTATGGCAAAGAAATTTGGGCTTAGCCACAAGGAGCTTCAACTTCTTTTAGCAGCCCGGTATTGATTTCAAATGGTATTCCGGCCCACCTTGGATTGAAAAAAATGGCTTATTTTTGATGGTATCTTCAATGAATTCCCAAACTGCTCCAATGCGAAAAGTTTTTCTTGTTCTTTCTTTCTTTTTTATGGTTGCCTTCGCAGTAGCACAGCAAGCACCAGCAGCATACCTCGAGGCCAAATCTGATCTAGAAGCTAAGGAATATGGGCAGGCTAAACTGGGATTTGCCCCATTTTTGGCAGAAGAGAAATTTAGAGGCCTTTCCTATTATGCTGCATTTTACAGCGCAGAAGCAGCACTACAGCTTGGACAGGCTTCTGAAGCAATTCAATTACTCTTAGCCTTGAAAGGTAAAATTTGGGAGCAATCCGAAGCACAAACCTATTTGCTTGGACTAGCCTATTTTCAGAATAATCAGGACTTGGAAGGTCTTCAAACAATGAAAGAAATTACGCGCAACCCAGTATTAAACAAAGTATACCGCGCTTCATTTGAAAAATTAAAAGCGAGCTCTCCTAGTTTTTTGATCACTCACCTAAATGAGTTCAAAGAAAATCATGGCTACACTGCTGCCTTGGCTTATGTTTTGCAAAAAAAGTCAATCATGTCTGCTTCCGAGCGGAGCATCCTCAATCAGATTCTTCAATCTGGCACACAAGTATTTTTGAAAGATAAGGTACTGGATGTGGTCGTAATCCTACCGTTTACAACAAATTCAGAGCAAGCAATTTCCTCCTTGGAAACGAATAATTTTGTACTTGAACTCTACCAAGGGATTGCTTTCGGAGTGACTACGCTTAAAGCAGAAGGAGTAGCAATTCAGCTACATACTTTCGATTCAAAGCAAGATCTTAACTACCTTAATTTTCTTGTAAAAGATCCCATAATACTTGCAGCAGATGTAATCTTAGGACCTATTTATCCAGAGGAAACGGAGCTAATTAGCGCTTTTGCTGAGGTGCAAAAAATCCCTTTTATACACCCTTTATCCAATCTCGGTGATCGATTTGAAGAAAATCATTTTAGTTATTTGTTTAGGCCTTCACTCAGTTCTTTAGCAAATGGGGTAATAAATGCATTGAAATCTCAAGCATGGGGAACATCAGTGGCCGTTGGATATAGTGGTAATGCTCGAGATGAACAGTTGGGGCTACTCCTACAAAGTCAATTAGCAAAGGAGGGCTTTAATCTAGTTAAAATTCAAAAAGTAGACCCCAATAATGTGAACGCCTTCCTTCAAGGCATAGGAGTACGAAGAGGGAATCGACCCTCAGTGGATCAAGTAATTTTACTTTCGGATGATCCATCATTTGCAAATCCTGTCTTTTCTTTGCTGGAAAGTATTTCTACCAAAATTCCTATACTGGTTATGGATTCGTGGTTAGGGTTTAATTTTTCCAATTTTGAGATGTTAGAATTTGCCAATTTTTATTTTATCTCCAACAACACCCCCAAGTACCATTCGGCAGCGATGGATGACTTTCGAGAATTATTCTATGATACACAGCTTCAATTTCCCTCAACCAACACTCTTCTTGGTGCTGAATTGGTGCGTTGGGTCCATTCCAATGCTGAATTTGCGCAAGATTTTGATCTTCGCTCAAGTTTTGATAAAAATAGCGATCAGCAAGGCCGTCTTACTTGGGGATTTAATTTTCAAAAAGTGAACAACAACAGCTATTCTCCTGTTTTTAAGCTTGAATCTGGAGTATTGATCCCATTAAACTAAACCATGCAAATTTCTGAAAGCAAAAGGCTTTTTGCCCATGCTAAAAAATTTATTCCAGGGGGAGTGAACTCTCCCGTACGCGCTTTCCGTGCTGTAGGTGGAGAACCAATCTTTATTAAAAGGGCAGAAGGTGCTTTTATTTACGATGAAGATGGGAATTCTTACATAGAATTAATTAATAGTTGGGGGCCAATGTTGTTAGGTCATAACTCCCCATTAATCCGAGAAGCTGTTTTAAAGGCTATGGAGGATGGAACATCCTTTGGAGCGCCCACTGCCCGAGAGGTAGAAATGGCTGAGCTACTTGTTCGAATGGTGCCCTCTGTTGAAAAAGTTCGAATGGTGAATTCGGGTACCGAAGCCACCATGTCTGCCATTCGGGTAGCAAGAGGTTGCACTGGGCGCGAAAAAATCATTAAAATGGAGGGACATTACCACGGCCATGGAGATTCTTTTTTAATCGCAGCAGGCTCGGGAGCCATCACCATGGGACATCCTGATTCACCAGGGGTAACTTTAGGGACAGCTAAAGACACGCTTTTAGCCCCTTTCAATGACTTAAATTCGATTGAATCCTTAATAGAGGCTAATAGGGGACAAATTGCCGCCTTAATTTTAGAGCCAGTCCCAGGAAATATGGGCCTTACTTTACCTAAAGAAGGATACTTGAAGGGTCTTCGAGAGATCTGCAGCCGTGAAGGGATAGTCTTGATTTTTGATGAGGTCATGACTGGTTTTCGACTTGCCAAAGGTGGGGCTCAAGAGCGATTTGGCGTGATTCCTGATCTCACTACACTAGGTAAGATCATTGGCGGCGGGATGCCAGTAGGTGCCTATGGAGGGAAAAAGGAAATTATGGACTTCGTATCTCCAGCGGGGCCTGTTTACCAAGCAGGCACCCTTTCTGGTAATCCTATTGCTATGGCAGCAGGCTTGGCCATGCTTCAGCACCTCGACACCCATCCCGAAATCTACCATCGTTTAGAAGCAATTGGAGAGCAACTTAGCGTAGGGATAAAAAGCATCAATTTGAAGCTTGGGTTGGACTATTCACTCAATAAATTGGGTAGCATGTACTCCTTATTTTTTACTAAAGAGCCAGTGGTAGATTTTGAATCAGCCAAAAAATCCGACACCCAACTTTTTGGTCGTTATTTTCAAAGTATGCTCAAGCGTGGAGTATATCTAGCGCCTTCTCAATTTGAAAGCCTTTTTTTATCGACTGCTTTAACGAATGATTTAATCTATAAGGTTCTTCAAGCGCATGAGGAAAGCATGAAGGAAATTCATTAAAAAAAAGAAAATGGCATTGAAAGTTTACGGCATCAAAAATTGCAACACAATGAAGAAAACTTTTACCTTCCTTGAGGCAAGCGGTATTTCTTATGAATTTATAGATTACAAAAAAAAGGCTCCAGATGCTGATTTACTTCGAGCCTTCCTTACCAGAACCACCTTGGAATTTCTGATAAACAGGCAAGGTACTACCTATAAAAAGTTGGGTGAGGAACAAAAAGTATCCTTGAAAAGTGAATCCACCGCACTACCTTTATTGATGGGCCAACCAAGTATGATCAAAAGACCGTTGATCATCTACCCCGACGGGAGCCTTACCTTAGGCTTTGTTGCTGAGCAAATAACCTACAAACTACAATAGCCATCACTTCTTTAATTCCAGCCGGCAGTAGCAAGTACCATGATTAATTTAGGGCTGTGGTGGAAAAAAGGAAGGTAAGTGCTTCAAAATATCTTGGGTCATGCCATCCAGTTCATAGAAAGGTTTCCATCCCCAATCCGCTCGAGCATGACTATCATCGATGCTGTGGGGCCAAGAATCTGCAATAGATTGGCGGAAATCAGGTTGGTATTTTATCTCAAAGCTGGGAACCTGCTTTTTGATGCTTTCAAAGATTTCCTTCGGAGAAAAGCTTATGCCCGCTAGGTTGTAGCTCGACCGTATTTTGACCGTTTCTCTTGGTGCATTCATCAAATCTAAAGTAGCCTTGATGGCTTCTGGCATATACATCATTGGGAGGTAGGTGCCTTCGCTCAAAAAGCAGGTGAAGGGCTGATTTGCAATAGCCTTGTGGTAGATATCAACTGCATAGTCGGTAGTTCCACCTCCAGGCAATGATTTATAACCGATTAGGCCTGGATAACGAAGGCTTCGTACATCTACCCCGTATTTTTCAAAGTAATAAGTGCACCAACCTTCCCCTGCAAGTTTGCTAATTCCGTAGACCGTGTTTGGATTTTTTTCACAGAACTGTGGGGTATTGATTTTGGGTGTTCCAGGACCAAATACTGCAATCGATGAAGGCCAGTATATTTTATCCAAAGCGTACTCTTTTGCTAGTTCCAATACATTGAGCAAACTATCCATGTTGAGTTGCCAAGCAAAAAGAGGGGTTTTCTCACCTGTAGCCGATAGTACAGCGGCGAGGTGATAGATTTGGGTAACCTGCTCCCTTTTTACCAAGGTGCCCAAGGCATCCTTGTCCATCACATCCAATACTTCAAATCTGCAGTTAGCAAATTGTGAGCTTGCGATTGCTTTTAAGTCAGTTGCGATTACTTGATCTCCGCCAAATTGATCGGTTAGTGCGTGAGTTAATTCTAAGCCGAGCTGTCCCGCTGCTCCAATAACAAGGATTTTATCCATAAGGTGTTCTTTCAAAAAACCCGTATTTTCCTTCAGGGTTTTTGTTTTATATTTGGGTTCACTTGCGTAAAATTAATAAAAAACACTTGGTTCTACCCGATTTTTGATCAATGGAACTTTGAATTTTAGCCAAGATTAACTCCTTAATTAGTCAAATATGTACGAGCAGTTTAAACCCAAATTAGAATTAGAATTACAGTTTATTGAGGAAGCCGGGCTTTTTAAAAGAGAGCGGATTATCACCTCACCACAAGCAGCTCAAATTACCATTGCTGGAGGGAAGCAGGTATTGAATTTTTGTGCAAATAACTATCTAGGATTATCTTCCCATCCACGCGTAGTTCAAGCCGCTAAAGAAGCGATTGATACCCACGGTTTTGGACTGTCTTCTGTACGCTTTATCTGTGGTACGCAGGATATTCATAAAGAACTAGAAAAAAAGCTATCGGAATTTTTGGGAACTGAGGATACCATCTTATATGCGGCGGCTTTTGATGCTAATGGAGGGGTTTTCGAACCCCTATTTGGTGCAGAAGATGCCATTATTTCGGATGCCTTGAATCATGCTTCCATTATTGATGGGGTCCGTTTATGTAAAGCTATGCGCTACCGCTACGAGCACAACAATATGGAAGATCTCGAGAAACAACTTCAAGATGCCATTGTTGCTGGTGCCCAACAAAAGATCATTGTTTCCGATGGTGTTTTTTCTATGGATGGTACTATCGCACAGCTGGATAAAATCGTTGCATTAGCAGAAAAATACCAGGCCTTGGTGATGATAGATGAGTGTCATTCGACCGGATTTATGGGTAAAACTGGAAGGGGAGTGCATGAGCATAGAGGTGTTATAGGGAGAATTGATATCATCACTGGTACACTTGGCAAGGCCTTGGGGGGTGCATCTGGTGGATTTACTTCAGGAAGAAAGGAAATTATTGAAATGCTTCGTCAGCGATCTAGACCCTATTTGTTTTCAAACACCCTAGCACCATCTATCACGGGAGCTTCTTTAGCAGTACTTGAATTGCTATCAGAGACTACCGAGTTGAGGGATAGGCTTGAAAAAAACACGCGCTACTTCCGTGAAAAGATGGAGGCAGCAGGGTTTGATATTAAGCCTGGAGAACATGCCATCGTCCCGATCATGTTGTACGATGCAGTGCTTTCTCAGAAAATGGCGGAAAAATTACTGGAAAGAGGAATCTATGTAATTGGATTTTATTACCCGGTTGTCTCCAAAGGGCAAGCACGAATCCGCGTACAGATCTCCGCAGGCCATCTGCAGGAGCATTTAGATCTGGCTATTGCCGCATTTATAGCTGTAGGAAAAGAATTGGGAGTTGTCCAATAGGATAAAAAAACGGGATGAATTTTTCATCCCGTTTTTTTATCCTCCTACTTTAGTAGTCAAACTTTTTTTCTTAGCAAAATCGTGCTCAGATAAATTTTCAAATCGATCGTACAAATCCTTATTGTTAAGGTAGTCATTCATAATTTCCCGAACTTCTTGAAAAGAAAGGTTGTGCAAAACCTTCCCATTCTTTGCCATGGAAATTTGTCCCGTTTCCTCTGAAATAATTAGAATTAGTGCATCTGTCGATTCTGACATCCCTATTCCAGCACGGTGACGAAGTCCAAATTGAGCAGGCACCTCGCGTTCAGTCACAGGGAGAATGCAACGTGCTGCTTTGATTTTTCCCTTATGGATAATTACCGCTCCATCATGCAGCGGGCTGTGCTTGTTGAAAATAGAAATCAATAACCTTTTCGATAATTCAGCATCCAGTATGTCTCCACTTTCCGCATAAAATTTCAATTCTACTGTACTTGAAATTACAATCAAGGCTCCTGTATTCGATCCTGCCAAGACTTTGGCTGCATCAATAATAGAGATGATGTTGAAACCTGAATTTTCTTTTTTTCTCCAAAAAAACACAATGTCTTTCCATCCATTATCCTTTGAAAAAATGGACGAGCGGCCCAAGATGAGCAAGAATTTACGGATTTCAGGAGCAAAAATAATGATAGCAGCAAGGACTCCTACCCCCATAAATTGTCCCAAAATGATGGAAAGTAATTCCATTCGTGCAGCACGCACCAGTAAGTAAAT
Source organism: Bacteroidota bacterium (assembly GCA_027593175.1). Classification (GTDB taxonomy): domain Bacteria; phylum Bacteroidota; class Bacteroidia; order Cytophagales; family Cyclobacteriaceae; genus Algoriphagus. Next base: position 14,819 of record JAQCJI010000025.1, on the reverse strand, counting down.
CAAATACAAAAAAAGGAATCCTAAAAAAATCTTAATCGCAACAGAGCCTTTTAATAGCTTGTAAACCTGATACAATAGGCCAGCTACCAACGCAATATCGATCATATTGATGATGGAGATATCTAAAAAACCTATTTTGAAAAGTAAATTCAAGGGTGCAATTGTTTAAATAGTTGGATTGTTTCTTTCGCTTCCTTTACGTCATGTACTCGCAAGATATTAGCTCCTTGCAATAAAGCATACATATTTAGGGCGGTAGTCCCATTTAATGCTTCATTTGCACTGATATTCAGTGTTTTATAAATCATTGATTTTCTGGATATCCCTACCAAAACAGGGAGTCCTAATCGTTTTAAACTGCTTAGATGACGCAAGAGTTCGAAATTCTGTGCACTATTCTTTGCAAAACCGAAACCAGGATCGATAATTACATCTTTAATACCAAATTTTTTGAATTGTTCAATTTTATTGACAAAATAGGATAAAACTTCCGAAACAAGATTCGAATAGTCTGTTTCATTTTGCATAGTTTGAGCTGTTCCTCTCAAGTGCATCGCTATATAGGGTACTCCTAGCTGGCCAATTAAGGGGAGCATCTCTGGATCCAAATTACCTGCTGATATGTCATTCACCAGGTCCGCACCTGCTTCAATGGCCGCTTTTGCCACGGCTGATCGAAAGGTATCTATCGAAATAAGTGTTTCAGGAAAGTTTTTTTTGATTTCCAATACCACTGGAATTACCCGTTTGATCTCTTCTTCAACGGAAATATCTACCGCTCCTGGACGCGTACTGTATCCTCCTAAATCTAAAAAATCCACTCCTTCACTTATTTTTTTCTCCGCTTCCAGTAACACTAATTTTTTATCAGTTGGAACTCGGCTCCCTTCAAAAAAAGAATCTGGGGTCAGGTTAATAATTCCCATTACCTTGGGTTTATTCAAGGAGTGTAGGCATCCCTTGATTTGAAATGTATATTTTTGGGGAAATAATTTATCTTCGGTAGAAGAATACATAGTTGATCTGGCAAATATTAAAATAAGCAGTGTGGAGACGCAGACTAGCAACGAATATAAGGAAGTAATCGCCCGATGTAAAGAATTGTTCCGTAAGAAAACGCTTGATTATGGGACTGCTTGGAGAATCTTAAGATTACCTTCGCTTACAGACCAAATTTTCATTAAGGCCCAGCGGGTACGATCTATTCAAGAAAAAGGGAATCAAAAAGTTGATGATCCCATTGTAGATGAGTTTGTAGGAATTATCAATTATTGTTTGCTCGCCTTGATTCAAATTTCTCTTGCAGAAGATGAGCGGATGGAAATTCCTTTCGACGAACTAGAACCGCTCTATGATCACTGGACTAGCACTACTAAGGGACTTCTTGAAAATAAGAACCATGATTATGGGGAAGCTTGGAGAGATATGCGTGTCAATTCGATGACTGATATTGTATTGATGAAATTGTTTCGAGTAAAACAAATTGAAGACAACCAAGGGAATACCTTGGTGTCTGAAGGAATTAAAGCCAACTACCAAGATATGATCAACTACGCAGTATTTTGTCTAATTAAACTAGGACACCATGAATAAGCACCTATTTTTTTGGATTGTTCGTCTATTGGTGGGGGGACTATTCGTATTCTCTGGCTTGATTAAGGTCAATGATCCAGTGGGTACTGCCATCAAGTTGGAAGAATATTTTGACGTGTTTTCAAATGATATAGCTTCGTTTTTCTACCTTTTAAAGCCTTATGCACTTCCACTAGCTGTATTTTTGGTGGTTTTTGAGGTGGTTTTGGGAATCATGCTTTTGGTAGGGGTGCGACTAAAAGAGACGGTATGGGCATTAGCTTCGATGATCCTCTTTTTTACCTTTCTGACCTTTTACTCGGCTTATTTCAATAAGGTTACCGATTGCGGTTGCTTTGGTGACGCCATCAAGTTGACCCCTTGGGAATCTTTCTACAAAGACATCATCTTGTTGGTATTGATTTCTTTCCTGTTTTTCTTTAGGAAGGATCTTCCAAAGAATGCCCCTCGCTGGTCAAATTACACGGCTGGGCTAAGTTTGTTTCTCTCTTTAGGCTTGGCAGTATATGCTATTCAAAACCTGCCATTTATCGATTTCAGAGCCTATAAGATTGGAGTTAATATCCCCGTTGACATGCAGCCATCCGAACCTATGGTGTATACCTATGTGATGAAAAAGGGAGGGGAGCTAGTGTATCTCGATCAGTACCCTACGGATGAAAGCTATGAGTTTGTGGAGATGACCCTCAACAATCCGGAAGCATTACCCAAAATTTCTGATTTTGCTGCTTGGAATCCTGAAGGGGACCAATCGGAATCTTTGTTTCAAGGCAATAAAGTGATTTTGTTGAGCAGCAACCTAATTAAGATGAGTGATGCTAACCTCGATGGGCTCACTCAACTATTTTCTTCACTCCAAAAAGCACCAGTTGACCTAATTTTCATGGCCGCCGCTACGCAAGAGGAGATTGATGCTTTGATTACAAAAATGGCATGGCCTGTTCAAGGACTTCAGGCAGATGCCACCCTTGTAAAAACCATAATGCGAGCCAACCCTGGGATTATACTCTTGAAAAATGGGGTAGTGGTAGGTAAATACCACCATAACAATACACCAGAACCACTAGAAGTACTTGAATTATTTTGATGAATAGGCAGCTCAAAGTTGTATTGGTAGGACTTCCCGGATCGGGGAAAACCACTTTTGGCAGTCAGCTGGCAAAGGAAATGGCTTTTCCTTTTTTGGATTTAGATCAGCTGATCGAGGAACGCTACCAATTGAAAATTGCAGATATTTTTTCGCTCCATGGCGAAGGTACATTTCGAAAATGGGAGTCCTTAGTTCTTCAAGATACCTTAAAACAAGATAAAGCTTTAATTTTGGCCTCAGGTGGTGGAACACCTTGTTTCAATGACAATATGGATCTGATCAATGTCCATTCGGTATCGGTTTACTTAGATGTCCCCCTAGCATCAATTTCCCTTCGTTTGCAAACTACAAAAGCACATCAACGGCCTTTATTTGAGGATTTAGATCAGGGAGAGATCACTTTAAAACTCAAGTCTTTACTAGTGACTAGGGAATATTTCTACAATCAGGCAAAAATAAAGCTCAGCGGCGAAGATTTTTCCACTGAGCTGCTGTTGGCTGAACTAATTTTAACGCTTAAAAATTAAAACCAACTGTAATTACTGCTGAGGTAATTGAGTTTTTTAGTTCGGTCAAGGGGCCATAGTTAAACCCATTATTATCCAATACCTGATAGCTTCTATAAAGCGAATTGAAATTTTGGTTGACCAAGGAAAGATCTATTCTAAAGGCATTGAACTGTGTACCAATTCCTCCAGAAAGTTGTTGCGTGCTTTGGTCTACGGCTGAACTATTTAAAAATGGATCTCCCATGTAGGCATATCCTGCATGTATTCTCCAATTTTCAATTTTTGCTTCCCCTCCAAATCGATAGTTTACCGTACTCGTATAGAGGTCTTGGATTAGTAAGTTATCAGGATCTTCATTGAAGTCTTTTGAACTAATTCGTGCTGCGCTGTAGTCCACCCAGTCAACATCAGCAGAGATAAACCCATATTTACCTAAAAAGAAAGTGGCGCCACCTCCTATTTTAAAGGGAGTATAGAGACCATAGTTACTTAAGATGACGTCGGATAAGGCTGTTTCTGTACCTAAGGTAATGTCTTCTTGTTTAAAATAGTAGTTGTCGTAGGTGGCAGTCATGTTTGCCTCATACTCTTCGTTCATGGCAAACCAGGTGGGAGTTTGAAGGACAAAACCCAGGTTTAGGTAATCTATTGGTTTGTATATCAATCCTAGGTTTAGGTTGACTCCTGTGCCATTGATAAATAAACTTTCTCGCAACGAGGAATTAATTAGGGGCTGATCCGCAAATTCCTCATTGTAAACTTTGATGGAAGAAAATTCTAGGGAGCGTACTCCTAAGCTCCCTCCAATAAATAGTTTGTAATTGAAGTTGGCACCATAGCCAAAACTAATTTGGCTTGCACTTCCTTGTTGGGTAACATTTTCGTCTTGAAATGGAAACCCCAATACGAAGGAATCGTAAGATTTTGGATTTGTAATTGGCTTCCCATTCGCGTCTACAGTAATGGGATTGATCTGGTAGTTTTGGTAAGCCAAGCCGGTAAGTCCACGGTTTTCAATTTGACTTTCTGGAACTCCAAAGGCATCGTCTAAATAAAAGTCTATGATGGAGCTTTCTCCTAATTTATCAGAAAAGTAACCGAATTCATTTGAAAAATTGGCAATTCGTTGAATACTAAACCCCCATGCTCCCCCTTTAAACGCTCCTTTTTCTAAGGGGCTCTTGGTATTGGAGCTAACAAAGCTCAAGTTGGGAAGAGAAAAATCAGAAGTAGAATAGAGTTTGGATTGGCCTAAATAGGTTGCATCTGTAGACCTAAGGTCATATCCCAGACTGAGGCTCGCCTCGGAGTTTCGGAAGAAGCCTAGTCCAGCGGGATTTCCTGCAATATTGGATACATCCCCACCAAGAGACCATTGCGTGCCTCCTACGCCAACAATCCGGGCAGTTCCTGCAGGGCTAGTTTTACTAAATCGATACGCGTCTTCGAAGTAGCCGCTTTGAGCTACAGCAGTACCTGAAGTCAAAAGAATTAGGCAAATAAAGGAAGCTAGTAACCTCATGTGTTAAATGGGATGGTTGAAGTTGTAACGAAGTTTTTCGGATTTTCGGATAATTTCTACCAAAAAAAAAGGGGGATTAATTCCCCCTTCCCCTGGATCCTCTTGAGCTGCTTGAGGATCCACTTGAACTTCTACTTGGAGCATCATAGCTTCCTCCATAACTAGATCTGCTTGGGGAGCTGTAGCTAGAATTTGAGCTTGACCTGCTTGGTGCGCTTCCAGAGTTGTAACTATTTGACTCAGTTCGTCCATACGAGGAGGAGGACCAATTAGCCCTATTACTTGATCCGGTAGACCTATTGTAGGAAGGACTGCTGCTCGTAGAACGACTGGTCCCTGTACCATAAGAGCGTGAATTTGGGCTACTGTTATACCCTCTACCCGTACTGCTTGGTGCGGTATACGGCCTGGCAGACTGTGCTGAATTTCTGGTAGGTACCATTGTGCTTCTACCAGAAGCAGCTGAGTTTACATTTCTTGTATTACTCTCAACTCGACTTCTTCCAGAGGAATAGTAATCATTTTGAGAATTACTGAAATCACGAGTGGCAGATCGAGGAGACTCAGGTGAATCTAGTCTTCTTGGCGATGTATTAGTTGCATTGGCTACATTTTCTCTAGCTTGTGCACGTGCAGTATTTGGGATACCTATATTTTGGGCTACACCACCAGCACCATTGCTCATGGATGAACCTCGGCTTGGTCTTGCGCCATATACTACACTGCGTCCACCATTTTCACTTCCTGGAAGTATAATGATCGGTCCAGTAGCGTAAATTGGTCTACCCCATGCGCCCCAAGAAGAGCCCCAGGCACTACTACCCCAGAATGGGTCGTAAAAGCCTCCGTAACCCATGTAAGGATTGAAAGGATTGTAGTAAGGTCTTCCCCAGCCGAGGCTTAGGCCAACATTAAATCCTGGCCTCCATCCCAATCCAGGACCCCAGAATGGATCGTACATTCCCATACCAAAAGGATTCATTCCCATCATTCCCATTCCAAAGGGGCTAAATCCAAAATTGAAGGCAGAATTACCCCATCCTGAATTTCCCCATCCTGAGTTGAAGTTCGAAACCTGGAAGCTATTGTAGATATCAATATTGGGAGTGGAAGTATTAGAAGAGGATTCATTTTCTTCAAAGTAGACCACATCTTCTCCGGAAGAGGTATTTTGCTGGCCATATCTAGAAAGGTATTCTGGATTTACGTTTTTGGAGCTAAAATTTTCTTGCGGAATTACAGACGAATTGGTAAGGTTTTGAAAAGTTGCCGGCTGGTTATTTGCTACTGCATTTTCAGTTGCTTTTTTCACGTCCGCAGACATAAAATATAAGTTGTCTTCAAAGGAGTTAACTGCCATTTTGTTAGATGTACAGGAAACCATTGCGGTAGTGCACAGTAGTGCGGAGGCAAAAATAAATGTGATTTTCTTCATGGGTGAAGTAGTTTGTTGCTTGTTTATACGGAATGACCAAGTAGAGGTTGTACTTTTTGAGTTATATTTGACCTTCCTAATGATCAAAATAAACACATTTCTTCTTATACAACAAGTAAATGAGTAAAGGACTTCCAAAACGCAGTGAAGATTATTCGCTCTGGTACAATGAATTGGTAAAAAGAGCCGATTTGGCTGAGAATTCCCCAGTCAGAGGATGCATGGTGATTAAACCTTATGGATATTCCATTTGGGAAAAAATGCAAGCCGAATTGGACCGAATGTTCAAGGAGACGGGCCATTCCAACGCTTATTTCCCTTTATTTATACCAAAATCATTTTTAAGTAAAGAGGCAAGCCACGTGGAAGGTTTTGCCAAAGAATGTGCTGTAGTTACGCACTATCGGTTAAAAAACGCAGAAGACGGCTCGGGGGTGATTGTAGATCCTGAGGCGAAATTAGAGGAGGAGCTCATTATAAGGCCTACTTCAGAAACGGTCATTTGGAGCACCTACAAAAATTGGATTCAATCCTACAGAGACTTGCCGTTGTTGGTCAACCAATGGGCAAATGTAGTGCGGTGGGAAATGCGGACCCGATTATTTTTGAGGACGACCGAATTTTTATGGCAAGAAGGCCATACTGCCCATGCTACAGCAGAAGAGGCGATGTCCGAGACGGTACAGATGATGAATGTCTATGCCCAATTTGCCGAAGAGTTTATGGCACTCCCTGTTGTGAAGGGTAAAAAAACCGCGAATGAACGGTTTGCCGGTGCAGACGAAACTTTATGTATCGAAGCCTTGATGCAAGATGGAAAAGCACTTCAAGCAGGTACATCCCACTTTTTAGGTCAGAATTTTGCCAAAGCCTTTGAGGTTAAATTTGCAACTAAAGAAGGGGGCTTGGAATATGTATGGGGGACTTCTTGGGGAGTAAGTACGCGTTTGATGGGTGCATTGATTATGGCGCATTCGGATGACAACGGCTTGGTATTACCTCCCAAACTTGCTCCCTTTCAAGTGGTCATCGTACCGATTTATAGAGGGGAGGAGGAATTAGCAATGATTTCGGTGAAAGCCAAGGAAATCATGGCTGAGCTCCGAAAAGTGGGAATAAGCGTCAAATACGATGACCGAGATACTCAAAAGCCTGGTTGGAAGTTTGCAGAGTATGAAATGAAAGGAGTACCTGTTCGGATAGTACTAGGGCCTCGAGATTTGGAAAATAAAACCTTAGAAATTGCAAGAAGAGATACGCTAACCAAGGAATCCTTTCTTTGGGAAGAGATGCCAATCGCTGAAAAAATTGAAGCACTTTTGGAGGAAATTCAGCAACAGATTTATAAAAAGGCCTTTGATTTTAGAAAAAAAAATATAACCGAAGTCAATAGCTGGGAGGAATTTAAACAGGTTTTGGAACAAAAAGCAGGATTTTTAGCAGCGCATTGGGATGGAACTTCCAAGACCGAAGATAAAATTAAGGAGCTGACTAAAGCGACCATTCGATGCATTCCTTTGGATCAGGTAGCGGAGCAAGGAGTCTGCGTGTACAGTGGAAAGCCTTCTTCTGGGAGGGTACTTTTTGCCAAAGCTTATTGATTATTGAAGCCTTTGAAAAACCCGAAAATCTTTGGTTTTTTTTCTTTTTCCTTAAGAATTCGTTAGAAACTAGTAGATTAGAGTCTTGTCAATTCCTGTACTATGGAAATATTAGTCTTAAGTGCGCTGTTGCTCATTGGCTTAATCTTGATTTTGATTGAAATTATTTTTATCCCAGGAACAACTGTTGTGGGTATTTTTGGATTTCTGGTAAGCGGGGTTGGACTTGCATTTGCATTTCTCAATTTTGAGTATTCCGTGGCCTTATGGATTACTGGAATAGCTTTAGCAATCAATTTTGGAGCAGTTTGGTATGGGTTTAGTTCAGGAGTATGGAATAAATTTTCCTTAAAATCAGCTCAGGATGGCGGAGCTTTTGATGGTAGAACGGATGGGCTGGAAGTTGGAATGAAGGGATTGGCTGTTTCCGATATCAAGCCATATGGAAAAGCTTCATTTAATGAGCGATGGGTAGAGGTAAAGTCTGAGTCCAAGTTTATTGAGGTGAACAGCCCAGTTACTATTATTAAAATTGAAAACAATAAAATCAGTGTAAACTAAAATAATATGTTTGAAGACAGTTCATTATTCGTTTTGATTGCCGCCTTTGCTGGCATCGTTCTTCTTTTTATTTTCTTGTATTTTGTTCCAGTAAATCTTTGGATTACGGCTCAATTTTCAAATGTTCGAGTTGGAATCGGGGAGTTGATAGGAATGCGTATTCGTAAAGTGTCGCCAAGCATGATTGTCAATGCGATGATCACGGCTACAAAGGCTGGATTGCAATTGACTACCAATGACTTAGAAACACATTTTTTGGCTGGAGGTAATGTTCCAACAGTCATCCGTGCCTTGATTTCTGCAGACAAGGCCAACATAACCTTGACTTTCAAACAGGCCACGGCCATCGATTTGGCAGGTAGGGACGTGTTTGAAGCCGTTCAAATCTCAGTCAATCCGAAAGTGATCAACACACCTAATGTAGCTGCCGTAGCAGCAGACGGTATTCAGGTGGTCGCCAAGGCAAGAGTAACTGTTCGGGCAAACATTGCGCAGTTAGTAGGTGGCGCAGGGGAAGAAACCATTTTGGCTAGAGTAGGAGAGGGCATTGTTACCTCTATTGGTTCTTCTTTAAATCATAAGTCTGTGTTGGAGAATCCTGACAAAATATCTAAGCTCGTATTATCCAGAGGCTTAGATGCAGGAACTGCTTTTGAAATCCTCTCCATAGACATTGCAGACATCGATGTAGGAGCTAACATTGGTGCCAAACTTCAAATTGATCAAGCGTCTGCAGACTTGAAAGTGGCTGAGGCAAAAGCAGAGGAGCGTAGGGCTATGGCGGTGGCCTTGGAGCAGGAAATGATAGCTAAGAATGTGGAAATGCGAGCAAAAGTAATTGAGGCGGAAGCAGAAATTCCAAAGGCAATTGCTGAAGCGTTCCGTTCCGGTCAGCTAGGTATTATGGATTACTACAAGATGGAAAATGTGAAATCGGACACTGCCATGCGTGATTCCATTGCCAATTCGGGAAAGGATATAAAAGACTCAGGAGCATCAAAGCCCTAATCAACAAAAAAGGGAGTTGCTAAACTCCCTTTTTTCTTTTCCCCTGTGGAACTTTTTCTGGACTTGTCTCTGGATCCTCAACCACTTGATCTAGGCTTTTTACAAGTACTTTTTGTTCGTTCCAATCGATTGCTACCTGTGTGTACCGAAGTGGTAAAAACACATCTCCATTGGTTCTCATAATTCCAGAAAGCCCCTCTTTGGAAACAATAAAAAAGTCTTTGTTTTCTACTTGAATCTGATCAAATGAGATTGGAAGAATAGGTTTGCCTAAAGAATTTAGGAGGCCTGTTTTGGAGTTACTTTCCACCAAATAATATCCTTCTCTCAATCTCAAAATCTTATCTAATCCTTCTGGATAAGCCAGTTCACCATTTGGTAAAATGAGGTATTGTTTGCCAGCAGATTCAGCAATTGCTATACCTCCCGAGAAACTCTTTATTTTATCCCATTTCGCCTCAGCGACCATTTTCCCTTCTGTATTGATGGTGCCCCAGGTAGCAGTATTTCGGTAAGTGCTTACTTTTTCTGAAAAAGTCCCAACCTCTAAGAAACTAGGAGCAATAATCCATCTCCCAGTTGCATCTAGGTAGCCATACTTGCCTTTTTTTAGTGCGGGAAAAAGTCCCTCAGAACCCATGCCAATCCACTCTGCATCGGAGTTGGGCGCCACAAGCCAGCCTTTTTTACCAAGTAGGCCAAGCTTATTTTCGCGGAACCGAATGTTGAAAGCATCAGGTCCAATTAATTTCACAGATTCCATTCCCACGGCATCGAGTAAGATTCCTTCTTCTTCTAGAACTCGTCTCAATTTCCCATGGATGTATTCAAGTAATAATTCGCCCTCTTTGGTGATTTTATGGTAGGAGTTGTAGCGCACTTGGGCGCTCTCTTCAAATCCATGGATCAAGAGGTATTGGTTTTCATCAAAGCCAAAATAATTATCCCCCCGCGTGTGTTCCAATTGGTCGAGCACCGGATCTAAGACATAATCCCCCTTCTGATTGATTAAGCCATAGCCTGAGGCTTCCTTTGCTAAGAGAAAATTACTTTGGTTTTCAAGAAGTAAGTCATAGGATTTTTCAGGGTTTGAAGAGAGGGGTAAAAAATACTGGCCTTGATTTTTTAAGATCACTTGGCCATTCCGTGTTAGCTTGGCCTCCTCAGCTGTTCCTAACCATTTGATTTTTCCTGTAGACTTTTCAAATACCCAATACTCTTTTCCTTTTCTAGCCAATAGGCGATTGGTATAGGTGCTGATTTCCTCGTACTCTAGAGGAAGGGCAAGTTGACCATATTCATGGAAGGCTCCAATCCCTTTTGGGCCTTTGACTAAAATCCAAGGTTTGAGGTATTGAAATACTTCCTGACCCTGAAGGTCTACCACTGCTCGCAAATCTGGAGATAGAAGAAATAACCCAGTTGAGTTTTTTCCAACACTTACAGACTCTCCCAGTAGGTCAATATCTTGGTAACTGGCACGGGTCTGTAGGCTGCCACTAAAGTCATACACTTCCCAGGTTTGTCCGAGGCTAGGACTTGCCAAGATTAGAAAACATGCTGCAGCTGGGTAAAACAGATTTCTCATGGCATTTTGAAAAGTAGGATAGTGAAACTGCGGATCTCTAAGTTAGGATATCATCCGCAAAAATTACTTTTTCTCATTTTTTGACTTTTCCAATTCAAAAAGGTCTGTAATCAGCTCAATCATTTCTGCCGCCTCATCTCTTTGGCAGGCTGCTCTCAATTGAACAACTGGTACCTTAAGTATTTTTTGCATCATACTTTTGGTGATTTTATCAATTAACAAATATTCTTTTTCGTCTGCATTTTTTAAATACCTACCCAATTCTTCCTGGCGAATTTCCTCCAAGGCCTGTTTTAGTTTTTGAATAGTAGGAGAAACTACCATTTCTTTTTGCCAAGCACCAAATTCCTCAATATTTTCTTCTATAATGGCTTCAACAGACGGTATGGCCTCTAATCTATTTTGTAAGGCCGCACTAGTTTTGCTCCGGATATTATCCACATTGTATAAGACTACTCCTGGTAGTTCTTCCACTGAGGTTTCAATGCTTCTAGGTACAGATAGGTCAATCAGGACCTTATAGCTGGGGATGTTGACCGACTCAATCATTCGTTTGGTGATGAAAGGTTCGGGCATTCGTATCGAACAAACTACTATATCCACTTCTTCGATGAATGTTACGCAGGATTCAAATGGAATGACCTCAAAACCAAGTGGAACTCCTATTTCTTCTGCTTTTGCAAGCGTTCGATTTGAAATTTTGATTTGGGCTGTGGGCAGATGTACCATGTTTCTGGCTACATCCTCCCCAATTTCACCTACACCAATAAGCAAAATCCTAGGTTGAAAAATATTCTGGGTAAGGCTTTCAATTAATTCAATTGTGGCATAAGAAAGAGAGGCGGCACCATCTCTGAAGGCTGTTTCTTGTACCACACGCTTGTTGGTAAAGAAAATGGTATGCATTAAGCGATGCAAAAATGGTCCGGCAAGCTCCAAATCCGCGGCTGCTTGGTAGGCTCTCTTTACTTGATTTGAGATTTGAATATCTCCTACAACTTGAGCTTCTAAGCCCATGGATACACGAAATAAGTGGGTCACAGCTTCCTGTTCGTCATTTAAGACTTGAAAGTAATCCAAATACGTAATTGCATCAGGTAATCCTCGTTCGATTCCTATTAACTTGATTAGTTCAATACTCAGATCCAATTCGTGGCTGTAGTAGACTTCAGTTCGGTTACAGGTAGAGAGTACTAAGGCGTCTGTTACGCTAAAAAATTCTTTCAGCTTGAGCAGAAGGCGTTCCATCTCCACTTCATTTATGGAAAGTAATTCCCGAATGTGAACGGGAGCACTTTTATGGGATAGACTGACAACTCTAAATTTGGTTTGCATCTGGAAAAACTAAGAGTACAAATTTAACAGTTGCAGCTTCCTCAAAAGTTTCTTTCTTTCAAGACTTTTTTAATTTAAAATCAATCTAAATAATTATCCTTTTATTGAGGTCTTGCTGCTAATTTGGTTTGAAGGCTGAGAACTTGTAACTTCTATTTGAATACTTTTTCAACTTCATTCCATGTGGCAACAGGTAATTTTTTGGTGTAAGACTCATTTTGGATTTTCCGCGAAAGAATCTCGAGGATTTTTGCTTTTGATCCCATTTTTACTCGCGCTGGTAGCTGCTTCCCAGGTACTTGCGTGGGCAAAAAATCAAAAGGCTTCAGCGATATACCGACAATACCTGCATGAAGTAGATAGTTTGGAGGAGGCAGGGGTTCAACTATTGGTTTCCCCCTTACCGACTTTCAATGTGCAGGATACCATCACGCGTTTTCATTCCACCAAAGTGTCTGAGCGTATCCATCGATTGCCTTTTTCCAAAACGGATTCCGTGCTTTTACAAATTGTGCCAGGTATCGGGGCATTAACTGCAGGCAGGATCATCAAGCATCGCGAAAAGCTGGGTGGATTTATCCAGGTAGCCCAGCTCAATGAAGTTTATGGGCTCAAGCCTGAAGTCATTCCTCTCATTTGGGATTATTTTGATTTTGACACCGCGCCCATTCGTAAGCTATCAATCAATCTTGCTACGGTCGAGGAACTGGCTTCTCATCCTTACATCAGTTACCAGGAAGCCAAGGTGATCGTTGCCTATCGTTTGCAGCATGGAGAATATCATGAATCTACCGATCTATTGGGAATAAAAATTTTCAAAGTGGATTGGATAGAAAAAATTGATCCCTACCTAAGTTTTAATCCAATTGAAAAAAGGTAGTGGAGGATTAGCTAGAAGTTTAGTTGGAAAAGGGTTATTTTGTAGTTGTGCTTTTATTTCTATTGTGATTACGCTACCTGAACTGAATTTACCAGCAATTGAGCCTCAACTTGTAAAAAAAGGGGTGAAGGTTTTTGTTTTTGATTTATTGCGAAAGAAAAATATCCTGTTGACTCCTGAAGAATGGGTTCGCCAACATTGGATTCATTTTCTGATTTTAAGTAAGGGATTTCCCAAGGGCTTGGTTACCAGTGAAAGAGGCTTGATCTACAATGGCTTACAAAAAAGAACCGATTTATTAGTTTTTGATCGACAGGGTGCGCCCTATTTTTTGATTGAGTGCAAAGCCCCTGAGGTCGAGATAAATCAAAAAGTACTTTCTCAGGCTTTAGCGTATAACCAAACCTTAAAATGTCCATTTATTGCGTTGAGCAATGGAAACAGGCACATTTTTATGGGGTATGTGGAGGCTGAGGAAAGGTATGCTCAACAATTGACCTTGCCTCCAATTCCTTAACCGATAGTTATATGGTTTTTACAACAAATTTTTAAATTTTTTCTAAATATCACCAATTAGTACTTCCAATGTAAGTTAGCATACCGAATACTCCTTGCAAACTTTGTGGATCTCGGAAGTATTCCCTTTTTTCCCCCCTTCTAAAATCTCAGTTGTGTACTATTTCGGAATTAAAAAATCTAATTTTCCATCGACAAGGATAGATCTTTTATTCACTCCTGAAGAAATTTACTAGATGGTGGGAGCGGAATCGAAATTGGTGATTCGATTGTTATCCGAATTTAAAAAGGATGGATTAATCAAACTGGAGCCTAAGAAAATTCTCATTAAAGACAAAAAAGGATTGGCACGCCGCTCAAATCTTTATTTTTAATTAGAACTTCCTTGGTTCAACTTAAGTTTACAGATAAATATACCCGCTATGACTCCATTTAGACTTTCCCTTTTGCTGTTCTTTCTTTTTCTTGGATTTCAATCTGCTTTTGGGCAGTCTTTACCTTACCAGGCCTTGTTGAAGGGTTTGTATGATTCTAGTTTCCCAGTCGTCAAACCTGAACAAATCACGGATTTGAAAAACTATCAGGTACTAGATGCGCGAGAAAAGGTTGAGTTTCAAGTCAGTCATCTGCAGAATGCGAAGTGGGTTGGGCACGAGACTTTTTCCTTGAAAGCAGTCGCTGAACTAGATAAAAATAAAGCTGTACTTATTTACTGTACGGTAGGTGCACGATCTGAGGAAATTGGAAAAATACTTCAAAAAGAAGGGTTTAAAAAAGTTTACAACCTTTACGGTGGGATTTTCCACTGGGTAAATGAGGGGCGTGTAGTTTTCGCAAATGGAAAGCCAACGCTACAAGTTCATACCTACTCCATGCCCTGGAGTATTTGGCTTACTAAGGGAGAAAAAGTGTATTAATTGCATTTTTAAACTAGTCATACCTTACTAAATTCTTACTAAAAAATGAAAATATTTATTCGCCTCCCATTCGTGCTTTTGATTCTATTTTCTTGCCAAAGTACCGTTGTAGGGAAAGTAGGCAGTACGCCACCTAGCCATCAACTGTGGAATGAGTTGCTCAATTCCAATGTGAAGCCCAGTGGCCAAGTGGATTACAAAGGGTTTATTCGAGAAAAACCAAAATTGGAAAGCTACCTCAAGCTTTTAGCTGAAAATGCTCCT
>JAQCJI010000102.1 GCA_027593175.1 Bacteroidota bacterium | reverse complement strand
CGAACCATCGGAAAATCATCCAATGGGATACTTGAGCACCTAGATATCCAAGCAAGTTTTTTGACTCTTTGGCCGCATCTCGGATCACTTGATCTGGATTGTTCATGACCACACTTTGATCCTGAGGCCCGTTCATTAGGTAAGAGGCAAAAGCTACTCCCAAAAAAATACTTATAAAAATCAATACAATCCCAAAGGTGATGCCCACCTGTTTGGTTTCTATTTTCCTAGAGGAGAAAGAAGGCTTTTTCGGTTCCGAACTCTCCTTGGGCGCGTTTTCAGCTTTCTTTCGAAAGGTATTGGTCTTGGGTGATTCGGATGCCATTTGCGAATAAAATACAGAGGTTAATGTTAGCCAAAAGTGTCAAGAATGCCAACTTACTTCGAGAAATATAGCTGAAGACCCTTCTTGATTTCTTTGATCAAGTTAGGTCCCTCATAAATCATGCCCGAGTAGACTTGAATGAGGCTTGCACCTGCCTCCATCTTCTCAATCGCATCTTGTGCGGAAAAAATTCCTCCCACCCCTACGATAGGAAAGGCTCCTCCAGACTGCTGGTGAAGGTAGCGAATCACTTCGGTACTTCTTTTTTCCAAAGACTTTCCACTCACCCCGCCTGCACCGATACGCTCTAGGTTTGTCGGATCCGTACTCAAATTGGAGCGATCCAGGGTGGTATTGGTTGCGATGACGCCTTCAATCTGTGTTTCTCGTACGATATCGATGATGTCGTCTAGCTGTCCATTGCTCAGGTCTGGCGCGATCTTTAGAAGGATTGGCTTGGGCTTCGGATGCGCTGCATTAGCGGCCTTCACCCCCATCAACAGTTTCTTCAAAGGTTCCTTTTCCTGAAGGTCACGGAGGTTGGGAGTGTTAGGCGAACTTACATTCACCACAAAATAGTCTACATAGGGATGCAAGGCCTCCAAACAATACAAATAGTCGTCTAGTGCATCCTCATTTGGGGTCACCTTGTTCTTACCAATATTCCCTCCTATGATAACCGAGGACTTTCTTTTTTTGAGTCGGTCAATAGCGCCCAGAACACCCCCATTGTTGAAGCCCATGCGGTTGATCAGGGCCTCATCTTGGGGCAGTCGAAAGAGTCGGGGCTGGGGATTGCCTTCTTGAGGCTTTGGGGTGAGGGTACCGATTTCAATAAATCCAAAGCCCAGAAGGGCCATTTCGTCAATTAGATGTGCATCCTTATCAAAGCCAGCAGCTAGGCCAACCGGATTTGAAAATTTCAATCCAAATACTTCCCGTTGCAAACGCGGATCCTCTAATTTGAATAGGGAATACAGCATAGGCTTTAGCAGGGGGAAATTAAAAGTCCATTTGATCAACCTAAAGGTAAAATGGTGGGCTGCTTCGGGCTGCAGCAGAAAAAGGATTGGTTTGAGGATCTTTTTGTATACCGTAGAAAACATAAAGGCTTGTTAGGAAAAATCGCTTTTCCAAGCGGATAAAACAAAAATAAAAAAAGAAACCGGCTTTTGACCGGTTTCCCTTGCTTATGATTTGGTGCTGTAATTGGGAGCCTCACTCGTAACACTCACATCGTGTGGGTGTGATTCCCTCACACCTGCCGCTGTGATTTTAACAAATTTTCCATTTACCTGTAAGTCTTCAATATTCTTGGTACCACAGTACCCCATACCTGCCTGCAAGCCCCCTACCAATTGGTACAAGACTTCCGAAACCAGGCCTTTGAAAGGCACACGGCCTACAATCCCTTCAGGAACTAATTTTTTGATATTATCTTCGGCATCCTGGAAATAGCGGTCCTTGGAACCTGATTCCATGGCCTCCAAAGAGCCCATACCTCGGTAACTTTTGAATTTTCTACCTTCAAAGATGATCATCTCTCCAGGCGCTTCTTCGGTGCCTGCGAGCAAGGAGCCAATCATGATCGAACTACCTCCTGCAGCAATGGCCTTGACCAAATCCCCAGAATAGCGAACCCCTCCATCGGCAATCACGGGTACGCCGGTTCCTTTCAGGGCTTCGGCACATTCATAAACGGCCGAAAGCTGCGGCACTCCTACTCCTGCAATAATTCGGGTCGTACAGATGGAACCAGGGCCTACGCCTACTTTCACCGCATCGGCACCGGCATCGGCAAGCGCTAATGCTGCTTCTGGAGTGGCAATATTACCTACAATCACTTCGAGGTCCGGAAAAATAGTTTTGATTTTTCTACAGGTATCCATTACCCCCTTGGAGTGTCCGTGTGCCGTATCGATGGAGACCACATCTACACCTGCATTTTTTAGGGCCTCAACACGCTCTACAATGTCGGGAGTTATACCTACCGCAGCACCCACGCGAAGTCTTCCAAACTCGTCCTTACAGGCATTGGGCTTGTCTTTTCGCTTCAATATATCTTTGTAGGTAATCAAGCCAGTCAATTTGCCTTCATCATCTACAATAGGAAGCTTCTCAATTTTATATTCCTGAAGAATTTCTTCTGCTTGCTCCAAGGAGATTCCCGACTTAGCCGTAATCAAGTTTTCCCGAGTCATGATATTACGAATCAGACGGTTAGCATCCTTGATAAATCTCAGGTCACGGTTGGTAATGATTCCCTTGAGCACCTTGTGTTCATCTACCACAGGAATCCCTCCAATATGAAATTCACGCATGATGGCTTCTGCATCCCGCACTTTAGAGTTGATATCTAGGGTGATGGGATCGAGAATCATTCCTGCCTGGGAGCGCTTCACTTTGCGCACCTGAGCAGCCTGTTTTTCGATCGACATATTTTTATGGATAAATCCCAAACCACCTTCTAAAGCAATGGCAATCGCCAGCTCCGACTCTGTTACCGTATCCATGGCAGCAGAAACTAAAGGAATATTTAATCGGATTTTTTTGGTGAGCCAGGTAGCTGTGGAAGTCTCGCGAGGGAGCACTTCAGAATATCCTGGAACAAGAAGCACGTCGTCGTAGGTGAGTGCTTCGTATAGAAACTTCGATGAGTTTTTATTCATGGCAAATATCGGGGGTAAGGAACCCTATTTGCACGTCAAAGTTACAGACAATTTGTCTTGCTTTCCCAAAATAATTCAAAATAAATCTAGGGTTTGAATAGATTCCTCCTCCTAGGGTACCATTTCCATGGAAAATGCAAGATTCAACACTGGATCGAACCTAGTCAAGGAGAGTAGAGGGCCCTTGCCCCTCGGCTTTTTTTAGAAAATAGAGAAGATCCTCCCTTATTTTTTGAGCAATCGGGCGATGTAAAATCCATCAAATCCGCTTTCCTGAGCCAAGACCTTGCGATCTTCGAGTAACTCAAAGTCTTTGCCAACTTCGCTTTCTAAAAACTTTTTTACCTGGCCCTCATTTTCCGAAGGCAAGATACTGCAGGTAGCATAGACCAGCTGCCCTCCTTTTTTCAACATGGAGGGGTAGCTTTGCAAAATTTCTTGTTGGGTGGCTTGAACCTTCGCGATGGAGTCCACCGAAAGTTTCCACTTCGTGTCTGGATTTCTTCGCAACACCCCTAATCCTGAGCAGGGCACATCCAGTAGTAGTCGATCGGCAGATTCTTTGAGACGCTTGATCGTTTTGGAACCTTCAATGATTTTGGGTTCAAAGATGGAAACCCCATTTCTCCGGGCTCGGAGCTTTGCCTGCTGCAACTTCCACTCCTCAACATCCATCGAAATGACCTTACCCTTATTGCCCATCAGCGCAGCTAGGTGAAGGGATTTCCCTCCCGCGCCTGCACAAGCATCGATGACGCGCATGCCTGGCTCCACCTGCAATGCGGCCGCTACCAGCTGGGAACTGGCATCCTGCACCTCAAACAAGCCCTCCTTGAAAGAAGGATGGCGAAAAACATTTTGACGCTCCTCCAACACCAAGGCATCTGGGTAGCCCTTAACCAGGTAACTTCGGATGCCGTCAGCCTCCAGTAGGTTTTTGAGACGCTCCCGTGTCGTCCTGAGGGTATTGACACGGAGCACGACTTCTGCCTCCTCGTTGAGAGCATGGATTTCAGCTTCCCACTTTTCGCCCAACTCTTTGGAGCCGAGGGTTTGGAGCCATTCGGGAATAGATTCCAATAGGCCTGGATCGGTAACGGAATCGTATTTTAATTTGATTTTTTCGGGTTGCAGGCGGGCAAATTCATCCCAGGGGGGCAGTTCATTTCCCTGCATCAGCCAATAGGTACCGAACAGATCCCAGTAGTCCTTAGAAGGGCTTAGAAAATTGACCAATCGCCACCAGCGTACCATTTCGTAGGTGGTCTCCGCAATAAAGGAACGGTCCTTTGCTCCCCATTTGGGGTTAGACTTTAGGGTGCGTTCAATTACCTTGTCCGCATACTGCCCTAGTTCAAAAATAGCTTCCAGAGCTTGGTGAACGCCTCTGATGGTATTATTATGTAACTTCATAAATCAAAATTCTGAGGCAAAGGTACAACAATCCCAAGGAAAGCAGTGAGCACGGGTACAAGTAGGTACCCGTCTGGGGTTAGATCACCTCAAGTAGGAAAAGCAAGAAAGTACGCGGGAGCGTTGACCTCGAGATTTGGGGGTGCCGTAGAAAAACTGGTAGCGCAAACTCAGTTCGTGGGAGCCTAGCGTCTGTACCCCTACATCAGAAATCGGGTAATCGTAGCTGTAGCCAACCGCCAAACCAGAGAAGAGGTTGAGCCCGAAAAGTCCAATGACAGACTCCCGCTTGGGCAAGTCCGATTGGATAGGCATTCCTCGAAGGCCCGCCCCCACGACCAGCTGATTGAGTAGCACTTGTACCCCAGCATCTAAAAATTGGAAGGGTCCTTGGCGCTTGTAGTTGGCCATAAAGTGTACAAATTTCCCAGAGCCCTCCTCCCAAAACTCAGGTTCCTCAAGGGGTAGCGTATAGCCTGCTTGCAGGGAGTACTTGGACCAATGTTGCGTTTGCCCATCGCGCACATAAAAGGCGATATTGGGCCGATTCAAGTGGTGACCAGAAAATCCTAGCCACAGCTTGTCCCAGGTCAGCACGCCACATAGGCCAACAGAAAAGTAGCTGAAGGGCTCCAAGCCTCCTACCGCATCCGCCGAACTGGGAAGTAGCGCTTGGTTGAAAACATCGATTTGATCGCCAAAAAGTAGGTTCTCTAGCGTCCCTCGCTTTTGAATGAAAGAAATCTGGGTGCCTACCTGAAAGTTTACTCGCTCCGCCAATTGCAGATTGTAGGCATAGTGCAACGAAATGTCGCTCGTGTTGAGTTTCAAAAACTCCTCTGAAAAGGAACTCACACTTAAACCCATCCCACTTTTGTGATCAAAGCTATAGTGGTCAATATAGGCTGTAAATGCGGTAAACTGGTAGTCTAAACCTGGCCACTGCCTTCGGTAAACTGACCCCATGCGGGTTTCCTGGCTAATGCCAGTCAGCGCTGGATTTAAATAGAGTGGGGCTGCATAAAACTGGGAGAATTGAAAATCTTGGGCTCTCCCCTGA
>JAQCJI010000101.1 GCA_027593175.1 Bacteroidota bacterium | reverse complement strand
AAAAAACACCCTCTTTTTGGCTTGGGAAATCTTGATATTCCCCTTGAACGATGTACACATTATCAAGGATAAAGTTGATTAGGCGGCTGTATTTGATATCAAACTCAATGATTTCGGTTGCAGCAAGGGCGTTTGGAAATAGCTGAGCTTGGCTAGGGGAAAAGTGTTCAAAGTGCTCCAAAATAAAAAAATTAGCTTTCCCTCTTGCGGCATCACTTAGCAATTGAATGGCAGAAATGGATTCAGCTTCCGTGTCAACAACATAGTAATTGAGGTAATTTTCCAGGTAGTTTTCAATGGTTACTCGGTATTTTTCATCCGTAGTGAGCAGGTCAGAGAGTAGGGGAACATCTTTTCCCCAACTTTGATTTTTCTTTAAAAACTTGATGGCATCAGGAAAGCCTTCCAAATTTTCAACCAAGGATTTTGTAAGGTTGAATTCATTGGTTTTCGAATCAAGTTTTCTTGAGATTTGGGTGAGCTCCTCTCGGATCATCTCGACAATTCGGTTGGTCTCCTCTACCTTTTGATCTTGATCCTCTTGCTTTTGTTTGAGGATCTCATAAGCTTGTTGACCTTCATCCAATTGCGATTTTACTCGAGCAAGATTTTGTTCAAAGTCTATGAGATTGGCTTCCTGTGAACTGTCATTAGAGGAAGTTCGTTCCAATTCTTGCTTTAGGGTGGACCACTGAATTTGCTTGATTTCAACTTCTTTTCCAGCTTGATAAACCCGCTCTTTGATTTGAGATACTTGCTTATTAAGCACTTTATGCTGCTCTTGTTTCGCGGCAGTTACAGTTTTTTGAAGGTCGTATTCTTCACGTAGCAGTGCGACCAAAACTTCCTTTTCTGCTAGAATCTTTTCTGCCGCTTCTTTCTCTTGCTCAAGGGAGCGAATAGCAAAAGCAGCACGTTCATTGGATTTACGATCTTGATCAATCTGTTCACGAAGGGATTGGGATCGGTCTTCCAAAAATCGAAGCCGCTCATTTTTTATTTTTTTATCTGACTCAAAAGTTCTGACTTTGTTGACCTGTTCGTTGAGATCTTTTTGCCTAGAGGACAATGATTTCTCTTTCCCAATTAAATCCGTTTTGGAGGCACTTAACTGCGCTTCGAGGTCAGCTATTTGGGTTTGAATCTCCAGCTTGTGATCGGACTCTTGTTGGATTTTGGTTTGTGCATCCACCAATGCCAGCTGCAGCTGCTCCAAGGACTTCTTGGCCAAATTGATGCTTGCGTTGCGGTAATCCGCTTTTATTTCAAAGTACCTAGATGCCTGCTTCGCTTGTTTTTCTAATGACTTTAAGTTTTTATCGATTTCAAAAAGCAGATCCTCCACACGAGAAAGGTCGGCATCCGTATCCTCCAGCTTTCGAAGGGTTTCACGTTTTCTAATTTTGAACTTTGATATTCCTGCTGCTTCTTCAAAAAGTTCCCTGCGGGAATTGTTCTTATCATTGAGTAACTCATCGATCATCTTTAATTCGATGATCGCATAGGAGTTGGAATTAATCCCTGTATCTAGGAATAGGTTGGTGATGTCTTTGAGTCTGCAGGTGATCCCATTAATTTGGAACTCACTCTCTCCGCTTCGGTAATACTTACGCGTAATGGTAACATGCGTGTATTCTGTAGGTAATAAATTTTTAGTATTTTCGAAGGTGAGGGATACCTCTGCGAGGTTGGTGGGTTTTCTATTTTTTGTTCCGTTAAAAATCACATTCTCCATTTTGTCAGAGCGGAGCAATCGTGATTTCTGTTCTCCCAATACCCAGCGAATCGCATCTACAACATTTGATTTGCCACAGCCGTTCGGCCCTACCACACCTGTAATGCCCTTATCGAAGTGGATGACCATTTTATCTCCAAAACTTTTGAAACCTTTGATTTCCAGCTTACTAAGTAGCATTGATGATTCTAATTGGGATTAAGGGTTCAAAATAGCGTGAATCTAGGATAATGGCAAAAAAAAAGACGAAATCAGGCTATAATCAGCACAGAAAACTGTAGATACTTTTTAAAAGGAGAGGTTCTAATTCTTTTTCAAAACTTTTTGAAGTAACTTGACTTCATGGATTTCGGACAAATCATATATATCGTGGCCATCGTGGCTTATTTCCTGTATCGGGCGAGTTCTAAAAAGAAGGATAAGACACTTCCTGATGGGGAAGATGCTAGCCCTGAAAAGCCTAAAAAAGGCCTTACTTTTGAAGATCTCCTACGCGAGATCCGTGATGGACAAGTTCCTAAAATTCCTGAGTTGGAGCAAGCACCCGTCCCTTTACCTAAACCAAAATCAACCTACACTTCACCAAAGCAGGATAGGCCAATTGTTCAACCCGCTTCTTCTCAGGAAGTGATTCTCTCCGAAGGGCTAGATTATGAGGAGACCTATTCGCAACCGAAGTTCAAGCCATTTTACACCAATACAGAAGCGCTTAGCACCCTTTCTGAGAATACTAGAGGATTTCTTTTTGAATTACCTAAAGAACTTAAGAATCCCTATGCGGAATTATTGAAAAACCCAAAGTCTTTTCGAGATGCGATTGTGGTAAGTGAAATTTTAAAAACGAAATATTTTTGATCCAAGAATAAACATTTTCATAACAGATCGATTATGTTCTAGTGTTTCAACTAATAAAATGTTAATAGACATTAAATATAATCAATTCCAAAAGTCGGGTACGCTTACTGAGTCCAGAAGGCAATTCATAGAAAAAGCAGGTTTGGCCGCCGTAATCGGTACTTTTGGTATTTCATTTTTTACTTCCTGTGTAAGCTCAGATGAGCCTATTAATCCTGCAACTCCACCTCCCAACACCACAGCGCCAAATGGAATTACCGTTTCAGGATCAGTTGTTAAAATTGACCTTACCATTCAGACTCGCCTTGCAACAGCGGGTGGGTGGTTGTTGATTGAATCGGCCAAAACTTTGGTAGCGAATCTCAACGGAAATTTTGTGGCTTTAACCTCTGTCTGCACGCACTCTGGTTGTTTTGATAGATGGGCTTTTGCAAATAATCGCTTTACTTGTACCTGTCATAATTCTATTTTTGATACGGCAGGGGCAGTATTGCAAGGTCCAGCTGCGCAGCCCTTAGTGGCTTATAGTACTTCAGTTTCTGGTACCACGCTTACGGTAACAAAATAATTTTTTTAAAATGGATTGATGGGTTAAATCTGAAAATTCCAATCCTCAACGCGATTTAATTCGCCAATGCATTCAGCTTCAATTTGTTGTTTTGCTATCTTCATTTTATTTTATCAGCTAAAAAAAATTGACAATTTGTGTCATTAATTAGTTTTTAAACTTGCCTTATTTAATTTTAGAAACTAATCGTAAAAATATGGCCAAATCAAGTCCCATTGAGCAGCAGAAGATTTTACGGGTATTCAAATTGATTAACCTATTGCAAAGCACCATTGGTAAGCCTGTTCATCGACTTGCAGATTTATTACAGACGGACGAACGGACTATTTACAGGTATTTTAAATTGTTGGAAGCTTTGGGATTCGTAGTGGTGAAGGAGTTTAGTAAGTACAAAATTCAAGAGCGACCTGAATATTTACCCAAACCAAGTAGCAGCTCTATTTTTTCTGTAGAAGAAAACCAATGGCTCAGCACCTTGCTGGAGAGTCGAGGAAAGGGGAATATATTGAAAGATGCAGTGATTCAAAAGTTGAATCTCAAAATAGAAGTGCAGCTGATTACGGAAGATTTGTTTAAGGCTAATCTTGGTCGATTGGTGGATTTAATTGCACAAGGGATTACTCATAAAAAGCAAATCTGGATCAAGGATTATTATTCTTTACGTAGCGACACGGTATCTCATCGCTTGGTAGAGCCGGTAGGATTTACCTCCGATTATGAACATATTCATGCGTTCGAACTGGAAAGTCAATCCATGAAAATGTTTAAAATTGAACGGATGGGAGATGTGGTAATCACTTCAGAAAACTGGAAGTATGAAGCCTTACATGAACTGCCAGAACAAGCATTATTTGGATTTACGGGCAAAGGAAAGTTTTACCTCAAACTGAAGCTAAGTAAGAAGGCCTACCAGCTAATGGTAGAGGAATATCCTAATTCGCGGCCCTTCATTCAAATTAAAAATCGGAATCAATACTTTTTTGAAGGTGAGATTCCCCATCTCCCAGGCTTGGCAAGATTTATTTTAAGTCTTCCGGGAGAAATCAAGGTGGAAGAAGGAAACGAACTGAAAGTGTATTTGACCGAACAAATTCAAAAAGGCTTCTTTTAGGCCTGGTGCTCATCTCGAAGTAGATCGTTACTAGTTTTTACAGGGTTAAAGGTGAGGAGTGGAACTTCAATAAAAAGCGTGTTCCAATCAGCCATGGCTCCATTCCATAATCCAGGCAGTTCTAAGGCCTTCAACACCTTCCCATTTTTTGATTTTTTAGTGATGAATCCCGTATTCATATCTCGATAATGGAGTAAGTCAAATGCTTTACCTTGGTAATCGCGGGTGGCACAAACTAAATCTACTGGGTTAAAATGAGTTGATGCAGTCAAATGCCCTAAAGATTCAGAATTTGAGGTATTGATTTGAGCAGTTTCCAGGATTTGGAGAGACTGTGTCCCATCTTTTTCTTGAATCCAAAAGGGTCCTCCTCCTGGTTCTCCCGTGTTTTTTACCATCCCACAAACACGAATTGGGCGATTGAGTTTGGCTATAAAAAATGTTGCCTGTTTCACTAAACTACTTTCCTTGATGGTCTCAGGTACAAGCCCTCCTAAATTGGACACATATACCTCCTCTGCAAATCGTATCGAAGTGGTTGAAACTTCCAGGTCTAGTGCTTTTAATGCTTGGAATATTCGGGCTTGTATTTCGAGCAAACAGCCGGCTAGGGCCATTTTGTAGGTTTGAGTAATCGGCTTTAACCTGTCAGAAACTACATTATCAATATTTTTGATGAATATTAAATCTGCTGAAATCTCATTCAGATTCTCTAAAAGGGCCCCATGTCCTGAAGGTCGAAACAAGAGACTTCCATCCTCTTCAAGAAAAGGTTCATTCAAAGCATCTACAGCAATGGTGTCTGTAGATTTTTTCTGATGAGAAAAGCTCACTTTATAGTCTAAGCCTGTTCGTTGCTTTAGCCTTGGGAGATGACGATTAATTTCTGTTACAAACCCTTCCTCGTGTTCTGGAGAAACTGTAAAATGAATTTGTACCTGATTATTTTTCCCTACACCATACTGCGCCCCTTCTACTAAATGCTCTTCTGCAGGACATCTGTTTCCATCGGCATAGGCATGGAACTTTAAAAGGCCTTTGGGTAAGTTTCCATAGCCTAATCCTAAGTCAGTAAGCAGGGTGGCTATTAATTTTTTATAATTCTTTTTTTCTAAAAGGCTGCTGATGGAATCTTTTTCTTTGTGAAGTTGATCATCTAAATCCTCGTAAAAAGCAAATTGATTGAGCTGATGAATAAATTTTTGAGTAACCCCATCCAATTGATTACCCTCACTTGCTAAAAATAAAAATAGATCATAAAACATCCTGCTAGCA
>JAQCJI010000024.1 GCA_027593175.1 Bacteroidota bacterium | reverse complement strand
GGATTGGAAAGAAATATATCATGAAGCACTTGACACCAACTACCGCTTTCTGAGCTATGGAGATAGCAGTTTATTATGGGTTTAGTCCCCTATACTCCCTAATTTTTTAATTCCGCTCAGGAGTTGGTGGTAAAAGGTACGACCGATTGGTAACAGATCATTCCCTACCTTTACTTCCTTGTTACTAATAGATAAGATTTCTGAAACTTGTACAATGTAACTTTTGTGAATCCGCAAAAACTGGTTTTCCGGGAGTACATACTCAAAATCTTTCAATATATTTCGAACAGAAAAAACAGCTTTTTTTGCAATTAATGTCGTGTAATTGCCATCCCCTTTCAACCAAAGAATGTCTTCAAATCTGACCTTCACCAAACTCCCCTCATGACGAACGAATACGGCATCCTCGATCAATAGTTTGGGATTTTGGAACAAGTTTTCATTGACAACTTTTCCAATTCCATTTGTCTTTTTTAATTCGAGGAGTTCCTTCATAGGACAAAAATTTCTATTGGAACTAGCTGAAAGAGAATATTGTTTAAAAAATTTATACAACTTCTATTTCTCCAAATATATACTTGTGAATACACGATCTATCCATATTAAACATCCTTATAAAAACGTCTATTTAATGGATTTTTGATAGTTGGAAAATATCCCCTAAGTCGGATTTTACCTCATTGCCTTATACGCATTGATTAATCCATTGGTAGAACTGTCGTGCGTATCAATCTTTTCTTCATTCGAAAGCTCGGGCAAAATACCATTGGCCAGTACTTTCCCAAGTTCTACCCCCCACTGATCAAAACTAAAAATATTCCAAATCATACCTTGAGCAGTTATTTTATGTTCATACATCGCTACCAATTGCCCTAGCGTGTAAGGAGTAATTTGCTTGACCAAAATGGAATTGGTGGGTCGATTTCCTTCAAATACTCGGTGCGGAGCTATGCGTTGAATTTCATCTTCTGATTTACCCGATTTTCTCATCTCTGCCTCTACTTCCGCCAGCGATTTTCCCTTCATCAGGGCTTCAGTTTGTGCAAAAAAATTGGATAGAAGTTTGATATGATGGTCTCCAATTGGATTATGAGACTTAGCAGGGGCAATGAAGTCACAAGGAATCAAGTGCGTTCCTTGATGAATCAATTGGTAAAAGGCATGCTGTCCATTGGTACCTGGTTCACCCCAAATGATAGGGCCTGTCCCATAGTTTACTTTTTTACCATCTCTACCTACATACTTTCCGTTGCTCTCCATGTTGCCTTGCTGGAAGTAAGCGGCAAAACGATGTAAATACTGGTCATAAGGAAGGATGGCCTCTGAGTTTGCTCCCAGAAAATTTGTGTTCCAAATTCCTACTAAGGCCAAAATCACTGGAATATTTTGATCTAATGGTGCATTTTTGAAATGCAAATCCATGGCATGTGCCCCAGAAAGTAATTCTTCAAAACGATCAAATCCAATAGCACAGGCGATGGGAAGTCCGATAGCAGACCATAAGGAGTACCTACCACCTACCCAATCCCAAAATGCAAACATATTTTGTGGATCAATCCCAAAAGCAGTTACCGCATCGGAATTGGTAGATAACGCTGCAAAATGCTTAGTAATCGCTTTTTCATCTTTTGCATGTGTCAAAAACCAAGCTCTAGCTGTATATGCATTGGTCATGGTCTCTTGCGTAGAAAAAGTCTTGGAGGCAATAAAGAATAGCGTGGTTTCCTGATCAACTTCCTTTAATGTTTCAGCGATATGTGTTCCATCCACATTAGACACAAAAAATAGCTTCAAATTAGGGTGTTGGTAGGGCTTCAACGCTTCTGTCACCATCACAGGACCTAAATCAGATCCTCCAATGCCAATATTTACTAGCGTAGTGATCGGCTTTCCTGTATAGCCTAGCCAAGTTCCTTGATGAATTTTCGTAGCAAAAGCCTTCATCTGGGACAATACCGTATTGACTTCTGGCATGACATCTTGGCCATTGACTAAGACTGGGGTATTAGAGCGGTTGCGAAGGGCCGTATGTAGTACTGCACGGTTCTCGGTTAGGTTGATGACTTGACCATCAAACATGCTGTCAATGCCCTTTCGCAAGGCTATCTCATGAGCTAGGTTCAGCAGCTCCTCGAAAACTTCTTCTGAAATTCGGTTTTTAGAAAAATCAACCAAAAGATTTTCTAGGCTACGGCTGTAGCGCTCAAATCTATTTTTTTGATTAAAAAGTGCTTCAATGGTGCTATTTTGTTGTTTTTTTGAAAGTTCAACTAGCTTAGTCCATGCAGGGGTAGTGGTCGGATTTATAGCTTGCATAATTGTGAAAGCATATTTAGATTAATAAAAATCAGATAAAAAGAAGGCGGGGGAGAGGATCCTAGAAAAGCAGGGATAATGGATTCTTCACCACCAAAGGAGGCTTTGAAAGTAAAAATTTAATTTCCACCTTTCTCCTTTATTTTTCTTTTAAAGCCATTATTGAAAGGCCAAGTATATTCAAGGGCTTCCATTCCTTTATTCAAATTATAGGAGGCAGAGTCAGCATTCTCCATTGTTTTTTTCAAGGATTTAGCAAATTCCGGGTCATTCAAGAGCATACCAAGTGAATTCTCTTTGGAATTGAGCTTATCCGTAATGCCCGCAAATTCTTTGGACAACGCCTGGGTATTCGCACTGGTGATGCGAAGGCTCTCAATCGTAGCTTTTAGATCGGGAATGATGGAGGTATCCGTAACCAAATCATTTATTAAGGTACCCTTTTTGTTCAGCTTGCCTGTGAAGACATTCAAATCTGCAATCATGTTGTTGCTATTCGTGGATGCCCGCTCCAGATTAGTTAAAATCGTTCGGAAGTTTACTGCTAAAATAGAATCAGTCAACACAGCACTAATAATTCCTTCTCCTGCGGCTATTTTACCAGTAAGCACCTTTAAGTCATCAGTGATGTCTACCAGATTTTGATTGTTTTCCTGTAAGGTTTCCATCATTTTATCAGTATCCAAAGGCATGATTGCCTCTAGGCGGTCTCCCTCTTCTACCACAGGATAATCGGTTGTTCCTCCATAAATGACGATGATTTTATTCCCTATCAAGCCATCTGAACTGATTGTTGCCTTGGAGTTTTTCCGAATAAACTCAGCAACTTTCTCCTCTACACTCATTTCAACCTCCACCTGAGAATCCCCGAAAAATTTGATTTTCCGAACCGTACCGATTTTTACACCTGAAAACCAAATGTTATTACCGGGCTGGAGGCCTCCAATATCATCAAACACCGCCTTGACATGGATGGCTTTCATAAATTTTTTCTGCTGCCCTCCCAAAGTCATGATGCCTGCCACAAGTATGACAATTCCAATCAGTACAAATAGACCTACAAGTACGGATCGCTTATTTTCTTGGTTCATGAGTTGATAAAATTATAATCGTAAAATGATTTGATTCGCTGATCCACCGCATGAGGAAAAATCTCCTCAAAGGATCCAAAAGTATTAAATTGACCTTCAATCAGTACAGCCATCCGATCTCCAGTTTGCTTGGCACAAGCTAAGTCGTGGGTGATTACAATGGATGTCGTCTTGTATCGTTCCTGAACTTCATTGATCAGGTTGTTGATTTCCACACAGGTAATTGGGTCCAACCCAGCTGTAGGCTCATCGTAAAGCATTATCTCGGGATTGAGCACCAAGGTACGAGCTACTCCAATCCTTTTTTTTTGTCCTCCTGACAATTCAGAAGGCATTTGATTGATCGTTTGTGGAAGACCAACTGCATCCAACAGTTCTTCAATTCGAAGAGAAATTTCTTTTTTAGTCAAATTCTTAAAGTTTCTAACCAAAGGGAACTCCATGTTTTCTCGAACAGTCATCGAATCGTAGAGCGCTGAATTTTGAAATGAAAAACCAATTTTTAATCGCATTTCATTCAACTCGCGTACTCCGAGACGAGAAATTTCCTTTCCCAATACCTCCATGCTACCACTATCCTGTTGAAGTAGTCCAACCATGATTTTGATAAGCACTGATTTACCTGTACCAGAACGACCCAAAACCACGAGGTTTTCCTCTCGGTACAAATCCAAATCCACTCCTTTCAATACTTCTAGCTCACCAAAGGCTTTGTATAAATCACGGATCTCAACCACTTTTTCTCGATTATCCATGGCTATTTGATACGGAAAAGGTTAATGATTTGAAGCGAAAGTAACTCCTCAATAAAAATAAGGAACATAGAAA
This sequence comes from Bacteroidota bacterium, assembly GCA_027593175.1. GTDB lineage: Bacteria > Bacteroidota > Bacteroidia > Cytophagales > Cyclobacteriaceae > Algoriphagus. The sequence goes on along the minus strand of JAQCJI010000024.1, from coordinate 27,401 downwards.
CAACCACAGCAGCGTTAGCAGCTCTACCCACCCCTTCCGTTCCCTTGGAAGAATTATACCCCTTATAACATCCAACCATACCAATCGTAAATCCGAAAAACAAGGATTTGATGAGGGAAGAAAATATATCTAAAAAGGTGATGGAATTAAAGACCTGCATAAAAAAAGTGGGCATACTCACCAATTCCTTGGAATTGACATTGATAAATGCTCCCATCAAGGCAACAAAGTCAGTGTACATCACCAGAACAGGAATCATAAAGGTGGTCGCCAATACCCGGGTAACTACTAAGAATTTATATGGATTAGTCGCTGAAACCTCCATGGCATCGATTTGCTCAGTCACTTTCATAGATCCAATTTCAGCACCAATACCTGAACCAACCTTTCCTGCAGCAATCAAGGCAGTCACCAAGGGTCCCATAGCCCGAACAATCGCAATCGCAATCAAGGAAGGGAGCCAAGAGGTCGCCCCAAACTCAGACAAGGACGGACGAGATTGGTTGGTAAATACAATACCTACAATAAAACCAGTCAATGAAATCAAGGGCAAAGACTCCACCCCAATACGGTAACACTGGTGAACGACTGCCTTAAATTCGTACGGAGGAACTAATACCTCCTGAAAAAATCGCTTTACAAAGTTCCATACATCCGTTAATCCCTTGAAAAAGGAATCTATTTTTTTTGAAAAGACATACTTTTGCGTATTGGTCTGTCCTGCCATAGTGATATTCGGAATTTCAAAAATAAGGAATAAAATCTAAAGGGTGACCCAAAAATAAACATTTGATACCCTAGAAAAAAGGATTAAAAATTAGGGGCTGCAAAGCCGTAAACTGAGATCCCAATCACCCTACCTTGCTCCTTCTACTTTCGATTAAAATCCTCCTCACGGTCTTACAAAATCCTTGTCCAATAAATCGGATTTCTCACTAGAATTGAAAGAGAAAAATCATCCAAGTCCCAAACTAAATGAAGATCCATTCCAAGGTGTTTTTCCAAAAAAACCTTGCGGCCATTAGATCAATTTTAAGTAGCTGAGGACAGTCAAAGATTTTTAAACTAAAAAATAATTTAACAAAAAAATATCCCTTTACTTATTCAAAATTAGAGGGAAGGAAAGGGAGCTTAAAAAAAGTTTGAAAACTGCAGAATTAAACTTTATTTTTATTTTAGTTTAGACTAAATTATTTAGATTAACCTAATTTAGACAAGATTAAATATAATATAATATATTGTAAATCAACATTTTAACTTATTTTATTGAATCCTATTATTAAATAATAAAACGAGGCTCTTTAAGAAGTAGGATCAGATCTGAATCTTGGCTCAAATTCGATTGAATTAGGTTATTTGTCACCCAAAAAAAGAACAGAAACTAGACCCATTATCCTTCCATTCGCTTTTCTTTTAAAACTTAAACTGTTCAATAATTGAGCCAAAAAACTCAAACTGATTTTATATTTCTACAAGAAAAATAGCACTACACGCATTTCTCCCCCACTCTATTTCAGTTCAGAAAAGAAGAGAAAATAACTAACTTTTACAGTTCCCTCTTCTACCTTCCACAAAGTTCTTTGTAGGCGCAAAAGCTACATTTTTTCTTGTCTTCAGTTTGGTTGAAAGGTACCAAGGGATCCATGATTTCTTCCAGAAGTACTCGAAGTCCTTGCTCAAATCCTGCTGCAAAATCACGGTAATCGACCACTTCAGATTCCTCCAATTGGAGGAATGGATTGAAGTCTTCCGAATAGATTTCTTTGATGTTAATAATCCCAGGCTTCAGTGGAAGCTGGTTGTCCGGATGTTGGTACTGGTAAAAAAAGGCATAGAGAAAAGTTTGCATCCCCGCCTTATTTCTTTTCTTGTCGGCTCGATCAAAAAGGGAAACTAAGGAAGGTATCTTTTTGGTGTCCTTCCCTGTTTTGTAATCGAGAAGACGAACAACCGAATCTTTGATATCCATCCGGTCGATTAATCCCCCCAGAGCCACCTCTTTAATTCCACCCTGGGTTTCGATCGAAAGATGGGCTAGTTGTTCTTTTTCCAAACCGATCACACGGAAATCCCCGTTCTTTTTGTCATAACTCAGGATCGCTTGGATATACTTAGTCAACACCTCTCGCGCAATTTGAAGTTGCCCAGTCAACAATAGCTCCTCTCCCTCTTGTTTTTTATACAACTCCCGAAATGCCGTATCTACTGCTACAGGCACTTGAGGCAGGAGTCGATCAATGGTATGCCCATCGATATCTCGAAATTCCTCCTCCTCAGGAATTGCATATAAAAGTTCTATTCCCCGGTGGAGCAGCGTGCCAAAAGTCATGGGATCAATGGTAGTCACTACTTCCTCTTGTTCCTTCAACTCTGCTATATACCGTAAGTAAAACCGCAGACGACAGTCCAAATACATGTTGAGCGCAGAAGCTGAAAATCGCTTTTCCGCCTCTCCACCACCCACAGGCTTAAAATATCGTGACAAGCATGCGAGCATGGCGGGGGTCTTCTCCAGGGTAATTGGCTGATTTGGCGTCAGATTCACAGGTACCATTACAGACTGGGGCTTTTCAATCGGAAGCTCTATCCGCATCTGTTGGATAAAACGGCTCATTTCACTGGATTTGCCCTGCTCCCCCGCTGTGGCATAGATCAAATGCACCTCTTCTGCGCGATGCAGCAAGCGGTAAAAGGTATAAGCATAGATGGCATCATTTTGCTCCTGAACAGGAAGACGAAATGCTTTCCGCAGATTAAAAGGAATCATGGATTGAATTCCCCCGCCTGGAGGAAAACTACCTTCATTCACATCGCACATAATCACTCTCTTGAAATCCAAATTTCGAGACTCCAAAACCCCCATGACTTGCAAGCCTTGGAGTGGCTCCCCCTCAAATGGTAATTTGAGATCCCGAAATAGCTTTCGAAATAAATTAATCAAAAACTCTACTTTTAGCTCCTGAGTGCCGGTAGAACCGAATATTTCCTTTACCCGATTCAATTGTTTGAAGGCTTGAAACAAATAGCTTTTCTGTGTTGGATCCTCTTGAAGTTCCTTTGCCAAAAACTGAATAATTGCAAGCAAGTAATCTAGGAGAGAATGCGAACTTACCTTTTGAAAAATCAAAGCAAATAGGCTATTTTCCTTGCTGACTAGTTCTTGGGGTACATCTACCCAATTTTCATTCTGGATTTTCTGAGTTGCTTCAGAGGCCCAACCTGCATCAGCTGACTGCAGATAGGCATAAGCCAGAAGATCTAAAACAGGTTTATGGTAAAAAGTCACCACCCCGTCTTTACTTTTCGCATAGCGTTGCAAATCCAAAACTGCATCTAAAAATGCATAAATTGGAGCATTTCGCATGGGATAGCCCATGGTCACATTGAGCTTGGTGATCACTTCTGGAAGCTGATGCAGTACTGAAAAAAGTAACTGCTCATCCGGGAGAATTATTACAGTTTCTTCTAATGGTTCATCTGCGCTCACCTGCTCCAAAAGTTTTCCGACCAAATTGGCCTGATTGGTCTTTAAGGGAATCGCATGCGTATGAATTTGAGCCCCCTTCTTTTTGATTTCAGATGGAATCTTTTCAGAGAAGGTTTTTCCCAAAACTGGATCCTTGATGTAGTCTCTAAAAAATAATCCTGCTTCTTGTAATGGATCGTCCAGGTAATACCTATCCACATCCCAAAAAATCTCAGCCCCATGCGCCTGAATGAAATGCGTAATTATCTTTTCTTCCGCTAATGTAAAGGCATTAAAACCTACAAAAACAAGTTGTTTGTCTGGTTGAGCAATGGAATTTGTGTTTTCAGCCACTCGCCGATACAATTGTCCAGCATACGCCAATCTAGTAGACTGGAGCCTTTCCTGAAATCCTTGATAAAGCAATCCTAAAATTTGCCAAAACTTAAGGAAGCGTTCCTTCTCTTTTTCATTTTGACGGGCAAAAGCCTTCCAAAACTGTGTAATCAGTGCCCGTTGCTCCTCAGTAAGAAAACTTAGATCCGTTTCGAATTCCTTGATTTCTGCCAAATATGCATACACCTGCTTCACTGGAGCTAAGAATTGATCCAAGTCATTGAAATCCTTTAATATCAACTCTCCCCAATGAAAAAAACGATCAAAAGGCTCAGGATCTTTTTGTAACTGCCGGTATTGCTCATACAGTTCAAACACCAAGGTGAGGTCATCCGTAGGCGTATTTCCTGCCAACTGGTACACCAACTGCTCAATGGTTAGCACTTCAGGCATCCATACGGGCTGCTCGATTAATTCACCCAAGTATTTGGTGAAAAATAAACCTGCACGACGATTGGGTAATACCAGACGAATGTCTTTCAAATCCCTACCGGAATCCAAGAGTGCTTTGGCTGTCTCTTTCAAAAAAGGGGTCATAGCTCAATAATTTCAGTAGGTTCAAGGTAACAGAGGTAGCCTTTAACAGGTAGCTGGGTCAAGGTTTGAACCAAGATCATGTATTCCCTTACCTGGAGCACATGGGAATCACGCTTCACCCCAGTCTTAAAATCAATCACCAAAGCTTCATCTTTTGCAATTAGAATTCGATCTGGGCGCTTTTGTGTACCACCTGGTTCTAAAATTCCCTGCTCGGTTAGTGCAGGCAAGTCTGGGTAAAACCAGGACTTCACCTGAGGCAGTGCAAAAAGCTGCTCCAACTTCACTTTAATTTGTGCAGCAGTATCTTCTTCCCAACGGCCATCAAAAGTATACTCCTTCAATAGCCGTATTGCATCCTCCAAACCTTGTGCATCAGCCAAAATATCGTGAATAATGACTCCAAAGTCTCGCTGCTCACGCGCACAAATCCCTTCCAGAGAAAAATCCCAAGGATAGGTCTTGGTATTCAGTTTGGACTTCCAATCCATGCAATCCCAGCGTAGCAATGGGACTTGCATTATTTCATGGTCATCGTTTTTGACCGTTTTAAGCCATTGGCCCCAATCAAAAGTTAAGGCCTCGGAATTCCAAGAAGAGCACACCTCATCCGCAAACTGAAAGCCTCCCGAAAATAGGGTATACAATATATTCCCTGTTCGTGTTGGAGAAATTTCCTTTTTAGATTTAGCAATAGAATAGGTACTAAAGCCAAAGAAGGCCTCTTCAGCACGTGTAAAAGCTACATAAAGCAGGTTGAGCGAGTCTAAATAGGATAAGCGAACTTCTTCGTCGTATGCTCCAGCAAAATGGCTTTTTTTCAAAAGATTTTGGTGCGTCAATGGAACCACGGTTTGCATGCCGTTTTCCGCTTCAAATGGAGCCCACAAGATTGGAGCTTGAAGACCTGAGAATACAATCCCCCAATCCATAAAAGGCATAACCACAACCTTAAATTCAAGTCCTTTGGCTTTATGAATGGTTAGAATACGCATCGCATCGTGATCTTCTGGGATTTTTACCGTACGCTTCTTTTTATTGAGCTCCCACCAATCCAAAAAGCCAAGTAAATCTGCGCGATTCTTCTTCACAAAATCAAAGACTGCCTCCTTGAATCCAGATACATAGCTAAGATCTTGTTGCTTTTGTGTCAAGCCAAGAAAAGTAAGCCCCTGTTCCACCAGTTCAATCAAAGGCATTTGTTGGAAACTTGCTTGCATCCGCAATAATTTGCTTTCTTTTTCTTGAAGCTCCAGAGGAAGATCTCTTACGTAGAATAGCTCATGACTCAGGGGGATGTTGTGAACCAAGGCATAGTATTGCCATAGGGTTTTCAACGCAACTCGGTCAGAAGGAGCGCTCAAATAGGTTAAAAATCCAAGCATACACTTGACCGCAATGGATTTATCGATAAACAAGGACTCCTCTGAAAGCACATCAAAGCGGTAATCTGTACCTGTTTGCGTGCGTTGTTCTTCCATAAAAGTATCTGCTAGAATAGCACCCTGCCCGTTAGTCCGCACCAAAAAAGCAATATCCCGCAAAGCATAACCTTGATCCTGCAACTGCTTCACCAAGATCGGCAGCTTTTCCAATACCCCCAATTCTACGCCCTCCTCTTCTTCATTTTCCTCATCAAGGGGTTTTTCCAAACTACTCTTCTCGGTGAATTCTAGGTGAATTTTGCCTTTAAAAGGTTCATCTTTTTTAGATTCAGAGACTTCTTGTACCACTCCCTCAAAGGCTTTAGAAAGCTTGTTTTCAGGATCCAAGTTGTAATGATTCTCCATCCCCCGCTCCATTAACTCGGGTAGTTGCTTGAAGACAGCATTGTTAAACGCTATGATCCCGGGCAAACTGCGGTAGTTGACGCTGAGATTCTTGACTTCCACAAAGTCCGGATGAATCTGCTCTTGAACTTCTGAAAGCAAAAGCTCCAATTTACCACCACGCCAGCGGTAAATGGATTGCTTCACATCGCCAACCAGAAGATTCGTATGCCCAGAAGCAAGGGAATTTTGCAGCAAGGGCTTGAAACTCAACCATTGAAATTCAGAGGTGTCCTGAAACTCATCGATCAAAAAATGTTGGTACTGGTTACCGATTTTTTCATACAAAAAAGGAGCTTCATTCTCCCGCGTGATCTCAGCCAAAAAGTCATTCACATCTGAGATCAATAGGATCCCTTCCTCATCCTTAAGATCTCGCAACTCTACGATTAAATTCCGAAATACCCCAAAAGCATTCAGGTTCTTCTGAAGAGAGGTATAGGTATTCCATAGCTTGAGCTTTTCCGGCCAAGATTGCAGCAACTCACCCAATCCAGCTTCAAAGGCGTTACAGATGGCCGCCTCGTGAGGGGATCCGTTGGTAAACCAATTGCTTGAATCTGGTAATTCCCGCTGCCTTTTTTCAGTCAGCTCAGGAAAAGGCATTTTTGAATCCCCTAACTTCCCAAATTGCCTTGCAAAACTTGAACTTGCTCCTTTGAAATCGGTCCACTCCAACCCAAATAGAACCCGAATATCTTCAGCCTGCTGCCATTGCCTTTTTCCTTCCGTTACAAGAGACTGACGCACCTGCGCAATTTGTTCCTTGAGAGTAGGTAAAAAACCATCCTGCCCCACAGAATCCTGAAAAATTGAACGAAATGCTTTAAACCGTTCCTGAAAAATCTCCTTTCCTAGACCCTTAATTCCAACTCGAATATCCCAAGACTTCCCATCCAATAGCTGCTCCTCCGCATACGCTATCAGCCAACTGCGTAAAGCTGGATCATCCGCAACCTTTTCTACGATTCGATCCACTAGCTTTTCTAGTACCGCATCGGTATCCATCTCCACATCAAACTTGGCCTGCAAGTCCATCTCTCTTGCGAAGGAACGGATGACTTTTTGAAAGAAAGAATCGATGGTGCTTACTGCAAAATGACCGTAACCGTGTAGAATATTTAGCAGTGTGGCCCGAGCACGAAGCATCAACTGCTCCGCATCCAAGTCCAGGTGATCCATCAGCTCCTTGTCTAAGGATTTATCTGGCTTCACCTCCCTACTCAAGCACTCCAAAACCTCCACGATTCGCCACTTCATCTCTTGCGTGGCCTTATTTGTAAAGGTCACCGCCAAAATTTGTCGGTACCCTGAATTGGGATTTTTCAATGCCAACTTCAGGTATTCCAAGGTTAGGGTGTAGGTCTTACCCGAACCTGCCGAGGACTTATAGAGTAGAAAAGGTTTTGCCATAGAAAAAAATTCAACTCGAATATATCCAACTCGAGGCGCAATCCTGTTTTGACAACCGTAATTTGACAAGAATTGTCAGCCTTCAGAAAATGAAGATACTTGGAATGATTTATCCTTTAGTTAGCGTTTAAGGCGTTCCACAAAATCTCAATCGGATGCAAGGCCTTTCTACCTGTACCATCACTAATCTGATGACGACAAGAGGTTCCAGGTGCTGCAATCAAGGTATCTTGCTCTGCCTTTCGAACTGCTGGAAATAAAACCAACTCACCAATTTGCTGAGATACGGCATAATGCTCCACCTCGTAGCCAAAGGAGCCGGCCATTCCACAGCAACCACTAGGGATAGTTTCTACTACATAATTGACTGGTAACGAAAGGATTTTTTGTGTCCAAGAAAGTGAGGACAGCGCCTTTTGGTGGCAATGGCCATGCAACTTGATTTTTTGTGCTCGCGTGGTGAATTCTTCCGGATTAATATTACCTGCGGCAACTTCCTTTCCTAAAAATTCATCAATAAGCTGTGCATGAAATTTAAGCTTTTTGGCTCCCTCCACCCATTCTGAGCCCACAATACGTGGGTATTCATCACGGAAACCTAAAATTGCTGAAGGCTCCAAGCCAATCAATGGGGTGTTGCCATCAATCAAATTTTCAAAAATGCGCACATTGGCTTCGGCATGTTTCTTCGCCTTGAGAAGTAATCCTTTAGAGAGTGCAGAGCGACCACTTTCCTCATGATTCACTACTTTGACCTCGTAGCCCAACTTCTTAAGCAAGGAGATGGCCTTGATTCCGATTTGGGTATCGTTGTAGTTGGTAAACTCATCTACAAAAAAATACACAGTCTTGATCATCTTGGCAGGTGCAGGAAGGATGGCATAGTTGTTTTTATACCATTCCCGCAAGCTAACAGAACTGATCTCAGGTAAATTTCGGTTGGGAGCCACACCAAGAATAGCCTTCAATATCCCTCCTGTAAGGGAATTGGTTAATAAAAAGTTGGACACGAAAGGGAGCAATGATCCAAGCTGATTCAGTTCATTAATGTGAGCAAAAGCCCTAGATCGAAGCGGTATCCCATTCGTCTTCTGGTATTGATACAGGAATTCCGCCTTCATACTGGACATGTCCACATTGGATGGGCACTCTGCCGTACATCCCTTGCAACTCAAACACAAATCAAGAGCCTCCTTGATTTCGGGATGATCGAATGCATTTTCCATTTTGTCCAAGGTCAAAAACTCCCGCAACGTATTCGCTCTGCCGCGGACGGAATCTCGCTCATTTCGAGTAGCCATAAAAGAAGGACACATGGTCCCTCCTGATCCAGGTAGCTTGCGGCAATCACCCGAACCGTTGCATTTCTCTGCCAATCTCAAGATTCCTCCATCCGCTGAAAAATCAAAAACCGTCTCCGAATCCGGCGTATGCATCCCTACTTTGTAACGAAGAAACTGGTTCATCGGTGCTGCATCCACAATTTTGCCTGGATTAAAAATATTTTTCGGATCCCAGGTGTACTTGATGCGTCGGAAGAGCTGGTAATTTTTCTCACCGACCATCATCGGAATAAAGGCCGCGCGCACTCTTCCATCACCGTGCTCTCCTGACAGAGAGCCCTGGTACTTCTTAACTAGTTTGGCTGAAGCAAGAGAAATCTGGTAAAACTCCTCTACATCTTCGGCCTTTTTTAAGTTAAGAATGGGACGAATGTGAATTTCTCCCGCCCCAGCATGCGCATAGTGAACAGGACTTTGATTGAAGCCTTCCAAAATGGTATCCAAGTCATCGATGTAGTCAGCCAAGTCTGCAATATCTACCGCCGTATCCTCAATACAAGCTACTGCCTTGGGGTCACCAGGGATATTTCCAAGAAGGCCCAGTCCAGCTGCTCGTAAAGCCCAGGCAGAAGCCACTTTCTCTGGTTCAATGATGGGAAAGGCATAACCATACCCCCAATCCTTCAAATCAGCGATCAAGGCTTCTCCCTTTGCCATTGCTTCCTCCAAGGTCTTGCCTCTAAACTCAATCATAAGTAGGGCTTTTGGATCCCCCTCCACGAAGTAGCGGTTTTTGGAATATTCTATGCTTTCCTTGGTACAGTCCAATATGATTTTGTCCATGAGCTCCACTGCGGTGACCGGGTGCTTCATAGCCACCTGAGCAGATTTCATACTCTCTTGGATACTTTCAAAATGTACCGCAACCACGATCTCAATAGGATCTGGAAGAGGATCCAGACTGATTTTAATCTCGGTGGTCACCGCCAAGGTTCCCTCAGAACCTGCCAAGAGCTTGCAAAAATTGAAATTCTCGGATCCCTCAAATTGGGAAGCTTTTAAAAGTTCGTCAACCGCATAGCCCGTATTGCGACGGTGGATAGATTTTTTAGGAAACTGGGCGTGGATTTCTGCTTTGGCTTCAGGAAGACTTAGCTCTTCAAGCACCTGATGGTAGAGCATTCCCTCCAAATCCTTTTGTCCGCACTTACGCTTAAAATCTTCCATAGATAACTCTCGGAAAACCACCTTTTTACCATCACTGAGAATGGTATTCAATGAAATTACCTTATCACGGGTGACGCCATACACAATAGAGGTAGTTCCTGAGGAGTTGTTGCCTACCATCCCTCCAATCATCGCACGATTGGCCGTAGAAGTGATGGGGGAGAAAAACAAACCAAAAGGCTTCAAAAACCGGTTGAGCTCATCTCGCACCACACCGGGCTGCACACGAACCCAACGCTCTTCGGCATTCACTTCAAGGATTTGGTTGAAGTGGGTGGACACATCCACCACGATTCCATTGCCTACACACTGACCTGCTAGTGAAGTTCCTGCGGTCCTTGGAATCAAGGAGGTACCATTATCAGTAGCAAATTGAATCAATCGCTGTATGTCTTTCTCTGTTTTGGGAAAGGCCACTGCCAAGGGAATCTCCCGATACACCGAAGCATCGGTAGCATACAAGGTTTGGGTAAGTAAATCCCAGTGGAGCGTACCGTCCAACTGTGTCGCTAAATTTTCTAAAAAAGGAATAAGATTGAGTTGTTCTGAAGGCATAGCCAAAATTAGCTTTCTCCAGCAATTTTTTACAAACAAAAAATAAAAATATGCACATTTGAGGAGTAAAAATCTTGCGGCAGGGAGTAGAGCTAAAGGAATAGAAAAAATCTACTTGCCCATGGATTTTAGTTTTTCTGTTTCACCCGCAGTTGCTATGTTTTTCTACTTCTCTCAATTTTTAAGTTTTTTGGCCATGCCTCTTACACTGGTCATTCTGTTCCTCTTGGCTGCTGCCTTTTTCTCTCCCAAGTCTACCGGAAGAAAAATACTAGGAGTAGGAATTGTGCTCCTTCTCTTATTTTCTAATCCATTCCTATCCAATTTAGCAATGCTGACTTGGGAACCAGCCTACAAATCCTTTGACGAAATTCCACCTACTGAAATTGGCATAGTCTTGACAGGGGTCACAAACTTGAATAAAACCGCTGCTGATCGAACCTTTTTCAGCAAAGGAGCCGACCGCATTACCCACGCGCTACAGCTCTATCGGTTGGGAAAGATTAAGAAAATCTTAATCACAGGAGGGCAAGGCTTGAATCCTACCAATTCCTATTCTGAGGCCGAATTACTCAAACGCTTTTTGATCATGACTGGAATGCACGAGAAAGACATCCTAATTGAAGAGAAAAGCGTGAATACCCACGAAAATGCGGTGTTTACCAAAGAATTTTTAGAGAAAAATGGAATCTCGACCTCTCAAGAGTTTCTATTGATCACCTCAGCCTTCCACATGCCTCGATCGAAAAAATGCTTTGACAAAGTAGCGCTCAAAACCATCCCCTTTCCAGTGGATTACTACAGTCATGACATAAAGTATGACCTCCCATCGCTCCTTTTTCCAGGGCTGGGAGCGATAGCCAATTGGCAGGTTTTGGTGAAGGAATGGATTGGCTTGGTCGTTTATAGGCTGGTAGGCTACATCTAACCTCTACACCTGGATTCAGGTGAAAGGAGAGTCTTTTTCCTTTGCCATCTGCTTGTAGACGATTCCATCCAGGATCCCTGGTATCCATTTATTTAAAAATACAGCAAGCTTTCCTTGGGTAGTTAAGACCAAGTCTCGCTTTCTTTTGGAAGTAGCGTGAAGGATATGGTTAGCTACTTCTTTGGAACTCATCATCTTGGATTCGTCGCGTGGGGATTCCCCTTGAGAACTCCCATTTGCTGTCAAGGCTGTATTTCGAATGTTGGAGGCCGTAAAGCCAGGGGCCACTACCAACACGTTTACACCTTTTTTCATCACCTCGGTTCGCAAAGACTCAAAAAATCCATTCATCGCATACTTGCTGGCCGTGTAGGCGGTTCGTGCTGGGGTACCACGATACCCGTTGATGGAAGAAATCCCAATGATGGAACCCTTAGAAGCCAAAATTGCAGGCAGACAATACTTCGTTGCATAGACCGTGCCCCAGAAATTGGTATCCATTACCTTGCGAAAAACCTCCAAATCCAAATCTTGGAAAAGGGCCCGCATGGAGATGCCGGCATTGTTGATCAAAATGTCTATTCGCCCAAAATGAGCCAATGCTTCTTCAGCCATGCGGCGGTTGTCGGCCTCAGCACCTGCATCTGCCAAAATGGGGAGCACCTCAAAATTCTTGGCGCGTAGCATTGCTGCTGTTTCCTCTAGTTTCTGAGCATTCCTTCCCGTAATCACCAATTTGGCTCCGGCTGCACCAAAAACGGAGGCACAGGCCTCTCCTATTCCGGAGGTTGCTCCTGTGACTAGGACCACTTTATTTGTATAATTCATACCTGACATTTGGTCCTAAAGATAGAAAAATGCAAGAAAGAAAGGAGTAAGATAGAGGATTGTGGCATCAAGGCTTGTCTAGCTAGGAATTTGTGGTCCAAACCTGCCCCTTTTTTTCTAATTTTACTGCCATGTCCAGAAAAATGAAACACAAGGTAATTACCGAAGTGACGATCGAACGGATAGCCACAGAGGGCAAATGCTTAGGTTACCACGAAGGTAAAGTCGTATTTGTATTCAATGTGGCGCCCGGCGATGTAGTGGATGTTCGGATTACTAAAGGCAAAAGTTCTTTTCTAGAGGGTGAAGCTATTCATTTTCATAGCTACTCCAAAGATCGTATCGAACCTTTTTGTGCTCATTTTGGCACCTGTGGGGGCTGCAAATGGCAACATATCACCTACGAACTGCAGCAGCAATACAAGCGGCAACAAGTGGTGGACCAGTTTGAAAGAATCGCCAAAGTACCTATACCGGAAGTTGCCCCACTCCTAGCTTCTGCCAATACCCAATACTACCGCAATAAGTTAGATTTCACTTTTTCAAACTCCCGATGGTTGACCCGCGAAGAAATCAATTCAGACCAAGAGTTAGAACGCAATGCTTTGGGCTTTCATATCCCCAAGATGTTTGATAAAATCATCGATATCGAGCACTGCTATTTGCAAGGTGGTATTTCCAATGCAGTACGAAATGCCCTTCGGACTTTTGCTCGAGAAAATGGAATCTCCTTCTACGCAATCCGTAATCAGGTTGGCGTCCTTCGAAACCTGATCATACGTACCACCAGCACAGGACAAACAATGGTCATTGTCCAATTTGGAGAAAATGACCCAGGGTCAATTTCTAAAGTAATGACTTTTTTGGAGGAGAGTTTTCCTGAAATCACTTCCCTTCTCTATGTGATAAACACCAAAGGCAACGAAACTTTCCACGATTTGGAATTAGTTACATTTGCCGGCCTCCCCTACATCGAGGAGCAAATGGAAGGACTACGATTTCGCATCGGCCCTAAATCTTTTTACCAGACCAATTCAGATCAAGCCTACGAACTCTATAAGGTCGTTCGAGACTTCGCCCAGCTCCAAGGAGATGAGGTAGTGTATGACCTCTACACGGGTACAGGTACCATTGCCAACTTTGTGGCGAAGCAAGCCAAACAGGTGATTGGAGTGGAGTATGTGGCTGCAGCTATTGAAGATGCTCAGCTCAACTCCCAGCTGAATGGGATCGAAAACACCCTCTTCTATGCGGGAGACATAAGGGCTATTTTGTCGGACGAATTTATTGCCAACCATGCCAAACCAGATTTGATCATTACCGATCCTCCTCGCGCAGGAATGGATGAAAAGGTCATTGAAATACTGCTTCAAATTGCTGCCCCTGCGATTGTTTACGTTTCTTGCAATCCTGCCACTCAGGCGAGAGATCTTGCCCTATTGGGAGAGCGATATCAAGTGGAAAAGGTGCAGCCTGTTGACATGTTTCCTCAAACCTACCATGTGGAAAATGTGGTACGATTAACCTTAAAACTATGATATCTGATTTCAACGACCCCGAACTGAGTGGTAGATACTTAGGGACCATCACTAGCGACTTTATTAAAGTCTGTGATATTCTCAAAGAAGCCTCCTACCAGGTTCGATCCAAGGGATTTTCTGACTTTCCTATTTTCCCTATTAGCAAAGACATGCAGCCCATTGGCAAAATCTTTATCGGCAAAGCAGAGAAAAACTTGGATTGGAATTACTTCATCACCTATGTGGATGAGTTTGTGCAACGCGGCCTAGTAGCCGAGGAAGTTTTAGAAGAATTTACCAAAGCCTACAAAGATGCCGATGAATTTTGTTGCTTGTTTGTCATCGACGGCCCCTTTACCAGCTTTGTTTTTATTCCTTACCCAATTGATTAATTTAGATTCTAATTCACTTGAACTATTAATTAATAATAATCTTAAAATCAATTTATAATAAGACATTAATTTGAGTATTTTTAAAAATTAAATTTCGCCCAAATTGTTTATTCTACCTGCTTAAAACTCTTCACTTTTACCCTCCATGTCTGACCGAACCCTCCTTCATGTTGTAGCTGCACAGGTCCGTTATCGAGGAGTTCCTCTCTTTGAAGACCTGCACTTCACTTGGAAGCAGGGCGAGCATTGGGCAGTTTTTGGAGATTCGGGAAGGGCATTAACAGGATTTTTAGAAACCCTTCTTGGGAGAACCATCCTCCAAAAAGGAATTGTCGAAAGACCCTTTGCTACAGCTTATGCTCAGCAAAAAAATAAAGATGGCAAAGTTCATGCTTTCCGTGACTTGATGGCACTGATCTCACAAGACTATCAAATTCGCAATACTTCCGGCCTCCAAAACTTTTACTACCAGCAGCGCTTCAACAGTGCAGAAGTTGACGATACATTAGCAGTTGGTGCCTACCTTCAAAAAAACTCCAGCTCTATTCCTGGCCCTTGGACCTTAGAAAAAGTAGTACTTCTCCTTCGATTAAAACACTTAATCAACCGATCCGTACTTGCCCTCTCTAATGGAGAAACGAGGCGCCTATCACTTGCTTTAGGCCTATTAAAACAGCCACGAATTTACCTGATGGACCAGCCCCTAACAGGGCTAGATCAAGAAAGTAGGGATGCCTTTGGTGATTTTTTAGAAGAATGTATCCACCAAGGCGTACATATTCTCCTCACAACTAACTCGAAAGAAATTCCTTCACAAATCACCCAGGTGGCTCGGCTAGAGGAAAGTGGAGCCCTTAGCACCTGGGAGAGGAAAAACTACTCTTTCCCCATTTCAATAGGATTTAACTTACCTTGGGACCTGTCGCTTTTGCTACATCTCCTTCCTGCTATCCCTCGCCCCAAAGGCACGGTAGTGGATTTAGATCAAGTCAGCATACGTTACGGAGATAAGCTCATACTGGACGGCCTCAGCTGGAAGGTGGAGGCTGGTGAGCAGTGGAGGCTTGCTGGACAAAATGGAAGTGGAAAATCCACGCTAATTAGTTTACTCATCGGAGAAAACCCCCAAGCCTACTCCCAGAAAATCTCCCTATTTGGTAAAAGGAGGGGTTCGGGCGAAAGCATCTGGGACCTCAAACGACCCATAGGATTTGTAGCCCCTGAACTAGGCCGCTTCTTTCCAAAAAACCAAAGCCTTCAAAAAGTCATTCTTTCCGGATTTACGGATACCATGGGATTATTTAGAAAAGCGAGGGAAGAGGAAAAAGCCCTCGCCAATTCCTGGATGAATTTCTTTAAGCTAGGGCACCTAGCCGAAGTGTATTTTCACGACCTGACCCTTGCACAGCAGCGTTGGGCCCTGCTCACAAGGGCACTGATCAAAAACCCTCAGCTCCTCATTCTGGACGAGGCCTCCCAGGGAATGGACGAACAGCAGCGCCTACTTTTTCGAGAAACTGTCGAAGCCATCCTGCTGCATTCTCCGATGACTCTTATCTATGTCAGTCACTACGAACAGGATGTGCCCTCCTGCATTAATAAGTATCTTAAGCTGGGATAATAAGAACAGCAGGGCCATGTATAAACTGAAGTAAAATCCTTGGGAGCGCTGCCCTAAGCAATCAGAGAACTATAAAACTTGATCAAAGGATTCCAAATCCGACAGATATTCATTAGTTTCCTACTTTAGAAGTTACCTATGAGCAGTCGAAGAACCTTTCTCCAGCAATTCGGGCTAGGAATAAGCCTACCCACATTAGCTGGATTTTCCTTTCCCCAGGAGAAAAGATCGCCATTCCCTACGGGATATGTGCAGGATGAAGCCTACTGGAAAGCGATAAGAAGCCAGTTCCCCCTCACTACTGACCGCACCTACCTCAACACCGGTACCTTTGGTCCTGCGCCCTTTTCGGTGCTCGATGCAATCGAAAAAAGCAATCGAGACATCAATACCAGTGGAGAATATGGAAACTCGGATCAAGAGCGAATTCAGCTGACCCAATTCTTTGGAATAAAACCCACCGAATTATCCATCACCCACAACACCACTGAGGGTATCAATATTCTAGCCTGGGGCATCCCCTTGCAAGCAGGAGATGAAGTGATACTTACCAGCCACGAGCATGTTGGAAATGCTCTCCCTTGGCTAAATAGGGCCAAATTTGACGGCATCGTCCTTCAAACTTTTGAACCTAAAGGAACACAAGAAGAAAATTTGACTGAAGTTCAAAAACTAATCAATCCCAAAACAAAAGTTATCGCCTTACCCCATGTTACCTGCACCACGGGCCTTGTATTCCCTATTCAGGAGATTTGCAAATTGGCCCAAACTCACGGGATTCTCACTGCCATAGATGGGGCACATGGAGCAGGTACTTTTGATCTAGACCTCCACGCACTAGGCTGTGATTTTTATGCAGGCTGCTTCCACAAGTGGATGCTGGGACCCAGTGGTACCGCTTTTCTGTATGTCCGAGAGGAATCCTTAGAAAAGCTTCGCCCCATAATGATTGGAGGACATTCGGATACCGGTTGGGATATGACCGTGAGCCCTCCTACCCTAACTGGCTATGTGCCCTCCGCCAGGCGATTTGACTACGGCACCCAAAGCAAATCCCTCGCCGTCGGCATGGTTTCCGCCACCGAATTCCACGCTAAAATTGGGAAATCTAACATCGAAGCCAGACTCAGAACCCTGAATCAATACCTGCTGGATGGGCTTTCTGATATGTCTAGCAAACTGAATATCCTCACCCCTGTGGAAAAGGAATCACGAATTTCGCTTCTTTCTTTCCGCCCAAAAAATATGAGTTACCAAACCTGTGGAAATGCGCTTGGCAATGCAGGCTTTCGTATTCGAGAGATACCCGAAGGAGGGGTAAATGCAATCCGCATTTCCACCCACATCTACAACACCAAGGAGGAACTCGATGCGTTCCTGCTCTGCCTACAGCAAATCCTTTCTTAATTTTTTTCTTTGGAGCTGCTCGTTGGGTAGCTTCTTGGCCTCAAAATTGAGCTCTTCAAAAGATTAGGTCTCTGGCAGCTCTTGGACATAAGGGAATTGGATGACTTCTTGGAGTATTCCTAGGTCCCCAACTCAGATTTAAAATGTTCAACCCCGGAAGAGGTCGAATAAAACCCCAAATACCCTTTAGTAACCGCATAGCAAAGCAGCACTTTTGTGGTTTTAAAGGCTAAAATTTGGTAACTGATGACTTCTTTTGCCTCGGGTAAGGCTTGACTTAAAAGTAGTCTTATTTGGTGTAATTTGGCTTTGACATCAGGCGAAACCAAGAAAAGTATTTTTGTAGCGTATTTGGTTTGGGATTCGTGAGTGCTAGGGTTCTATATTTGAATAGCTGAAATAACTTATGGAAAAAAATGAACTTACACTTGAGCAAGCACAAAAGTTAGTCGACAACTGGATTCAAACTGTTGGGGTACGGTATTTCAATGAACTGACCAACATGACACTACTCATGGAGGAAGTGGGAGAATTGGCGCGAATCATGGCACGAACTTACGGGGAACAATCTTTCAAAGAGTCTGACAAAGGAAGAGCATTGGATGACGAGCTTGCCGATGTCCTTTGGATTTTGATTTGTTTAGCCAACCAAACCGGCGTGAACTTAACGGAGGCCTTAATGAAGAATTTGGAAAAGAAAAATAGCAGAGACCTAAATCGGCACCAAGACAACGAGAAATTGCGGTAACCTAGGCGCTAAGTCCTCTCAAAATACCACCATAGCTCCCTTTTTATCTGCTCCAACCACCTGAGTATACAGGTTTGAACTCAAGCAAAAGTCAATATCTGCTTCAATTCCATGGTTCTGTAAGCGCTTGGCGTGTGAGGCCTGAGCAAGAAAACTGGATAGTTGAGGCCCTTCTTTTGAAAATAAGGAAATCATGGCCAAGGCACCATCATCGGCATTGGTATGGCTATCCGCCAGTTCCTGCGCCAGTGCCCCAGCAAACAGGGAATCTTCTAGATTAAACCGTCCCTTCCATCCCGCGCAGTGAATCACTACATCTAGATTTCTGGACCGAATATAATTGGCCGTAGCCTGGAAATTTGGAAAAGCCCCCACTAAAATTTCCGCTGCCCCCTTTGATTTTTCGATGGCCAAGGTACCATTGGTCGTAGTCATCGCCAGTTTCCGCCCTGCATACTTCCCGTTGGTGAAGGCCAAGGGAGAATTTCCCAATTCAAAACCAGGAGCTGTCAGACCATTTCGCTCCCCAGCAATAAGGTATTCCTGTTTCTGCATCTCTCTGCAGGCTTCCAAGTCTGCAAAAGGCAGAATCTCCGTCACCCCATGGGCCAAAGCAGCCACCATGGTAGAGGTTGCTCTAAAAATATCCACAACTACCACAAGCTTACCTTTTACCTCGTGTAAGTGGATCAACTTTGGACTAAAACAAACTTCAATAGATCGCATTACCCTTTGTATAACGGAAGTTTTTCTATCTGTGCTTTTAGATTTTTGTTTCGGATCTGGATAAAAATCTCCGTACCCACCTTGCTGTAGGCAGTTTGAATATAACCCAACCCGATTCCAAGTCCCATGCTAGGAGATTGTGAACCAGAAGTTACTTCTCCAATGACCTCTAATGCAGCATTCACAATGGGGTAATGTCCTCTAGGAATGCCTCGCTCCTGCATGATAAATCCAACCAACTTGCGGCTCACTCCAGCTTCTTTTTGTTGCTTTAAAGCTTCTGAGTTGATAAAGATTTTGGTGAATTTGGTAATCCAACCCAAGCCTGCCTCAATCGGAGAGGTGGTATCTGTGATGTCGTTTCCATACAAGCAATAGCCCATCTCCAGACGCAGAGTATCTCGAGCACCTAGCCCAATAGGCTGAATACCGAATGCCGCACCTGCTTCAAAAATCTTTTTCCAAACTCGCTCCGCATCGACGTTTTTAACATAAATCTCAAAACCACCCGCACCAGTATATCCTGTTCCTGAGATGATCACATCAGCAATCCCAGCAAACTCACCGATCTCAAAATGGTAAAACTTGATTTCAGAAAGAGGCACAGGGGTCAAAGGCTGCATAGCTGAAGCAGCTTTTGGTCCCTGCACAGCAAAAAGACAATATTCCTCAGATGCATTATGAAGGGTTGCTCCCATGGTATTGTGCGCATTGATCCAAGCCCAGTCCTTTTCGATATTAGAGGCATTGACCACCAACATATACTTTTCCTCCGCCATTTTGTAAACAATCAAATCGTCTACAATTCCCCCCGCTTCATTGGGATAACAAGAATATTGTGCCTGCCCAATCACCAAAGTTGACGCATCGTTTGAGGTAACTTTTTGGACCAGTGCCAAGGCCTGAGGTCCCTCCACAAAAAATTCACCCATGTGGGATACATCAAATACGCCTACCCCTTGACGAACGCAGAGGTGCTCTTCAATATCTGAACTGTAGCGAACAGGCATCATATAGCCTGCAAAAGGCACCATTTTACCTCCTAAAGCAGCGTGAAGATCATTTAAAGGAATGGTATTGATGGGTGTTTCCATTTGGATGTATCGAATTAAATCGGAAATAAAGGTAAGCAATGCCCTAAAAAATGGAGTAGGCAAGAAGATATATTTTGAGACTATCTACAAAAAAAGCAGCTGGTTGAAACTGTTTTTGTTTTTGTGCTCTAGATAGATTAGACGGAGAAACTTTCTCCACATCCACAGGTACGGTTGGCATTGGGATTTACAAACTGAAATCCTTTTCCATTGAGCCCATCGGAAAACTCTAAGGTCGTGCCAACTAAATACAGTAGGCTTTTCT
The DNA here is from genome assembly GCA_027593175.1 of Bacteroidota bacterium. Lineage (GTDB taxonomy): Bacteria > Bacteroidota > Bacteroidia > Cytophagales > Cyclobacteriaceae > Algoriphagus. The sequence goes on along the minus strand of JAQCJI010000024.1, from coordinate 7,166 downwards.
TGTCAACCAAGATTTTAACTCCCTTGTCTTCGAATACATGATCACTTTCGACTACTTGCGCATCGAAGTCCAACTCATACATCAAACCCGAACAGCCTCCACCTTTCACAGAGACGCGAATATTCTCTTGTTCCATTCTCCCTTCTTCTTTTTTCAATTCAAGAATTCTCTCTTTGGCTTTGTCAGAAACGGTGATCATATCTTTATATCTTTACACTTTAGTTTGTCGATTCTTCCATTTTAAACTACTACTAGAAGAAAAAGATTCAAACAAAGATACAAATTAATGGCATGAGGAAAATCGAACATCTTGGAATTGCGGTCGCAGACCTAAAAAAATCCAACGAGCTCTTTGAACGGCTACTAGGAAGCGCTCCCTATAAATCAGAAACTATTGCCTCTGAGGGTGTTGAAACAAGCTTTTTCCGGGTAGGCGAAACCAAAATCGAATTACTTCAAGCCAGTTCATCCGATTCTCCCATTGCCAAATTCATCGAAAAAAAATCCGAAGGCATCCACCACATTGCTTTTGATGTGGAAGATATCTATGCCGAAATGTCCCGACTGAAAGCCGAAGGTTTTGAGATTTTAAATGAAGTGCCTAAAAAAGGCGCCGACAACAAGATTGTAGTGTTTTTGCATCCCAAGAGCACCAATGGGGTATTGGTGGAATTGTGTCAAAAAGATCCTAACCCAGAAAAATAGTAGAAAATCAGCCTTAAATCTAGAATAAATCGCCTTTACAGCCATAAATACGAAAGCATGTCTGAGAAAAGAACTGAAATAAGTGAATTGGGAGAGTTTGGCTTAATCGATCAGCTCGCAAAAGGTGCTCTAGTCAAAAATACATCTACCCTGAAAGGAATAGGTGATGATGCAGCTGTACTCGATCAAGGAGATCAAGTAACCGTCATAAGCACAGACTTACTTTTAGAAGGGGTGCATTTTGACCTTGCCTACACTCCCCTCCCTCACCTAGGTTTCAAAGCTGTAGCGGTTAATGTATCCGATATTGCCGCTATGAATGCCATTCCTACCCAGATTACGGTAAGCATCGCCCTATCCAACCGGTTTTCGGTAGAAGCAGTCCATGCGTTATATGAAGGAATATACGCTGCTTGCGAGCAGTATGGAGTGGATTTGGTAGGAGGAGATACCACAGCCTCAAGAACTGGGCTTGTGATCTCTGTGACTGCGGTGGGCAAGGCAAAGAAAGAACAGCTCTCCTACCGCTCAGGCGCCAAAGTAAATGATATTCTCTGCGTGACCGGCGACCTAGGTGCCGCACTGGTAGGACTGCAAGTCTTGGAAAGAGAAAAGCAGGTATTTCTCTCCAATCCAGACATGATGCCAGAGCTGGAAAAATATACGGTTGTAACAGGCCGTCAGCTCCGTCCCGATGCGCGAATGGATATCATCCATGAACTCCGTGAACTGGGTGTAGTGCCGAGTAGCATGATAGACATTTCCGATGGGCTGGCATCAGAAATTTTTCACCTCTGCAAGGCCTCTGGCGTAGGAGCTACCATTTATGAGGATAAGCTCCCTATCGACAAGCAAACCTTTGATACGGCCGTTGAACTTAACCTCGATCCCATCACCTGTGTTATGAATGGTGGAGAGGATTACGAGTTGCTCTTTACGATAGACCAGGAAAATTTTGATAAACTGGAAAAACATCCAGACGTGCATTTTATAGGGCATATCACGAAAGCTGAAGAAGGGAAATTCCTGGTTACCAAAAGTGGTACGGCCGTGCAGATCAAAGCTCAGGGCTGGAAGCACTTCTAGGCTGAGCTTTACCTCCTAAAAATTAGGATTTTTAGACCTTGTTTTTGGTATCCATAAGCAGGGTAACGGGTCCATCGTTGATCAGGCTCACCTTCATGTCTGCACCAAACGTACCTGTACCGATGGACTTGCCTAATTCTACCTCGAAGACAGTTATCGCTTGTTCGTACAAGGGAAGTGCGATCTCCGTTCTTGCTGCTTTGATGTAGGAAGGCCGATTGCCCTTTTTGGTGCTTGCATGCAGGGTAAATTGCGACACCAGCAGCAATTCTCCACCCTCATCCAGAAGGCTCCTGTTCATCACTTCGTGTTCATCTGGAAAAATCCTAAGGTTGACTATTTTTTTTGCTAGCCATTCGATGTCTTCCCTTCCGTCTGCCTCTTCTATTCCCAAAAGAACCACTAATCCCATTCCAATTTTGGATTTGACTTTTTCATTGATAGTAACGACGGATTCTGAAACTCGTTGAATTACTGCGATCATGTTCCTAATTCTTGCATTTTACCAGATAGAAAGCAATAAACACTGCTTTTTGAATCGCTGAGCGCCACATTCACCAAAGATTTGGCAACCACATGGTCCCGAATGGGACGAATATTATTTCCTAGCTTCAGCCAACTCAAAGGCATCATAAAAAAGGTGGCCACTTGCTCACTAAAACGAAATTCATGACGAGCACCGAGTAAGAGTGAAGGACGGAAAATTCCCAGATATGAAAATCCCAAAGCCTTTAAGTCCTCTTCAGTTTTGCCCTTTACTTGATTATAAAAAATAGAAGAATGGGGATTGGCACCCATTGCAGAAACATACAAGAACTTAGTGGCCCCCAATTTTTTGGACCAGGAAGCAAATTCAATCACCAAATCATGATCTACTGCATAAAATTTATCCTTAGCCCCCACCTGCTTGATGGTCGTACCCAAACTACAGAAAGCATGTACATCCACCTTTTTTTCCTGCAAGGCCATTACCAAAGTCTGGTAAGCTCCTCCCAAAGACTGCGCATTGATCTTATCTTCCCAGGCCCAAGCGTTTAATTTACTCAAGTCCCCATCGATTTGGAGCAATTTCTCATGCTTCAACGCAAGGCTCCTTCGCCCTACACTTAGTACATAGCTGTAAGCAGGATTCCGCAGTAATTGATGCAGCAACTGCATCCCTACTAATCCAGAGGTTCCAGAAATCAAAGCAATAGTCATGGAATCAAAGTTGAAGAAATTAACGGATAGATTTCACTCTCTAGGTCTTTCTGTTTGTTTTTAGCATACCAAAGGTGCGCTTCTTTCAAAAATTCTGAATAAGAATACCCTTCCTTATTTTGCTTAAAGGCTCTATGCCACTCAATCAGGTGCTTGGGTTTGGGCCCCCAAGTGAAAAGTTCATTTTGTAGGTCCGCTGTCATGGCCACCAACTTCGGAATAGATCGAGAACCTTGGGTCAGGTAGGCATCCATCAAATCCGGATGCTCGTCCCGAAGGATAATTTTGAGGGTAATATTGGGGTGGAGATCCACAAGTTTAGCCAGATGAGGAATCGATTGAGCTCCATCTCCACACCAAGTTTCGGTAATCACCAGCCAAACTTGTGGTCGATTGACCTGCTGGATCAACAGTTCCAAGGCCTCAGACACCTTGCTTGTCTTATTCCATTTGAGCATACGTTGCAAAGACATGCTCGTATAAGCTAGGTATTCCTCGCTTTGATTGTCTCCAGTGGTGCGATTTTCCTGTACTAGGCGTTTAGTAAATTCAACGAACTCGGGGTAAAAATATCCTCCATCAAGCAGTTTTGAGGTGATGGGGTAGCGCAAAGATTTCATCGTTTAGAATTTAACAAGCAACCTAGGTCCTTTGAAATTGGTTCAATAAAATTTGGTCTTTACCCAATTTAGGTTCATGCTTTCTCAGCCGATGGCTTTGTGCATCTTGTGAAAATCTAGGTTAAAAATAGAGGCTGACCTCAGCCTTAACTTTACGAATTGCCAGGGCGATCGGATCATTTTTACGGTCAAAAGACTGGGTTAAAACTACCTTTGCTAAATCAACACCGGAAGCGGATGCATCTAATTGTTGACGGCTCACATTGATACGAGAGATCACCTCCTCGACTGCAATTCGCACTGCATCCCAGGTGTCTTCGGAGAAGTATACTTGCTGGCTAGCATTGTGGTTAAACTCTTCCCTGATTTCCGAGACGAGGTGATGGTGCAGTTCCTCCGCTGAAAACTGTCCAGGCATAGCCCGAAGGATCACTTGCGCCGGAGTAATGCGCTCCAGCAGGATGCAAAGCCGTTCGGCAGCCTGAAGACGAATGGGAAGAACTACTTGCGCTTGCTGGCTCCTTAAATCCAATTTTAATTTCTCCTGTTCCTTGGATAAAAAAGAAACTACCACCAAATACATTCCATATAGAACTGCGGCAGCTGGAAGCAAAATTTTTAAAAGTTCGAGAAGATAGGTCATATCTTGATTTTAATCCGAATATCTGTAATTCTTTGTTGCCAAAAAACTGAGTAAACTAGTATTTTTACAAATTAAGTTGAACTAATCCATAGACTTGTTGCTTTTCAGCTCATGTTGATTCCAATCGAAATAACGACCAAAGCAGCCCTTGAGATCAAGCACATCATGGCTACCAAGAATATTCCCAAAGATTATTTTCTGCGGGTAGGCGTCAAAGGTGGGGGCTGTGGAGGCATGTCTTTTGCCCTGGGTTTTGATAAATTAAAACCTGAAGACCAATGCTATGAAATTCAAAGTATCCCAGTGCTCATTGAAAAAAAACACCTGATGTTTTTGATGGGGATTCAGTTAGATTTTTTTGAGGGGGATGAATCGCAAGGATTTACATTTACCAACCCAAATATCCCCAAGCGACACGACCTTTAATTTTTTAAAAATAAAGAAGCCCTAAAGTTACTAGGGCCTAAAAATCTTCAAAACCAGGTTTTACATGATCCCAGAAATCATCCAAAGCTATTATTCTCGGTTTGAGAAGGGAAATGATACTAGACCAATCTTCTGAATTGAGAACATTGACTCCATCCAAAACACATTCTATTTTGGAGGTAATTTGCCCCAGTTTATTTGCTGCATGCAACTTCCAGGACCACTCCTCATGCAAGCATCCTTGAAGGATATTTTTTAGTTGAATAAATTGATCCAGCACCAACTCTTACATTTCTAGATCAGCATGCACTAATTCAATGATTATGGTGGTATGATTTCGCTCTGCGCGCATACTGAAATAAATATCCTTTACACCTGTCTTGTAATTGGGCCAATTGATTCTGCTCCCTTTCGCATTCGGAATGGGCTTCATGTAATGCCCAAAAGCTATCCAAAATTCAGTATAAATTTTCGAGAGTTCCGCTCGGGTATACATCCTTGCCTCAAGAAAAATCTTCTGGATAGGAAAGGGTAATCCCAGAAAAATCAACCAAGCCACCGATGGCAGGCTGGTGCTTTTTGAGAGTAATACGGAGTTGGCTTACCTCAGGATAAGCTGCTAGGATATCCTTAATGATACAATAGCCCAGATGCTCGAGCAACTTGACCCGATGGTTCATACGGGCTTTTACTAAATTATAGAGCTGCGCATAGTCAATGGTTCCTTCCAGAAGGTCCATCTCCATAGCGACCTTAAAGTTGGTATGAAGCTCTAAGTCTACCCTAAAGCGGTTGCCTAGCACATTCTCTTCAGGGTACGCGCCATGGTACCCAAAAAACTCCATACCCTCCAACATTACCTTGCCCATTAATGGAATTGATCAAAAAATGATCCTGAGGAAGATTTACCCTCCCATTCTTTCTTTTGATCGTCTAGCTCAGCTGAAGGATTCTCTGACGCTTCCATATCCTCTGCTGCAGCTTGAATTTCGGCAGCTTCCTCTGGCTCATTTTCCTCCTCCGACTCTTCTACAAACGCTTTATTTTCTACTTGAGCTAGCTCTTCGTCAGCTAGCTCCATCTCCTCTTCAACTTCTTCATCTTGATCTGCTTCGGAAGCCAATTCTTCTACTGAATTCTCTTGTTCTTCATGAATTACTGAATCAGATTCTTCTTCATGCAAAGAAATATTTTCTTCCTCTGTGGGAAAATCCCCCGCTATTAGTTCCTCGGAAACGAAACTCTCCACCTCCACCTTTTCTTCAACAACGACCGACTGAGCTTCTTCCTGCGGCGGTTCCACTCTAGCTTCTTCAGGTTGAATTGGACTTGGATTACTTGCTGCAGCAAGTACAGCTGCATTTGTTGCAGAAAAATAATTGGAACGGGATAGCTCTTCAGTAGTACGCTGGTAGGCTTTGGCATCAATTCGAGAGAAGTGCGTTTCGGAAAGATCAATTTGATTTAAGGCATCTTGTGACAATCTTCGTAAACTTTTGACCAAGGCCTCACGCTGTTCAACTAAGCCTTCATAGCTCTTGATTAGCCCCTTTAGATTTTCGGATAAAGTCCGCATAGTTTCTTTAGCATTTTCTTCTGCTGCTTGGGTAATCAATCTCGCTTGCTCTGAAGAATCGTTCCCTAATTGCTCAGCGATTTGATTGGCCTCTGCAATAATTTGATCTGCAGCCTCGGTAGCTTCGGTAATGATAGCGGCCCCAGTATCCTCAGCAGTTTTAAGGGTTCGAAACAAGGAATCTTCCACATCCTTGAGGCGCTTTGCTTCCCCTTCTACTTGTTGCAAGCGGCTTCGCAGCTCCAGGTTCTCCTGGTTGATCTGTTCCATCGCCACACTCATTTCTTCTAGGAAATCTGTGACTTGTTTTTTTTCATAGCCTCTAAAAGAGGATTCAAATACTTTTTGCCGAATGGCGGTAGGGAAAATTTTCATAAGGTTTGTGCTTCAATTTGCCAAATTACTATCGATCGGTCATCCGAAACCGACACAATAACACCAGAATAAGTACTCCAAAAGACTTTATTTATAGAGGTTCCATGACCTGCATTTCTAGCTTTATCGATGACTTTTACTAGGTTACGACTTGCCATATCCCAAATTTTTAAAGATTTATCCATGGAGCAAGTCACTAGATATTTACCGTCTTCACGGAAAGATAAATAATTAATAGCATACAAATGCGCCACTACATTTTCCTCGAGTAAATAAGGGTCTATACTCCAAAATTTTAAACAGGCATCTCTTGCTCCTGAGACAAACACCTCTTCTCTAGGACTATAGCCCAATGCAAAAACAGAGTTGCTATGACCCTCAAGACGAGCAATAGGTACTGCACCCTGTGCGAGATCTAGTACCTGAATGCTGTGGTCACTAAATCCTAGGGCTAAGTGTTTTTTTTCTGGGGCGATGGCTAGGGCCCGAATGGATTTGGAAGAGAGCTTAACCTGTCTTTTTACTGCCCTGATTT
>JAQCJI010000100.1 GCA_027593175.1 Bacteroidota bacterium | reverse complement strand
AGCTATCTTTCCAATCCATAGCTTGCTGTATTGAATTGCCTTTTTTGTCTTAGGGCAAAACTATTTATATCGGCTTATTTTTAGCTCCAAAGATTCGAGCCTTGGCAGAAAACAACTAGAGGTTTTTTTAACGATTCTACTTCATTTTTCTTCTTTTATTCAGTTCGGGTGGATAGAAAGTTGGGTTTGGTTCCAAGCCTATGAGTCACTTCTCACCAGCATCCTAATTTCTATTCTCTTTTTCATTGAGCTGAGTCGCTTTAGTTTAGGGGTTAACAAAATGTCACTACACCCCGCATTGATCTTTATATTAAGCTTTTCGCTTCTAATAGCAGTAGGTACCCTACTTCTTAAACTCCCTAATGCTACCGTGCAGGGCATTACGTGGATAGATGCCTTTTTTACAGCAACCTCAGCGGTATGTGTGACGGGATTGATTGTGGTCGATACTGCCACTGCGTTTACAGGATTTGGCCAAACCATCCTTTTGATCTTGTTTCAACTGGGAGGGTTAGGTATCATGACTTTTACCAGCTTCTTTGGCTTTTTCTTTAAAGGAGGCCAATCCTTACAAAGTCAACTTTTTCTTAAAGACTACATCAATGAGGACAATATTGGAAAGGTGGGCTCCACCTTAATTAAAATTATACTATTTACAGTCATTTTTGAGTTACTAGTAGGTTTGTTCATTTATTTCCTAATCGATGCAAGGCTTTTTGACAACAACTTCGAGCGCTTATTTTTCTCTTTATTTCACTCTATTTCTGCCTTTTGTAATGCCGGCTTTTCAACACTCACCAACGGGCTTTATGAAGTAGGTTTCCGAACCTCCTACCATGTTCATTTGGTATTGGCCCTCTCCATTATTGTAGGAGGAATAGGTTTCCCAGTAATGGTTTCCTTTGCCCAAATGGCCAAACGGATAAGCAATAATTGGTATAAAGTGTTTACAAGGAAGGATTCCTTTTACCATCACACACCTCGGGTGTTTAACATTAATACGCGCATTACAACGACAACTACAGGGATTCTTTTGATCGTAGGGTTTGCAACCTACTGGATATTTGAGCAAAATAATACTTTAGCCGGTCTGGATGGCTATCCAAAATTTGTAACCGCATTTTTTGGATCCGTTACACCACGAACCGCTGGATTCAATACCGTAGACATGACGCAGCTAGCTGTCCCAACCGTGCTGATTTACCTCGTTTTGATGTGGATTGGTGCTTCTCCAGGCTCTACTGGCGGTGGATTGAAAACTAACACCTTTGCTGTGGCTATCTTAAATGCTATTAGTTTTGCAAAAGGCAAAGACCGAGTGGAAGTATTTAAGCGTCAAATCGATCCAGAAACCGTACGAAAAGCATTTGCTGTAATACTTTTATCATTTATTGTGATCGGATTGGGCGTATTTTTGGTTTTGTTTTTCAATCCTGAATTAGCAATGCTCGATGTGGCTTTTGAGGTTTTTTCTGCCTTTTCTACGGTAGGATTAAGTTTGGGCATTACGGCCAAATTGACTACTGCGTCCAAGATAGTGGTCTCTATCATCATGTTTTTGGGAAGGGTAGGTACCCTAACCATACTAGTTGCATTTATCAGAAAAACCCGCTCGCTGCGTTACAAATATCCGCAGGAAGCGGTATTCATCTCTTAAAATCAAATTGATATGAAATACATCATTGTAGGAATGGGTAATTTTGGTGGTTTTCTTGCCACCAAACTTACTGAAATGGGGCACGAAGTCATTGGCGTAGATTCCAGTGAAGTAATAATTGAACAGGTTAAAGACAAAATCACACATGCCATCCTCATGGATGCCACTGACAGTCTTGCCGTCAAAACCCTACCCTACAAAGACTGTGATGCAGTCATCGTCACCATCGGAGAAAATGTAGGCGACTCCATCATGGTGACAGCTATATTTAAACAACTTAATGTGGCACGATTAATTAGCCGATCCATCAATGATGTACACGAGACCGTCATCAAGGCCATCGGTGTATCGGAGATCGTACACCCCGAAGAAGATTCTGCCGACCGTATGTCTAAGCGTCTACAAATGAAAAATGTGCTCGATTCTTTGGATATATCCGGTGACTACAATGTCATCGAAGTAAAAACTCCAGAGCGCTACGTAGGGATGACCTTGGAAGAGACCGATCTCCGTAAAGAATACAAGGTTACGGTCATCACTATTATTCACGAGATGGAGCGTACCAATATGCTGGGTAAAAAATCGGTCATCAAAAAGGTAGTAGGCGTAGTTAATGGAGATACTAAAATCCAAGAGGGAGATATCCTAGTTCTATTTGGATCTTCGAAAGATATACAGCAGATCCTTGAAATGTAAGGAAACCGGGCTGCTCATTTGAGAATCACCTGAGTTATCTCCTCTTATTTTTTAGTTGAAAAGCTTTTGTTTTTGTTTTTCCTATTTTCCAATTGGTAAAAATGTAGGTTTTGGAACTTAAGTCTTTGAAATAGACTTTTTCCGTAGTATCCCTTTCTATGACTTCTATTCAACCTAAAATTAGCAAACAAACCTTTCCAGTTCTTGGAATGACCTGTTCAGCCTGTGCCTCTAGCGTGGAAACGATATTGATGCATACAGAAGGGATTAAAGAGGCTAGTGTCAACTATGCCACGGCGAGTGCTTTGGTGACTTGGGATGAGCGAATTACCTCCCAAGGAATTGACCAAGCACTCCAAGAGGTCGGATACGGATTAGTGATAAGTACCAGGGAAGTATTTGAATCTGTCAGTGAAGCACAAGAAAACACGTACCAAAAATTAAAAAAACAAACCCTAGGTGCCACAATCGCTACCCTCCCCATCTTTGTGTTGGGAATGTTTTTTATGGAATGGGAGCCTGGCCGCTTGATTAGTTTATTCCTCTGCATTCCCGTCTTATTTTATTTTGGAAGGCATTTTTTCGTTCGTGCAGTACAGCTTGCAAGACATGGGCAAGCCAATATGGATACCTTGGTAGCATTAAGTACCTCCATTGCTTTCCTGTTTTCGGTATTTAGTACGCTATTTCCAGGATTTTGGCTGAGCAAAGGCATTCATCCTCCGGTCTATTTTGAGGCCGCCTCGGTGATTTTGGTATTTGTTTCCCTAGGCAAAATGCTCGAGGAACGAGCTAAACGGGAACTGCCTTAAAAAAACTGATAGGTCTACAACCCAAAACCCTGACGCGCTTGACTTCCAGTGGGCAGGAAGAAATTCGTCTGGAGGAGGTTGTGCTTTACGACCGTATCCTGGTAAAGCCTGGAGAAAAAATTCCTGTAGATGGTCAAGTAATTCTAGGAAAAAGCTACCTCGACGAGAGCATGCTCAGTGGGGAATACCTTCCTATCGCTAAAGGCCCTGGAGATTCTGTTTTTGCAGGAACCCTCAATCAAAAAGGTAGCTTGGAGATAGTCGCTGAAAAGATTGGAAGCACTACCCTACTCGGCCAAATCATCCAACGTGTTCAAGAAGCTCAAGGTAGCAAAGCCCCTGTTCAACGGTTAGTAGATAAGATTTCAAGCATATTTGTACCCATAATAGTCCTTCTCTCACTACTTACCTTTAGTCTCTGGATGTTCTTTGGAGCTGAGAATGCGCTCTCCTATGGAATGCTTTCCGCTGTTTCGGTATTGGTTATTGCCTGTCCCTGCGCCTTGGGATTAGCCACACCTACGGCATTGATTGTGGGTATGGGTAAGGGAGCAGAACAGCAAATCCTAATCAGAGATGCTGAAAGCCTCGAGCTCGGACATCAGGTTACTGCTTTAGTTCTTGATAAAACGGGGACTCTAACACTAGGAAAGCCAAAAGTCAGTGCTTTTTGGGCAAATAGCCAAGAAAGTGGTTTGGATACTTCAGCAATTGAAGCCCTACTCCTCGCCTTGGAACGCAATTCAGCCCACCCACTGGCGGAAGCTGTTATTGCCTTTTTGGATCAAAAAAACCTATCCAAATGCGTAGTAGAAGAATTCGAAAATATCCCAGGAGCTGGAATAAGTGGACGTATTGAGGGAATACTTTATTTTTTAGGTACCAAAAAATGGATCCAAGCGCAAGGAGTTAGTTTGCCTGAAGGTCCACTTGACATTGAAATAAAGGCGGAAGAAAAGGCGCAGACCTTGATATGGCTAAGCAACGGAACCATCCTGCTAGCGGTACTTGGGATAGAGGATGAACTGAAAAAGAATGCCCCGGTGGTGGTAGAAAGCCTCAAAAAAATGGGAGTTGAGGTCTATTTACTCACTGGAGATCAGGTTTATCCTGCAAAAGCAATAGCTGAACAAGTAGGTATAATACAGTACCAGGCCGAATGCCTTCCTGCTGATAAGTCAAATTTTATTAAAGCCCTTCAAGAGAAAGGACATGTGGTAGCCATGGTAGGTGATGGAATCAATGATGCAGAAGCCTTGGCGCAAGCCGATGTGAGCATTGCCATGGGTAGGGGCTCGGATATTGCCCTAGATGTAGCCAAAATCACCCTGATGAACTCTGATTTAGCTAAAATTCCCCAAGCCTTACGCTTATCTAAGCTGATCGTAAACGGGATCCGTCAAAATTTATTTTGGGCTTTTGTGTACAACCTGATCGGTATCCCAATTGCTGCCGGTCTACTTTATCCTCTTTTTGGATTTTTGGTAGATCCCATGCTTGCCAGTGCGGCAATGGCACTGAGCTCCTTGTCTGTGGTTGGCAATAGTTTAAGGCTAAAATCCCAGCGTATAGATTGAGTTTACCGGTTGGATATTTTATACTAAAAAATATTAAACCAATATTTTAATTAATTGAACACAATATATTATATATCAATAGATTATATATGAAAAAATTAGTTTTCAAAACCAATATTCAATGTGGAAATTGCTTGTCCAAAGTAGGCCCCAAGCTGAACGAGCTGCAAGACATACAGACCTGGAGCGTGGATCTTCAAGACCCTGATCGTACGCTTACCGTTGAGACGGAAAAACTGGTAGCGGAAGACGTCAAAAGGGCGGTACTGAAGGCCGGATTTCTAGTAAGTTTAAAATAATAGAATACTTACTAGCCAAGGAGGATATTTCTAAATGCGTGTAGATTAAACCTTTACATAAAAAAATCCGTATATTTGCCAAATGAAGTCCACTGTATCACTAATCCTAGCTCTATTTCTGCTATTCTCCACTATAGGAATGGCAAAGACCACGCATTGGTGCATGGGACATGAGGTGGATTCTTCGATTGGCTTTGTGGAGAAGCATCTAGATTGCGGGATGGAACTTCCAGCTAGCGAAGAGGAAGAGAGTCAATCTACCACAGAAGACCCTAGTAGCTGCTGTGAAAATAAAACCCAGCACCTTCAAGTTGAAGATGATTTCCAAATAAGCCAGTATGATCTCCAGATCAATCTCAACTATACCCTCTCTTTTCTTCAGGTTTTTGTCTTCGGAGTAGATTTTTTCACAATAAGCCAAGTGGATTTTCCTGCTAAATCTGCCCCTCCCTCTCCCAAACGGGACTTTCAACTTCTTTACCAAACCTTCTTGATTTAATTCCAAGGAAAGCTTGTTTGCTGCAAGCTTTTTGTGTATCTATCTTGTTTAGTTTTTTGGGGCTTTTTCATTTAATCTCTTGGAATCATG